>NC_009523.1:303409-606818 GCF_000016665.1 Roseiflexus sp. RS-1
CTCTTCCTGCTTGGCGAAGTCTATCGAGGTAATCACCTGTGATTCGCGCGCCCAGACATTCTGACCGTAGAATGCGCCCAGGGTAGCGCGATCCACAACGACAAAATCTTCCTCGAAACGATCCTTCAGTTCACGTCGCCACTGGTCTTTGAGGTGTCCGGGAGCGACGATCAGGATGCGGGTCGCCAGATGGCGCAGTTTCAATTCCTTAATGATCAGCCCGGCCATAATCGTCTTGCCGGCGCCCGGATCGTCGGCGATCAGGAACCGAATACGCGGCAGTTTGAGCGCATGCCCGTAGACGGCTTCGATCTGATGCGGCAGCGGGTCTACCTTGGAGGTGTGCATCGCCAGCAGCGGGTCATAGAGCGATGCCAGGCGATAGCGACAGGCTTCAATTGCCAGGAAAAAGTGACGGGGATCGGCGCCGAAATGGGATGCACCCCGTTCCGATGCAATGGCGCGCAGTTCGGCGCGGCTCAGCCACTGGTCGATATGCTGGCGCGAGCGCACCGTTGCGCCGACGATGCGCACATAGTCGCCCATATCTTCGACCATATCGACCTGGATCGGCTCGGGCCAGAGCGGACCTCGAAGAATGCTGCCGGGGGTGATGGACGACGAATCCATGCGCGTCTCCTGTGGGTTGCAGGATTGCAGATGATACGTATTATAGGGTATTCACCCCGGTTGGGGAAGGGAGGGCGGGGTGATGGGGTCAATCTCCATTAGCCCTACGCATATGGGGGCGCAGCGCCCCTCAGGGTCTTTGAAGATATAGCAGTTCTCAGATACGTTGAATCCTTGACTGGATTTCTGGAACGTTCCACCTTCGCCTCAGGCGGGCTGATGGAGATTGAGAAATAAATCCGGTATACGCCCTTGCCGTGGGGCTAAAGCCCTCGGCTATGGAATGCAAAGCCCGCCTGCGCGGGCTATGATGGATTATTTACTCAAAGACCATAAGCCCTATCTGAGGTCGGGCAAACCCTGCGGGCTGGATCAACCTGGCGACCCCTCGGCATAAAGAGGGGTGATTGGACGCGTCAGCCCCGCAGGGGCTTCCACGCGCTCAGGGAGGGCTTGAGCCCGCATGCGCTGCGGTCGTCCGAGGAGGTTCAAGCTCTATGAGAACTGCCATAAATGCTCAATCTCCATCAGCCCCACGGCAAGTTCGGCATAGCGATTATATTCTCAATCTCCGTCTGCCCCGCACGGTGACCGAAATAATGGTCTTTGAAGAAATAATCCGCCATAGCCCGCGCAGGCGGGCTTCGCCTTGCATAGCCGAGGGCTTCAGCCCCGCGGCTAGCGCGGTAGAGCGGAATATATTCTCAATCTCCATCAGCCCCACGGCTAGCGCGGTAGAGCGGATTAAATGCTCAATCTCCATCAGCCCCACGGCTAGCGCAGTATAGCGAATTTAATTTTCAATCTCCATCAGCCCCACGGCAAGTTCGGCATAGCGGATTATATTCTCAATCTCCATCAGCCCCACGGCTAGCGCGGTAGAGCGGATTTATAGCAGTTCTCAGAGCGTGATCAAAAACTAACACCTCGGATAAAGCCTATTCAGGAGCATTGCAATAGAACCGAGATAAAGAAAGGCTTCGCTTGATTCTGGGTTGCGGTTGTTGCGGCGAATAATTATTCGCCGCAACAACCGATTGCGTCCCGCCCACGCAATCGAGCGTTCTACCACCCATCGCTTCGGGATGACCGCACATCCCTTTTGTCCAGGCGGTTTTTCGATGACATTCAGGCGTATCGTCGTGTTCTGTTGCAGCCATTCATTTAACCCTTGTTTGTATCCTTCATCCACCCGAATTTCTTGCATCCGAGGAAACGATTGATGATGCGCGGCCAAAAGCCACTCCGCGCCTTCGGTATCAGAAATGTCTGCCGGATGGACGAGCACGCGCAGCAAGAACCCATTTGTATCAACCCAGAATTGCCGTTTGCGCCCGTTGACCTTTTTTTCCCCCATCGTCGCCGCGTTCTCCGCCTGCTTCGGTCGTTTTGACGGATTGGGAGTCCAGGACGCTGATGGACGGCTCCGGGTCGCGATTCAACGCTTGTCGCGCCAGTTTGCGCAAGGTATCATTGATTTTGATGAATGTTCCATCACGATTCCATTTGTCGAAATAGTACCGAACAGAGCTCATTGGCGGAAAATCTTTTGGACGCATGCGCCATTGACAGCCCGTGCGATGTTTGTACAGCAGGGCGTTGACGATCGCGCGGCGATCAATTTCGGTCGGACGCCCGCCGTTGGGCGACGGGGTGATGACGAGTGGCGCGATGGCGGCCCATTGCGCATCGGTCAGATCGGTCGCATCCTTGGTTGGATAGGATCGACGTGCACGTCGTGGCATACGAGATTGCTCCTCATCAGAACGGCATGGTCGCCATCATGATACCACAAATCCGGTTTTCTGATCGCCCTCTCACAAAGATTGGTCTTGTTAAGCAGAGTTGCACCTGCCATCGAAAGCAGACGCCGTGTGCGCCCTCCCTCCGCGTGCTCCGCGTCTCTGTGTGCATCAGACCGGCTCGCACGGAGGCGCGGAGGCGCAGAGATCGGGAGCGCAGCGGAAGCGGGCGCCTTGCGCAACGCGGCAGACCCGAACAGGGGTCAACGTATCTGAGAACTGCTGTAAATGCTCAATCTTCATATCGATAGGATTTGCTATCATTGCCCCTTCGGAGTATGCCATGATGAAGGACAGGAGATCACCGCCATTTCGAGGTGTACTAGCATGCTAGCATCCTATCCTCACGTTAACTGTGCTCTTTCCCCCTTTCATTGTGGAGTAGTGTGGAGCGACCGGGATGAACGACGAGAAGCAACATTGTCTCCCTGTCGCCATTGCTGATCTGCGCTATCGAGCAGGCGACGATTGATCGCGGCATAGCGCTTTGCAGTCTGGTTGCATTAGCGTCGCGCCCGCTGTCCTCTTTGATCTGGCGGAACCACAGGCGCCGGTATACGCCGCTGCTTCCTGTGTGCCGCACAGGGGTGCGCCGCTTCCAGTGGACCAGGGCATCCTTGAAAGGGTGGGTTTTTGGGAAGCCCCTGCGTGCCATCTCCCGTTTCAGCCATCAGGACGCCCAACCCCCTTCTCCCCTTGTGGTTCAAGGGCGGACAGAAAATATGTGCGATGCACATTTCCAGCAGCATCAGAACGCCATGGCAGGCAGGTTTGGAACCCGCCCCTGCCAGTGCAGTGCGTAGGGGCGGACAGAATAGCAGATTGCGCATTGCAATGGCAGAAAACGTATCTTTGCTCAAACGTTCTGTCCGCCCTTAAACCCCTTGTGGGAGAAGGGGGTTGGGGGATGAGGGGCAAAGACGCACCGCAGAGAAACTACCGCAGGGGTGCGTCGGTTGGCGCCGATGGCGCAACATTCGGCAGGCTGAAGCGCATAATCCGCACGTTCCCGCGGTCCACAACCAGCACCGAGCCATCTGACGCGAATGCCACGCCGCACGGTAGATTGACCGAAGCGGCATCGCTGCCGGTTCCACCCCAGGAGATCAACCCCGCGCCGCTGTCATCGGTCAGCAGCAGGGTGTTGCGCGCCGGCACGCTGACCAGCACCCGCCCGCCCTGCGCTGCGATGAACGGATCATCGTAGGTTTGCGGTTGCCAGCCGGGCACCCGCCAGATGGCGTAGGGCAGCGGGCTGACCTGCCCGTTGTCGGCGCGCGCAAATGCCTGCACCCGACTGTTCCAGGTGTCGGCGACGAATACGGTGCCGTTCTCATCGACGGCGACGCCGGTCGGTTCGTTGAACTGCCCCGATGCGCTGCCGTCGTACCCCCACTGATAGCGGTAGTTGCCGTCGGTGTCGGTGACCACGATCCGTTTGTTGCCGGTATCGGCGATATACACGTTCCCGTCGGCGTCGACGGCCACGCCGCGCGGACCGAACAGGTCGAGCGGTCGGGCAAGGTTCGCGTCCTGCGTGCCGCCGGTTGGCGAAGCGCGGCGTCCATCGCCGAAATCGTCACGCCCGACTCCCCAGCTGGCGAGGAAGGTTCCCTGCGGGTCGAGTTTGACGATGCGCGCATTCCAGGTATCGGCGACATAGATGTTCCCCTGAGCGTCAACGGCGACGCCGCGCGGTTCGTAGAATTGACCGTCGCCGCTGCCGAAACTGCCGATGGTGCGGATCGGCGTGCCGGATGGATCGAACACGATCAGGCGATGGTTGGCGCTGTCCGAAACGATGATATTCCCCTGCGGGTCGATAGCAATGCCGCGTGGTTGCACCAGTTGCCCCGGCGCGTTCCCAAACTCGCCGAAAATATCGGTCGCCACCAGTCTGATGATGCTGCCGGTGGCAGCTACAGCCGGCGCATCGCCGACGCGCGCCAGGTCGCGGCGCACCCACACCGACATCTCGCGCCCGTCGAGACGCAGCGGTTGCGGCAGGTCGCGGTACAGCAGGTAGCGCCTGGTGTTCTCCCAGTGCGAACTGTCGAACATCCAGAGCAGCGGCGCCCATACCGGCGGCACATCCTGCGGTTGCAGCGTCGGGCATGCTTTGCTCACATCCCCCAGGCTGCCCGGATAGGCGAAGTAGAACCGCTTATAGCCGGGACTCTGCGGATCGCACTTGTTTCCTTCCGGGAACCACCAGTTCAGTTTGGTGTCGTACAGACGCACATAGTCGTTTTCCAGCGCCTGTCGCGCTGTTTCGTTCAGGCTGACCCGCGACACCATCACCACCGGCGCTGGAATGCGTTCCCCCGCGCCCTGCGGCGGATCGACCAGGAATGTTTCGGGGGTTGCAGCGCGGAAGGCGTCCGAATTGCGCAGTTCGATCCGCTTGAAATCGCGCAGATACCACTGGTAGGGCCAGGCAAGACTCCCTTCCCCGTCCTGCGCAGGGTCGCCGGTATCCATAATGATCGGCATCGAGAGTCCGCCGGTCGGGTCGTTCACGCTCCTGGCATTGCGCGTCTGACTGATCGCCAGGTCGCGGATCTGCGCGACGATCAACGGGATGTCGGGTGTGCTCTGGGTATAGATCAGCGGTTCGACCGGCGTATCGGGGTGGTCGTACACCACCAGCCATGTGGCGCGCAGGGTATAGGCGCCCATGAGCGCCGCAACGGTGAGCGCCCCCAGCGCCAGGGTTGCGCGCGCGCCGATCCGCTGCGCAACCACGACGATCAGGTAGATCAATCCGCCGATCAGTCCAAGCAGCAGGATGCCCTGCAACAGGTTCGCCTGCCCTTGCTGACCGGCGCTCATCTGACCGAAACGCCAGAACGCCACTGCAATCGCAGTAACGATCAGGAATACAGCTGCTGGCACGAGCCAGGCGCGGCGGTCGAGTTCTCGCCAGTTCAGGCTCGCGCCCAGTCGCGCCAGCGCCCATGCCAGGAGCAGATTGGCGGGCAACGCAATGTGCGAGTTGAGCCAGGGCATCTTCTCGCCCGCCCACGAGAATGCCACAAATGAGCAGAGGAACCAGAATGCCAGAAACAGTGGAAACAGCGCCGTCGCCGGACGCCCGGCGAACGACGTGTGCATCTCCGGCGCCGATTCGACCGACGCACGCGGCGGCGTATCGGGCGTTTCGACGCCATCAGACGATGGTTCATCAACGGCCTGAGGGTGATGGCGCAGGCGCACGCCGCGGGTAAAGAGGTAGACCGTCGCTGCCAGCCCGCCGAAGAATGCCAGCGGCTCATAGAGCGACATGAGCATCAGATAGTAGTACCACGGTTGATCGCCGCGTGCATATTCCTGCTGCGAGCCGAGCCAGTACGCCAGTCCAGCGTACAGTCCGGCGAACACGCTCTGCATGTCGGCGAAGAATGTGCTGTAGAGCACGACAAAGATCGCTGCCAGCACGCCAAGCGCAATCCAAAGATGGGCGCGTTGCTCGCGCCACAGCGCGACGAGTCGCGGAACAAACAACGGCGTCTGGTCCCACACCCGCGACATGATCAACCCACCGCTGGCAACCGTGAAGAAGAGCAGCGAAATGCCATCCGCGCGCAGCGTCGGCGTCAGGCGCCCGTACCACAACCCGCTGATGATGCTCAGTTCGATCAGCACTGTGACGACGGCGATTGTACCGAGGGCAATCGTCATGGTGCGGCGCGGCAGCAGTTCGTACAGCACGCGGATGATGAGGAACCAGCCGAAGATGAACCCCAGAATGTAGTAGAGTTCGTGGGTGGCCAGCGCCAGCGCGATGCCGACTGCCAGCAGGTACAGGTACCGCGGTTGCGCCGTATCGATATAGCGGAAGAAGCCGATCACGATCCAGAGCGTCCACAGCACCATCAACCCATCGTGGCGCGCAAAGCGGGTGTAGTACAGCAGCGTCGGCGTGAACGCCAGCAACACGCCCGCCAGCAACGCGCCGCGCGCGCCCAGGTAGGGACGCAACATCCAGGCGGAAGCGACCATCGCGATCCCGGCGAGCGCCTGCGGCAACCGCGCCTGAAGGTCGCCATCGCCGAACAGAAAATAGGAGAAAAGGGTCAGCACATAGAGCGACGGTCCGTGATACACCGGATCGTAGCAGTAGGTCGCCGACACACGCCCGCCCCAGCAGACGAAGCCGCCAGCGCCGGTGTAGAACTTCCAGCTCATCCAGGCGTGGATCGACTCGTCATGGTGGAGCGCCATACGTCCAAGCCCGTACAGGTGCGCAATGATGCTCGCCACAATGAGCAGTGCGAACAGCAGCACATCAACCGAAAGCCATGCCAGGCTCAACGGGCGATCCAGCCCGCCGGGAGCAGCTGCGACGCTGCGCGGATCTCGTGAAAGAATCGCCATTGTTTCGCCTCGATACTGTTGAAACCCAAACGACGCCACCGCGCGATTGCGGACGTCTCACCGCTCGCCGCCGAGACCCAGCCCGATCTCAGGCGCCGCTTCGGGGCGCACCGCGATGACAAAATCGGTCGAACCGAGCGGATGCGGCGGGATGCGGTACAGGATATAGTTCCAGAACTGCCGCGACACGACCGGATCGAACGGCTGGCGCAGGAGACGCATCAGGAGTGACGAACGTTCGGTCACCTTGGCCGTCCTCCAGTCGCGCGGCAGGCGATACGTTTCCTCTTCCGGGAACCACCAGCGCAACGGATAGCGTTGCACCACGAACCCTTCCAGAAAACGGCGATTCTGCTCATTCTCGTAGTTTTCGAGCAGCATAAGCACGGCGATCACATCGTCGCCCGGAGCGCGCCGGAGTTGCGGCGGTTGCTCCTCGGTGCGGGCAAAACGGATGCGGTACCAGTCCCACACGGTCTCGTTATCGTACCAGACCGTCGCGGTCGTTGCGTTGCTGCGCCGGCGCAGCGCCTCGTCGAGCCGGTCGATCACCCGCTTCACATCAGGCGACGTCTGGGTGTAGATCATCATCTCCCGCGGCACATCGCCGTAGCGGAAACTGAGTTGATACGCGCTGCGCAGCGTGTAAACCGCTACAATCAGCGTGACCCCCGCCATGAGCGCCCCCAGCGCCCAGCGTCGCCCGCGTAGCATCCACGCACCGGCGGTGAGCAGCGCGGTCAGCATCATCCAGAGTGGCGCGATCCATGGCGTGAGTGCTGCAAGTTGCGGATTGCTGTTGATCGTTGCGTCGTTGATCGTCACGCTCAGCAGGATCAGACAATAAGCGCTGATGACCGTCAGCACCCCCAGGAAGATCGGGAATGGACGTGCGATCTGGCTCAATACCGATCCATCCCGTGCTTCATCATCATCGACCGCGCGGCGCCACCATTCCAGCGTGCGCCCCGCAGCCCACGCCCCCAGCAATGTGAGTGGCAGGGCGACGTGCACTGTCAACCATGGCATCTTTTCGCCCGCCCACGAGTAGAGTGCAAATGTAGCTACACTCCACCACGCCAGGACAAACGGCAGCACTGTGGCGCCGCCAGGAGCGGTGGCGGTGTCAAGGGTTGCGCGCCCAGGCGCGGCATCTCCATCGGCGTCGGGATCGGCGCGGTTGCGTGTGTGGCGTCGCCGTTGCCATCCCAGCGCTCCCACCATTATCAGACCCGCCAGACCCCACAGGATCAGCAGCGGCTCGTAGATCGCCAGCAGCACCGCGTAGTAGTGCGGCGGTTGACCGCCACGTTCAACCTCGTGCTGCGCCAGCCAGTAGAGGAGCGAACCGGTCGTACCGGTGATGACGCCAGCGGTATTGGTCAGAAATGCGGTGAAGAACAGGGTATAAATCAGAAAAAAAAGCCCGCCCGCGATCAACAGACGCCGGTCCTGCGCCAGACTTGCAAAAACCGCGACCGTCGGATCGCCGCTCGCGCGCGCACGTTCCCAACGGGTCATGCCGGTCGTGTCGCGCCGTCGCCAGACGATCCACCAGAGCGCCGCCAGCGTTGTCGGGACCAGCACAAGCCCGGTCAGGATCGCCGGATGCCCGAAGAACTCGCCAAGTTTGATGAAGTAGAGACCGAAATTATCGTCCGGTTGATGACGGACGCACAGCGCATAATTGTTGTCAAACGTCGCCAGCGGGGGCCAGCCAAAGATCGGACCGGGGCGAGCGACGCGCATCGGGTTGGGGGGGGGGAAGGGTTGCAGTTCACTTGGGCAGATGTACGGTCCGGCAACCCGATTGACCGTATCGCTGGTCGGGAACGGGCGTTCCGGGTATCCTGGCAGCCAGAACACCAGCGCCACGACCGCGATCCCCAGCGCCGCCAGAACTGCCACACCTGGCTTCCACACCTTCCAGAACAACGCCAGCGCAACCGGCGGGACAAAGATCGCAAGATAGAGAAAGAAGGTCTCCATCGTCACAAACATCAACGCCAGTGCGAGGGCCATCACATACAGCCACAGCGGGCGTCTGGTCGTCGCATAGCGCACCGCGCCGATAAGCGCCAGCAACTCGAACAGAATCGTGTACGGATCGTGACGGATGAAGCGCGCGATATACATGAAGGCGGGGGAGATCAGGAGATAGAGCGATGCCAGCAGTGCCGCGCTACGTCCCAACTCACGCCGCAGCAGATAGGGCATCATCACCAGCGCCACGCCGAACAGCGCCGGACCCAGGCGCGCCGTGGCATCGCTGACGCTGAAGAGGAAATAGATCAATGCCCCAAAGAAATAGAGGAAAGGACCGTGGAGCAACGGATCGTGCACATACCCTTCGCCACGAAAGATCAGCCACGAAAAGAAGGCGTGCAGCGTCTCATCGTGATGCAGTGCGCGGTCGCCCAACCCCCACAATCGCGAAACCAGCGCCAGGAGGAGGATAACAAGATACGCAGCCTGTTCGAGCGTGAGCGTCGCTGCACGCGGGCGCGCCATTGCGGGGATTGTGCTCTCGTCAGGCGTTACGGTGACCCGTGACGGAAGTTCGGCAATCGACATGGTTCAGCTCAACGACCTCCGGATTCGCCCCCGGCGAGATTGTACACGATCCACGAGCGCTATCGCAAATCCGGGGTCACGAATACGCCAGATCGCCGAGTCGCACCAGATCGACCAGATGAATCGCATCGTCATCGACCCGGATCAACCCGGCGGCGCGAAAATCGCCAATCGCTTTTGTGACCGTTTCGCGGTGCGACCCGATCAGTTCGGCGAGTTGCTGATGGGTCGAACGCACAGTAGGGGGCATGTCGCGCCGTTCGGCCCACAACCCCAGCAGCGCAGCCGCCAGGCGTTGCGGCACGCTCTTGAAGGCAATATCGGACAGTTTACGCTCGATAGCGCGCAGGCGGCGACTCATCACCGTCATGAAGCGCAGGGCGAGCGACGGTTGCGCCTGCAACGCCCGACGGAGCGCGTCGCGTCGCACCACCCCGACCGTGCAGGGAGTGACGCTGACCGCATAACTATCGTAATGCGCACCCTCCGCCAGCGTCACCTCGCCGAACACTGCTGGCGCATCGAGCAGCAGAACGGTGAGTGCGCGTCCCTCTGGCGAAATTGTGTAGAGACGAACGCGCCCGCGGTACAACAGGTACATCTCCGCGCCCGGGTCTTCCAGACCATAGAATATATAACCGGCGGGTCGCTGAACTGCCGCGATCTCGCCGTGCATATCACGCAGCGCCGCCATCAACTGCGGGAAGAGATCGGCGTCGCTAATGATGTCAACCGGAGGAAGTGGATCGTGCGCATCAGGCATGGCTCTGTTCAGGCTCCAGGTTGCGTAGATGCCAGCAGTCGTTATGCGCGATTAACTGCCATTCCAGCCGTCCATCGCGGCTTGTGACCTGGCGCCAGTGCGTGATTGCGGTATTGCGTATGTGGAAGGCATTGCGTCCGCGCACCTGAGGACCAAGCCCAAGCATGAAGAGAAACGACACTTCGACAATGCCGCCGTGACAGACGGCGACGATGGTTTCACCGTGATGGCGCGTCACCAGACGTTCGAGCGCTGCCGACGCGCGAAACTGAAAACTGGCCCAACTTTCACCGCCAGGAGCGATGGGCGTAAAATACTCTTTGAAGAAGAGGCTCATCTGCGGGAAGCGCGCGCGCGCTTCATCGATATGCAGCCCGTCCGCCTCACCAGGACGCAGTTCCTGCAGATCGTCGTCCCAGTGGATCGGAAGATTGAGCGCCTCCGCCACCGGTTCGGCGGTCATTCGAGCGCGTGGCAGGGTGCTGGCATACAGGACATCAGCGGCGATCTCCCCCTTCGCCAGCCGGCGCGCCAGTGCCTCAACCTGCGCGATGCCCCGCTCCGTCAATCCGCGGTCGCCCTGCATCCCGCCCATGATTGGCTCCACGTTCGAGTACGCTTCGCCATGACGGATCAGATAGAGATTGGTAATCATGATGCCTCTCGAAAGGACCGTTTCGATGCGATCCTCTGCTTTCTGCAACGCGCTTTCATCGACGGGCGGCAATCAGCGCAAACGCGCCGCGCCAGAGAGACATGATCGCCAGCACGGTTACAAACGTCACCAGGGCGAACGAGACCGGAATGGTCGTCTGCCGGATCAGGGCGCGCAACCCAAGCCCGATGGGCCAGGCGATGAGCCAGGTCAGCGCCGTGCGCGCCAGCATCGGTTGCAGTGCGCCGGTCACCTGAGTGCGATACGTGCCGAACAACGGAGCGACGGCAAACCACCCGACAATGAAGGGCGCCGCCGTTTCCGCAACCTGCGCCAGCGCCGTCAACCCCGCATCCTCGCCGTGACTGGCGCGACCGAGGGCGGCAAAGATCAGCAGCGCCAGCGCGTCACCGACCACGAGCAGCACTGTTCGACGCGCGACAACCGGTGAGGGATGAGACTGTTCGTGAAATGCCACCGCTCGTTCCTCCGTTTTGAGAACCAGGAACTGAGAACCAGGAACCGGGAACTGGAAATCGCAGCGCCTTGCAAAAACTGCGCCTTGCCCTGCAATGCCAGAATGCCTCCTGTGCGCCCTCCATGCTGGCGACGGTCGCAAAAACAAGCCAGGCGGGGCGGGTAGATGCCTGTAAACTCTAAGCAATTATAGCAGTTCTCAGATACGTTGATCCTTGTCTGCGTCTGCCGTGTCGCGCCAGACGCCCGTTTCTGGCGGAGTGTAGACCGAAATTATGGAGATTGAAAATTAAATCCGCTATACTGCGCTAGCCGTGGGGCTGATGGAGATTGAAAATTAAATCCGCTATACTGCGCTAGCCGTGGGGCTGAAGCCCTCGGCTAGCCAGGGCGAAGCCCGCCTGCGCGGGCTATACCGGATTATTTATTCAAAGACCATCAGCCCTCGGCTAACCAGGGCAAAGCCCGCCTGCGCGGGCTATACCGGATTATTTATTCAAAGACCATTATTTCGGTCGCCGCAGGGGAAGCGCGATGTTCATTAGACTTCATCAAGATTCGTTTTGATTTTTGGACTGCTTTTTGCGTTTCAGCCAAATTCGGAAGTTATGCAGCCCGCAACATGTTTCCATGACCATATCCCGAAATTCGGAACAACTGAAGCGGATAATGTCGTGAATGATTCGATACCGCTTGATATCGCCGATAACATGTTCAATACGAACGCGAACGGATGAGATACGCCGGTTTTCCTCCTTTTCCTGCGGCGTGAGGGTTCCATTGCGCGGCTTCTTCTTTGGCTGCATAATCTGGACGCCAGGCAGGGTAAATCCTTGAAATCCGGCGTCTTGATAGAGAATGCTCGCGTTTGGAAGGGTGTATCCCGCTTCATCCGCAATACATTTATCGTGGACCCTTCCTTCGTAGGTGTCACTCAAAAAGTGAATAGAGCCAAACTCATCAATGATGAGAACGTTCTTAAGCGTATGTCGTTTCTTCTTACCGCTGTAATACAACTCCCGGTCGACTTTGTCGCTTGGACGGCGAATGGGACGTTCTACGCCGTCATGGATAAAAAGGGGGGCGCTTTTGTCGCATGCGACGGTTCTTCACACGACGGTTCTTCACACGACGGTTCTTCACACGACGGTTCTTCACACGACGGTTCTTCACACGACGGTTCTTCACACGACGGTTCTTCACACGACGGTTCTTCCTGCAATCGCCTCGCCAGGTCGTCGGCAGTGCGCGCAGGCAGGAGATTTTGCTGTGAAAGCGCATAGTTCAGCGCTCCGTGCAAAAGATGCACCCATTTGCTTACGTTTGATTGGCTCATTTGAAAGAGGTGTCCGTGCATCACTTGCGTTGGGTTTTGTTTTAAGTAGGTCAAAATAAAGAGCAATTTATCTTCTGTTGTCGGAAGCGGCGAGTTTGCATACGAGACGTAGCGACGACAATATCGGACGCGGCCATCAATCGTGCGACGTTTCATATACGCTTCAAATGCGGCGTGGAAGATCGGAACCAGCGCGTGGAACTCTTCAACGGTCAGTCCGGTCATAGAGCGTAATTTCTCCGGATTTTCGATAATGGATCGATACTTACACATCGTTTTTCTCCATTTTCAGATTGTACAAAAATAGTATATCACTAAATCTTGATGATGTCTATTGCGGTCGTCCGAGGAGTGTTCAACCTTGCCCAACAGGTTCAACCTCTGTGAGAACTGCTATAAATGCTCAATCTTCATCAGCCCGATGGCTCATTCGGCATACCGGATTCAATGCTCAATCTCCATGTCAGCAGCATCGCAGGGTGATGATCGTCGCTTCGGGAGGGCAGAGCAGGCGGAGCGGCGCCCCCCCCAGACCGCGCGAGACGTAGAGGGTCAGTCCATCCACCTGGTACTCGCCAATGACGTAGCGTTTGCCATACCGCGGCAGGGTGAACGGACCGAGCAGCGGCAGCCGCAGATGCCCGCCGTGGGTATGCCCCGACAGTTGCACGTGAATGCCGGCATGTGCTGCGCTTTCGGCAATATCGGGCGCATGCGACAGGAGCAGTTTGAACCCGTGAGCGGGGACGCCGCGCAACGCCTGACGCAACGATGGACGACCGTCCCACACATCATCGATGCCGATCAACCAGAGATCGCCGCCGTTCCACGACAGATGGCGATGCTCATTCAGCAGCAGTGGAATATTTGCCAGTGTTAGCGCAGCGTGCAGGTCTGCCAGTCCTTCCCAGTGGTCGTGATTGCCTGGCACGGCATAGACGCCGAGCGGCGCTTCCAACCCGCGCAGCAGGCGCGGAACATCAGGAATTGCCCAGTGATGGGTGACGATGTCGCCGGTGAACACGATCAGGTCGGGGCGCTCGCGTTGCATCTGTGCGATGCCCCATGCCAGGTTCGCTTCACTGTAGCGAAAACCGAGGTGGCTATCGGTCAGATGTCCGATGCGCAATCCGTCGAGTTCGGGCGGCAGCGCCGGGACGCGCAGGGTCACACGCTCCAGGATCGGGCGCGCCGGTTCTCCCAGCAGCATATGCCCGAGCGCAGCCGCGCCGAAAGCACCGCCTGCCGCAGCGATGGGCCAGCCAAACAGATTGATCCCTGCCATCCCTGCGGCGGCCACGACCGCGCCAAGCCCAATCCATCCCCGGTTAACGTGCAGTTTGGTCGCTTCGATCGTCTGGCGCCCACGCAACGGTCGACGCTTGCGCGGACGAACCCCGATCGGGTGCGGTTCGTGCGGGTGTGTTTCGATTGGCACGTGGTATTCCTTTGCTGCGATGAATGAAGGTTTCGATGCAGTGCGCAGTGTGATCATGGCAACCTCGAAAAGTTTCTCCAGGCGACAGGTGCAGAATGATGCCTGACGCGCGGTCAGCATCCAACGTTCAACCTTCTCACTCCCGCAGGATACCACAACAAGTTTACAAATCGATGAGCGCTTTCTGATATGCGGTAGCAGGCGCCTGTCAGGTTGATTCTCGCCGCCATGCGCTATACTTTTGTGCAGTCCTGGAGGAGAATTGATGAAGATGGAGGATGGGTCTTCTGCGTAATGAACGAACCATACGAAAACGAGCCACGGGATCGGCGCTCCCGCAATCGCGCTTACACTGGCGACACGATCGTCATGCGCCGCCACGCGCCGGTCACTGCGCCGCCCTCCCGGCGAAGCATCTGGCGACGCATTCGTCGCGCGCTGCTGGCAGGCGTCGTGCTGCTGGCGCTCCTTATCGCACTGGCGTACTGGCAGTTCGCTGCTGCCGTCGCGCCGCTGATCGTCGCCGACTCCCGTCCGTTTCCTCCGCTCAATCCGCCGGGGACAGGAGTCAACATCCTGTTGATCGGCGTCGATGAACGCCCCGATCACCCGGAAGAGGGGGTGCGCAGCGATACGCTGATTGTCGTCCATCTCGATACAATCGGTCGGCGCGTCAGTCTGCTCTCCATCCCGCGCGATACGCGCGTCGAACTGCGGGATATCGGTCCCGCCAAGATCAATGTTGCGTATGGCTACGGCTATGCGGCGGCCGGAAAACTCTACGGCGAAGGGGTGACTCCTGCGCAGGGAGGGATGGCGCTGACCGCCGAGACGGTCGGGCAGTTTCTTGATCTTCCCATCCATTACACGGCGCAGATCAATTTTGACGGTTTTGCGCGGGTGATCGATGCGCTTGGCGGCGTGACCATCGATGTACCGCGGCGGATTGTCGATGATGCCTATCCGACCCCCGATTTCGGTACAGTTCGCGTCGAGTTTGAACCCGGACCGCAGCGGATGGATGGAGCGCGAGCACTGATCTATGCGCGCACCCGCCACGCCGACAGTGATTTTGAGCGCGCCGGGCGTCAGCAGCAGGTCATTCGCGCCGTTGTCGATGAACTGCGCGCGCGGGGTCCACTCGGCGCAGCATTGCTTGTTCCCGCGCTCGGTCGCGCGCTCGACGGCGCCTTTACCACCACGCTGCCGCTGTCGCGCCTCGATATGATCCTGGGGATCGGGTGGATCACAACCGGTCTGGATCCTGCGGCGATCGGGCAGTACCGGCTCGCGCCCGATACCGCGCCCAACTTCCGCGAGATCGGCTCGGACATTCTCTGGGATCCTGCGGAGGTGCGCGCGGTTGTGCGTGATTTTCTGGCGGCGCCGGGGGTCGAAACCGAACAGGCGCGCATCCAGGTGTTGAACGGCGCCGGCGTCGCCGGATTGGCGCGGCGCGTCAGCGGTGAACTGGAAGCGGCAGGGTTCACAGTTGTGCCAGCAGCCGATGCGCCACGCAGCGATATGCCCGACACCATCGTGTATGATGTTACCGGCAAGCCTGCTACTGCACGTCGCCTGGCGACGCTGCTGCATGCCGGGATTCGTCGCGGCGTGCCCGACGGCGTGAACCCGACGGTTGACATTATTGTCGTGCTGGGACGGGATCAGGTGAAGTAACGTTTATCACAGTTTCCGCGCAGAAGTTTCGCCAGACATCTCCAGGAGCACAACAATGACCCGTGAGTACGATGTTATCACGTTCGACTGTTATGGCACGTTGATCGACTGGGATCGCGGCATTCAAGAAGGGTTCGCCGCCGCCGCCAGGCGCGTCGGTGTTGAGGTTGATCTCAATGCGGCGCTCACTGCCTATCATGCGATCGAGCCGCAGGTCCAATCCGCTGAATATCGCCCGTATCGCCAGGTGCTGGCGGAAACAGCACAACGCGCTGCCGCAACCCTTGGCTGGCCCATGGACGATGATACCGCCAGGTTTTTCGCGTCGAGGTTACCAGAGTGGCCCCCATTCGCCGACACGAACCCGGCGCTGGAGCGGTTGTACGCCGCCGGGTATCGGCTGGGGATCCTGTCGAATGTGGATGACGATCTGCTCGAAGCGACAATCCGGCATTTCACCGCGCCGATCGATCTGATCGTCACGGCGCAGCAGGTTGGTTCGTACAAACCTGCGACCGGTCATTTCATCGCTGCACGTGAACGGATCGGCGGGTTGCGCTGGTTGCACGCTGCGCAGAGTCATTTCCACGATGTCGTTCCAGCAGTGCAGATGGGATTGCCGGTCGCGTGGATCAACCGCAAACACGAACCGTTGCCGCCGGATGGTCCGGCGCCGCTGGTCGATGTGCCGGATCTGCTGGCATTTGCGGCATGGCTGGAGGGATAGTGCACCGCGAGGGGATGATACCAAATCTCGATCGACAGGATGATGAAGATTGAGATTTATTCCGGTAAGCACCTCTTGCCGTCGGACTCATGGAGATTGAGAATTAATCCGCTATACCGAACGAGCCGTGGGGCTGAAGCCCCCGGCTAGACAAGGCAAAGCCCGCCTGCGCGGGCTGGAGCGGAATAATTACTCAAAAACCATAAGCCCCCGGCTAGACAAGGCAAAGCCCGCCTGCGCGGGCTGGAGCGGAATAATTACTCAAAAACCATAAGCCCCCGGCTAGACAAGGCAAAGCCCGCCTGCGCGGGCTGGAGCGGAATAATTACTTAAAGACCATAATTTCGGTCTACACTCTGCCGGAAGCGGGCGCCTCGCGCGACACGGCGGGCCAGACAGGGGTCAACGTATCTGAGAACTGCTGTAAATTCTCAATCTTCATCAACTCGCAGTCTCCTCGTGCGGGCGTGGACGCCCGCGCACCCAGGATGTACGTGGTTCAATCATTCTGCACATCGCTATAATTCTCAATCTTCTTCATCTCCACAGCAATTTTCACAGGAGCGAAGGCATCGCGCCCCCGGCTGTCCCACGAGGGCAAAACGCCCTTGATCCGTGGCAAACAGCGCAGCTTGTGTTCTACCAGATGTGATGTAATGCGCGATACACCGCGCCCCACTCTTCGAGTGTGACTGTCTCAGCGCGTCGGGTCGGATCGATTCCGGCAGCGGCAAGCGCATCCAGCACCCGCTGCCTGTCGATCTTCATGCCCATCGCTGCCATGCCTCCCGGCAGTGCATTGCCCAACTGCTTGCGCGGATGGAGGAAACCGGCTTTGATCAGGCGCAGGAGCGCTTCCGGCTGGTCGGAAACGACTGCGGGCTGGGGATGGATCCGCAGGCGCAGCACGCTCGAATCAACTTCTGGTGCAGGGAAGAAACTCGACGCCGGAACGCGCGCGACGATCTCCGGCTCGGCGTAGATCTGAACCGCATGCGCCAGCACACTCAGATCACCTGCGCGTGCGCAGATGCGCGCGGCAACTTCCTGCTGCACCAGCACAACCATCAGCGTTGGACGGAGCGGGGTGCTGAGGAAGTGCCGGAGCGCTGCCGAGGTAATCGCATACGGCAGATTCGCAACCACCTTGTACGGTCGTGCGCCGGATGCCGCATCAGGATCGTGTTCTGCCAGGATCGTTGCTGGCGGCAGGCGCAAGACATCACCCTGGATGATTGCCAGATTCGGGAAGGTGCGAAACTCGGTGCGCAACCGTTCCGCCAGACGACGGTCGAGTTCGACAGCGACGACGGTGCGGGCGCGCTGCACCAGTTCCCACGTCAGCACGCCGAGACCGGGACCAACTTCGACAACGGTGTCGTCGGCGGTCAACGCTGCAGCAGTGACAATCGTCGCCAGCGCTGCACCATCGATCAGGAAGTTTTGTCCCATGCTGCGGGAGGGGCGAAGTCCCAGGGCGTGCAGTGCAGCACGCACCCGTGCGCGTGAGAGGTATGGATTGCTGACCGTCATCGGAGCGGCACGATCACCTTCCACCTGGTGCCTTTGCCCGGCGTGGAAGTCACCTCGGCGACGCCGCCCATCAGCGACGCGCGTTCCTCGATATTCAACAGACCAAATGAACCGCGCTGATCGTAACTGGCGCGCACCTTCTCAACATCGAAGCCGCGTCCGTCATCCTCGATGATGGTTTCGAGGGTGGTGGGCGTCTGGATCAGGCGCACCCGGATATGTTGCGCTTTTGCGTGCTTCAGCGCGTTATTGACCGCCTCCTGAATAATGTTGAATAGCGTGCCTTCGACTTTGGTGTCGAGGTGCGCATCGATCTTATCCGCTTCGAGGATGATTTTGGTCGGATTATCGCGGAACCGCTCGAAGTACTGCTGCAATGTCACGTCGAGACCCTGGGTTTCGAGCGCCAGTGGGCGCAGTTCGAACAGCATGGTACGCACCTCGTGCGTGGTGCGCTTGGCGAGTTGCCCCAGTTTGTCGAGTTCGGGCAGCACGCGCTGCGGATCGCGGTCGAGGAGGCGTTTGATAAACTCGACATTCATCGTGATCGCCGCCAGCGCCTGCGCCGGTCCATCGTGCAGGTCACGCGCCAGCTGGTGGCGCACCTCTTCTTCCTTCGAAAGAAGTTTGGTGCGTTCCTGCTGGAGGTCGTAGATCAGTTGCGCATTCTGGAGCGCGACCAGCGCATATGACGCCAGCGCCGCCAGTTTTTCGACTTCTTCGTCGGTAAATGCGCCGTCGCGCTCACGTGCAAAGACCATTGTGCCGTAGATGTTCAACCCGAAGCGCAATGGGATCAGGCAGGCGGTATGACAGCGTTGCAACGACGTGAACAGCATCAATTCAGGGTCGTGCTGAATATCGTCGAACGTCAGCGGGTTCGATTCCCGCAGCGCCTGACCGAGTGCACCGCCTGCAACCGTGATGGAACGTTCCCGGTCGTCGGCGTCCAGCCCGCGTGATGCTGCCACGAACAACTGATTGGGCTGTCCGGTGGAGAGGAGCACGATCCCGCAGGTATACGGCGCCAGTTTCTGGCTTTCATCGAGCGCCACTTCGAGGACGTTCTGGTAATCATTGGTGGTTGCGAGCGTATAGGCTGCTTCATACAGGGCGCGCGTCTGATCGCGGTAGGCATTCGCCTCGCGCAGCGCCTGCGCCGCTTTTTCTTCCGCCAGCGCCACGCTCAACCGGTTGCTGGCGCTCCAGCGCTCCGCCAGCCCGCCGGTGATCCAGGGAATAAAGACAAGCGCCAGCGCCCGCAGCGCCAGCCCGACGTATCCCAGAGGATCACCCGGAATCGAACCATTGCCCGGACCGATCCGTGCAATCAGGTATGCACCGATATAGGCAAACGCTGTGATCAACCCCGTCAGCAAACTCGCCGATGAATTCAGGCGAAACGCTGCGTTGACCAGCGGCAGGAGGAAGAGCGGATACAGCACCTCACGCGGATCGGGGTTGAACAGGGTTAGCAGAAGCAGCGTCAGGATATCGAGGGCAAAACTGAACCGCAACAGCGACGCAACCGACGGAATGAACACCAGGATCGTCATGAGCGCCGTAAAAAGCACATACCCCCACATCACGACGATCATCGGGCTTTGCGCCGCAGAAGGGGGCCAGAGCGGCTCACCGGAGATCAGGCGCACGATCCCGATGAGCAGCGCCGTGACGCCCCACCGCGACAGGTTGTAGAAGCGATCGCCGCCAAGCATCTGGCGTTGCAGCGAGATCTTCGACGAGAATGGGATGTGCTCTGCTGCGTCCATGGGCGCTACTCTGGCATTACATACGCAACTTCACTGCAAAAACGCACCGCTGAGACGCCGAGCGCGCAGAGAACTTCACAAACGAAATGTATGTGCGGTGAAGCATGCGTTTGAGCGACTCGTTATAGCATTTTCCTCTGCGGACGCTGCGCCTCTGCGGTGACATAGCCTTTTTGCAGTGGACTCATACGCGCAATCAGTTCGTGTGCATCAACCACACCGGCGAACGGTGCAGGCGCGCCTCACGTGAGACGCGCCCGCCGATCCTGTCACATTGCCTTGAGCGCGGCAATCGACGAACTCACCGCTTCGGCGCTCTTCTTCACCAGCGCCATCTCCTCATCGTTCAACGGCAGTTCCAGCACGCGCTCCACACCGCCCGCACCGAGCACGCACGGCACGCCGAAGTAGATGTCGTTCAAGCCATACTCCCCTTCCAGGTAGCAGGAGCAGGGTAGCACACGCTTCTTGTCGCGCAGAATGGCTTCGACCATCTGCACGGTTGCAGCGCTCGGAGCGTAGTAGGCGCTGCCGGTTTTGAGCAGATTGACGATTTCACCGCCGCCTTTGCGGGTGCGATCAACAATGGCATCGAGCCGCTCCTTGCTGATGAACTCGGTCACCGGTATGCCGCTGATGGTTGTGAAGCGCGGCAACGGCACCATCTCATCGCCGTGACCGCCCATCAGCATTGCCTGGATGTCTTCGACCGATACGCCCGCCTCCATGGCGATGAATGTCCGATAGCGCGCCGTGTCCAGCACGCCAGCCTGCCCCACGACCCGATTCTTCGGGAAGCCGCTGACCTGCTTCGCCAGGTAGGTCATTGTGTCGAGCGGATTGTTCACCATAATGATGATCGCGTTGGGCGAAAGCGGCGCCGCTTTGGAGATACAGTCGCGCGTAATATCGGCATTGACCCGGATGAGATCTTCGCGGCTCATGCCGGGCTTGCGCGGTGCGCCCGACGTCACAACAATAATGTCGGAACCGGCAGTCGCACTGTAATCGTTCGTGCCGGTGATCTTCACGTCAAACCCTTCGATCGGTCCAGCCTGCAGCAGATCAAGCCCTTTTCCCTGCGGCACACCCTCGATAATATCGACCAGCACAACATCGCCCAGTTCTTTGGATGCGATCCAGTGAGCGGCGGTTGAACCGACGAAACCCGCGCCAATGATCGAGATTTTCGGTCTCATGGCTTCTCCTCTTCGCTTCAAAGAGACGACTTCTGCACCATTGCAGTGGTGGAATGAACCTGGTTATGGAGCGATCGCGACCTTTCGGCTTTCATTTGATCCTGCGCTCATGACGACACGCGCCTGACCGCAGCGCGCGCGCTCTGGCGGAGCCTGGCAAGCGCCGCTTCCAGATCGGCAGGCAGGGGCGACGTAAACTCGACCCACTCGCCGCCGGATGGCAATTTGAAACCAAGGCGATGCGCATGGAGAAACTGGCGCGTCAATCCGAACGTCGCCCGCGGGCGCTTCGGACCGTACAGCGGATCGCCGAGGATGGGCCGGTTGCGTGATGCACAGTGCACCCGGATCTGATGGGTGCGTCCGGTCTCCAATCGCGCTTCGATCAGTGTGTACTCTCCCAGGTCTTCGAGGACGCGCCAGTGAGTTCGCGCCGGTCTGCCGCCGGCAACCACCGCCATGCGCACCCGGTCGGTCGGATGGCGCGCGATTGGTGCATCGATCACCCCTTCGAGTTCGGGCATCCGCCCCTCGACGACCGCGAGATAGATTTTCAGCATGGTGCGCGCCTGCTGTTGCGCCTGCAACGACCGCAGCGCGCGCTCATTGCGCGCTGCCACCAGCAACCCCGACGTATCGCGATCCAGGCGATGCACAATGCCGGGGCGCATATCGCCATTGATCGCCATCTCCGGGTAGCGCGCAATGAGCGCATTGACCAGTGTGCCACGGTCGTGACCGGGCGCAGGATGCACAACCATGCTTGCTGGCTTATCGATCACGACGACGTCCCGATCCTCGTACACAATCTGGAGTGGGAGCGGTTCGGCGACGAGACCGACCGGTTGCGGCGCAGGCAGGTGCACCGTGACCGTATCGCCGGCATGAACGGGAGTGCTGGGGCGCGCCTGGCGATTGTTCAGAAGCACCTGGGCGGCTTCGATCAGGCGCTGAGCGTAGGTGCGCGAGAGATCGGGCACATGATCGGCGACATACCGGTCTAGCCGATCCCCTTCATTGGCAGCTTCAACCACCAGATGCAGCACTTCAGCGCTCACAGAACCCTCGCCTGAACAGAACCGACCGTGTTGCCTTCATCCATCGGAGCGCACCGACGATCCAGATCCATGCGGTTCCCGACTGAGCAGATCGTTCAGCAACGCATCGTCAGCGGCTGCGCGGCGTTGTTCCCCATCGCCGATCAGCGCCAGAAACAACGCCAGTATCGCAACCCCGACCGTAATTGAGCTATCAGCGACATTGAAAATACCGGGGAACCAGTGAACATGGATGAAGTCGATCACATACCCGAAGCGCAGGCGGTCGATGATATTCCCGATCGCACCACCGACGATCAGACCGAGGCACACCTGCGGCAAGAGGTGCGGACCGGGCAGATGATAGCGATAGAAATACATCGCACCCAGGCTGATGATGATCGACGTAACCGTAAAGAAATGCGGAAAACCGACATCGAACATCCCGAATGCAATGCCAGTATTATGGATCAGAGTCAGGCTCAACCAGTCACCGAGCAGCGGTCGAGTCGTTCCTTCGACCGTGCCCAGTGTTTCCAGAACCCACGCTTTTGTGACCTGATCGAGTGCAAGGATAGTAGCGGCAATCGCAGCCGGACCCAGCCAGTAGCGCCGCAATTCACGCCCGATTGTCGAACCTGTTCGTGCCAATGCTCTCGCTTTCTACGCTTTCGGAGAAACTGGTTGCGCCGGTCACACAGGCATGTTCTGCATCAGGTTCCAAAGAACTGCAGGCGGCGTTTTGCATGCCGCAGCGCCCGGCGCACACTGAACCCGCATAGGAGAGCGTTTCACTCGTCTGTTCAGAAGCGCACGACGCTCAGTTTCCCGGTTCTCTCTGCCCTCCTGCATTGCGAACCCATACCCTACCCATGACAACCCATCCGTCGTGTGAGCATCACCAGCGTCGGGCGCGTTCACGCGTCGACTGGCAACGCACACACAGTGTCGCATACGGAAGCGCTTCCAGACGCTCGATCGGAATCGGTTCACCGCAATCGGCGCAGATGCCGTAGGTGCCTTCATCAAGACGGCGCAGCGCAGCATTGACCTGTTCCAGCAACTCGCGCGCATTGCTGCGCAGCGCCAAGTCGCGCTCGCGCACCAATGTTTCCATCATTTCTTCGGCAACGACATTCCCGATACCGGCGCTTTCCTCTCGACTGGCGCGCTCGCGCTCTAGCGCGGCGATCTCGGCGAGCAACGCATCGCGCTCCGCTTCGAGCCGCTCTCGTTGTGCTGCGAAGATAGTCGTCGATGGCATCTTCGCCGCTCCTTTCTCGCCAACAACAAGACAGGCTCGGCAGCCCCTCCCTGCCGCACCTGCAACAGACATACAAACACTACCCACAAACCAGGAGCGCGGACGCTCCTTTTGCATACCGTTATTATACCACGTGAGAGCGTAAAAGCCGGTTATGCTGTGTCCACCGAGCGATAACCTCCAACCCCGCCAGGAGTGAACGTTTCCCCCAGACTGTGGAGCAGCGTCGCCACGATGCGCAACTCATCACGCAGCACTGCGCGCAGCGCTTCGGGACTACGTTCCCCCCACAGGTCGCTCAGATCGGTGACATTCGTGCCGACGATCTGAAGATAAACCAGAGAAGGCTTATCGTCGATGCGGTAGCCGCGACGAATCTCAACTGCAATATAGTCGGCCGGCGGGGGAAAGTCGGGCATCACCCGTCGCAGCGCTGCACGCACCGCACCGTTGAACGCGCGCAGCAGTTCAACATCGCTCCGGTCAAACGAGCGCACATCGACCGTATAGGTCCACGCCAGCTCGAGCGGTCCTGGCGTAATGTCGCGCCCTTCTGAAAACAACTGGTGCGCAGCCGTCCAGACCAGGTTGAGTTCGACCCATGGCGGCGACCACCCCTCGCCGATCGGTTCGGGATGCTCCGGGAAGAGTTCTGCGCGGTAGACACGATCGAGCGTTCCCGGTTGAATGCTTTCGACAATCGCATGCTCGTGCAAGCCGGCAAGCAACCATGCTTCTTCGAGACCGACCGCAAGTTCTTCGTAACTGATCAACGACGTCCCCCCTCGTGTCAGAGCCATTATTCGATATTGTACCGCCGGGTGTCGTGTCCGACAAGCAGCCTCATTTGACCGCAAATGTTGGTGTTTACGTCTTTTCAAGCAATCCGCTGGCGTGTTACAATATCGATACAAAGTGGTTATTAAGTGACAGTGCGACCTGGAGGGGAGATGCGTATGAGCAACGAGCAAAACAAGCGTCGTCGGAAGGCGGCATACATCTGGAAGCCAGAGATGATCCGCGCCTTGCGAGAACATATGGATCTGACCCAGCGCGAACTGGCCGATCTGCTGGAGGTGCGGCAGCAGACCATCAGTGAATGGGAGACAGGACTGCATACGCCGCATCGCTCGACTCAGAAAACGCTGAGTATGGTCGCCGAGCGCGCTGGCTTCTCCTATAACGCTCAGGAATCCGTTCCTGCCGATGAGGATGGTGCGCAGCAGAATGGCGACGAGACCGCTGAGCGCGCCAACGCTGACCGGCAGACTGCCGGCGACGCTTGACATCTACACGTTTTCGTGTTAGACTGATACCAGAACGAAGGACGCGCACAGGCGTCCTTCTTCTTCACCGGAATTACACGAAAACGTGTGGAGTTGTCTCATGCCGCGCCGTTTCACGCTTCCCTGCGACCATCTCCGTGCCCTGTACGAAGCGGGTGCAACGACCATCACTCTGGCGAACCTGTACCACTGCAATCCGGCCACGATCGCGCGGCATCTGCGGCGCTGCGGCGTTGTGCTCCGCACCGGGCGCTTCACCGCGAAACCGTGTGATGAAGCGCTGCTCCGTCGGATGTACCTGGACGAGCGGCAACCGTTGACCCAGATCGCAGCCGCGCTCAACGTTTCGGTCAGCACCGTCGGGAACTGGCGACGGCGGCTCGGCATCCCGCCGCGCAGGGGGCGGTAGGGGCGGTGGCGGGGGGCGCAGTAGGGGCGCAGCACTGCTGCGACCAGACGGGCAGCAGCGGCGGCGGCGGGGCGCAGCGGCGCTGCACCCGTACAGGGAGGCGGGGCAGCGGCGGCGGGGGGCGCAGCAGCGCTGCGCCCGCACAGGGAGGCGGGGCGGCTGCAGCAGGGCTGTGATAATTCCCCGTCTGTTTTTGAACGCACTACGTGGGTGTGGTATCATCCCTGCAGGAACGATCACCGGTGAAGGGAGCAACCTGTATGCCAGGACCGTTTCCCGGAATGGATCCCTACCTGGAACGCCGCGACCTCTGGCCCGACGTCCATCAGCGGTTGATTACGTATAGCGCAGATACGCTCCAGCCGCAGATTCGTCCCCGTTATCACGCGCGCATCGGGGAGCGCCTCTATGTCATCCCGCCCCACCGGTCCATCTATCCGGACGTGACCGTCACGCAGCGCCAGCCAGCGACGACGGCGGAGGGGCGTGGCGTAGCGGCGCTGATGGCCGACGCGCCTATGGTCATCGCCGTCGCGCCGGAAGAGGTGCGCGAGCCGTTCATCGAGATTCTCGACCTTGCCCATGGCGGGCGCGTCGTCACGGTGATCGAGGTGCTCAGTCCTGCCAACAAAACGCCTGGAGAAGGGCACGAAGCGTATCGCCGCAAGCAGGAAGAGACGCTGGCCAGCGACACCCATCTGGTGGAAATCGACCTGTTGCGCCAGGGCGTGCCCACAGTGGCGATCCCGCCGCACTATCTGACCCCCTATCAGCCCTGGCACTCCGTGATCTGCGTCAGCCGGGCGGGGCGCCGCGAGCGGTTCGAGGTGTATGTGCGCACAATCCGACAACGCCTGCCGCGCATTGCCATTCCACTGCACCCGCCGGACCCGGATGCCGTCTTAGACCTGCAGGCGGTGCTGGAGCGCTGCTACGAGCACGGCGCCTACAGCGACCTGATCGACTATCGCCTCGATCCTGAAGTCGCGCTGCCCGCCGACGACGTCGCCTGGGTGGATGACCATCTGCGTCAGCAGGGGCTTCGCCCGTAGCACGTGACCGGCGACAATCGACAGAGATGTTGGAGTACTGGCAGCGATGAGGGCATCGGCAGGTACGGGTCGAACCGTTCCTCGACCTGCCTGACCGGACCCTCTGAGGTCTATGAGGTCTCCGCATCGTTCGTCCTGAAGCGCGGCGTCGCTCTCACTGTCGAGGAACGCATGAACAACGTGATCGGGAAAGCGCTCCTGGTTCAGCGCAGGAAACGCATTCCTGAATACATAGGCGTGATGCAGGTGATCCGGCAGCCCAACCACGCATACGGCAGCGCCCGGCGGAATATCTGCCAGACTGGCATCGATCCGGGCAATGGCGCGTTCCATTTCGTTCCCCGCCTGTTGCCACCAGCAGGCGCGGTACGATGCTACTCCTGCGTGTGTGCCGACCAGTAGAATCAGCGCCACAGCACACCAGGTTCGCCGCCGGTCGGCAACCTGCCAGATCGCCGCCCAACCAATCGCCAGCATCCAGGCAATCCCTATCGACGACATGAACGCTGTGCGACCGGTGGCGGTCAGAATAACCGGGTAGAGTGCGATGAGACCCCACCATGCAGCAAACCACAGCGCCTGCTGCAGGTATTCAGGCATCTTCTGACGCGCTGCGACAAACAGCCATCCTGCCACCCCGAGTGCGCACGCTGTCATCGCCACGGCGACAATCGGCAGAAGAGGCTGTGCGCGCCACAGTGGGAGGGAGGTCGCATAGCCATAGTTGTCCGGCAGGGCAAATACTCCCACTGCCAGATAGTAAGCGAGATTGATCACTATCCTGAACGGGTCGATCTCAACCGGGTAGGGGGAACCAGTCCAGAAGCGAAACGTGACGAACACCGCCTGAATCGCCATGAGCGGCATGATCGGCGTAAGGCGGCGAAGCCGATCGTTCCATGTGACGGACTGCATGGTCAGCAGTTCGTAGACGCCGAGCGCAACCGGCAGGAAGATTGCGGTTTCTTTCGCACCGATGGCAAGCACGTAGCATCCCATGGTCAGTGCGTACTGTGCGCGCCGTGGAGACGCGCGAAATGCCAGATAACTCCGCAGGCTGAGCAGTGTGAACAATCCCGCGAGCAGTTCATTCGAGGCGGATACCCACAGCACCGGTTCGGCGTGTGCGCTGTGAACGCCAAAGAGAAGGGCTGCCACAACGCCGATGCCGGGGCGTCCCGTCAGGGTAGCGGCAATATCCGCGACCAGCACGGCAACAATGATGTAGATGACGAACGCAGCGGCGTGGTACCCGGACGCATCGAAACCGGAGAACCGGGTGCACGCTCCGATGAACAGGTCGAACACCGGACGATACCAGCCGCCGTGAGTGGTGGAGAGGAGACGGGGAACATCCTGGAGCGACAGATCCAGATTGCGCTGAACCACTGCCCAATCGTCTGCCAGAAGAGCGCGGGAAAAACCAGGAACATAGACCGATGCCGCTGCGAGGGACGCCAGGAGGTAGCGTGGATACGAGTGGATCATGCCACATCCCGCGCAGTTATACTCTGCGCGCCAGGATATTGAGCACGCCAAGGAACGCAACCGCTGCCACGATGTGGAAGATGATCAGAACAAGGTAATCGCTTCCTGTTCCACCCATAGGCATTGATGACGGATTGGCAGCGCCAGCCAGGTTCGGAATGAGCGACACAAAGAAGGCGATCACACCAATAATATTGTAGGTTCGGAGCGGATTGGCAGCGACGCGGTTGACGATTGCCAGCACAGCAACACCGATCAGCGTAAAGAGCAGAGTGAAGGCGATGATCGGTCCGAGCGTAAACGGCATAAAATCGGGCGACAGCGGCACAACGGCGCCGAGGATGAGACGAACGACGACATTTGCCGCGACCGCTGCCAATACTCCTGCGCCGCCAGCTCTGAGCAGCGTCGCATTGGAGAGACGTGTCTGCGCGATAGTGGACATGCCGCAGGCTCCCTGGTGATCACGATACACGAACAGCATGCAAACGTGTGATTGCTCACCCGATCATTATATCAGACGTCGAACAAGGCACGACTCCTGACCCCACTACCCTTCCGATCTCACACAAAGGCGCAAAGACACAAAGGGGAAAGGAGGGTCAGTTCCAGGTTCCAGGTTCCAGGTTCCAGGTTCCAGGTTCCAGGTTCTCAGTTCTCGGTTCTCAGTTCTCAGTTCTCATCCCTACCGATTCGCGTCCAGACAGGTCTGTATCTTGCGATCAGCAATAGTAAATGCGCCCTCCACCGACACTGTTTCGCGTAGTGCAGCATTGAGTGCATCGGCGATAGCAGCGGAAACCGGACCGTTGTAGACGCTGCCGCAGGCGGTCGGGTAGCGCGGCGGCGTAATGCCTGCCTCGCGCCCGACAACGAAGGCGCGCATATTCGCCAGCGGCGGCGGCAACTGCACCACCGCCGGATCGTTGCTCAGCGACAGGAGCGCCGGCGTGCCCAGATAGGCGGCAGCGATGGCGCGCTGCGCTTCCGGCGTGATGATATATTTCACAAAGTCCCATGCCAGTTGCGGCTCGCGAGAAGCGCGGGTCACGGCAAAGCCGTATGAGCCGATACCGGTGAAACGTCCTGCCCGATGCGCTGGCACAATCTGTACGTCCCACGCGAAGCGGTCGCCGATTTGCTCACGGTAGATCCGTGCGGCGCCGGCAAATGAGAAGAATGCCGCACACGTTTGCGCAACAAAACAATCGTCCTGGCTGGCGCCCGGTTGTGCCGCGATCTTGTGCCGGATCCAGAGGTCGAGGTACCCCTGCAACCCTTCGAGCGACTGCGGCGCACTCAGCGTTGATTGCGCACCGTCGGCGCTGAGGGCATCGCCGCCAGCGCCGCGCACCCATGGCAGCCAGTACACCCATGCGGTGTGGTCGAACAATCCGCTATTCGTGAAACTCAGACAATCGACGCCCGGCGTGGATTCTTGCACCCGTTTACATGCCGCAATCAGATCGTCCCACGTCCAATCGTCGCGCGGCAACGGCGCGCCGGAGCGTTCCCACAAGGAACTATTGTAGTACATCTGGATGGTTTCGAGGGATGCGGGAATCAGGTAGAGACCGGGACGAACGCGCGACCGTCCAGGTTCAAGCGCTACTGGATGCACGTCTTCCAGATTGACGCTTCCGTCGCCCCTGGCGAACTCTTCCAGGTCGAGCAGCAGTTCCGCCTCGATGAGCGCTGGCGTTATCACGTCCGGCGCCCAGACGACATCGGGGATGTTGCCGGTGGCTGCGCTGCCCTGCAATTCGCTATAACTCCCATCGCCATAGATGAATTCGATGGTTACATCGGGATGTCGGGTACGGAATCCCTGGCTGATAATCTCAACGACCCCTTCGATCGTCGGGTCACGCACCGTGTATACCCGCAGCACCCGCGGTTCGGGCGTCGGCGTCGGCGTTGGCGGCGCAAACCAGCCACATGCGGCAAGCAATGGAGACAGCGTCAGCAGACAGAGCGCGGAGCGCAGCGAGAGGCGGTGTTTCATGCGATCATCCTTATGATGCACTTGATCTGATTGCTTCGATCGGCTATTGTACCAGCAGAGAACGACGCGCAACAGGAAAGGCAGGAAAGCAATGACAACTGCCGCGCACCGGATCGAAGAACTGATCCTGCAAACCGATGCCAGCGGCGCGCCAGTACGTCTGGAATATGTCCGAGGACATACGCGCTGGGAAGCCTCGCCTTCCAGTCGACACCAGAAGATGCTGCAACGGATCGAGCGTTCTGTGCGTCCGTCGTTTGATGGTGAGACCGGTTGCTCCTGTTCCACACTTGTCGATGTGCTCATCCGTTTTCCCGATCCCGATGGCTCGTTCAAACGACCCGATCTCTCCATCTTTTGCACGGAGCCGCCAGACAGTGACGAAGCTCTGGAGGTTCTTCCGGTTGCAGTGGTTGAGATTCTCAGCCCTGGATACGAGGACAAAGACCTGGGACTGGATGGAGCGCCGTTCTATCTGGCGCACGGCGTTGTTGATGTTGTCGTAGTCGATCCGCGCACCGGCGTCGTGTTCCATTTTCAGCGCGACCGCTCGCCGGTGACGCTTCAGGCGCCCGTAACGTTGGATCTGACCTGTGGATGTAGCCTCGATGTTCCCTGACCCCGATCACACCTTCTCTCAAGGGGAGAGTTTTTGGGAGAGATGAGCGATGTTCTTCATTCCCGTGCGCCTTTGCCCCTCATCCCCCCAACCCCCTTCTCCCACACGGGGAGAAGGGGGAGTTTGGGCATCCTGATGGCTGAAACGGGAGATGGCACGCAGGGGCTTGCCAAAAAATCCACCCCTGTGAGGATCATACCTTCCCCCTTCGTATCTTTCATGGTATGATGACGCAAAGCGGCATGAAACGCACACACTTCCAGGAGGAAGGTCATGGACGATCACATCAACGAGGATCTCCCATGCTATGGGTTGTATATCGATGGATCCTGGGTCGATGCCGAAGGGGGCACGATGCCGGTCAACGAGCCGGCGCTGGGGCGACCGATGGCGCGGGTCGCGCGCGGCTCCGCCGCCGATGTTGACCGTGCGGTCGCCGCTGCGCGCGAAGCCTTCGACCGTGGACCGTGGCCCCACACGCCGGGACACGAACGCGCCCGCGTCCTGAACGCAATCGCCGACCTGATCGAAGAACACACCGCCGAATTCGCAGAACTCGAAACGCGCAACCTGGGTGCGCCGCTGCGCAAGACAACATTCGTCGATATTCCCTGGTCAGTCGAGCATCTGCGCGTCTTTGCCGAACTGGCGACCATCCACCCCTATGAGCCGCTGCCATGGACCGATGTCCCTTCTGTGAGCTGGAACTTTGTCTGGCGCGAGCCGATCGGTGTGTGCGGTCAGATTGTTCCGTGGAACTACCCGCTCCTGATGACGATCTGGAAAATCGCTCCGGCGCTGGCTGCTGGAAATACGATCGTGCTCAAACCTGCGTCCTACACCCCGCTGACGGCGCTGAGGCTGACGCAGTTGATCCATGAGGCAGGACTGTTGCCGCGCGGTGTGTTGAATGTCGTAACCGGTCCCGGAGCGGAGGTCGGCGATGCGCTGGCGCGTCACCCTGGTGTAGACAAAGTATCGTTTACCGGATCGACTGAAACCGGACGACATATCATGCGCCTGGCGAGCGACACGATCAAACGTCTGACGCTCGAACTCGGCGGCAAGTCACCCAGTCTGGTGATGCCGGACGCCGATCTCGAACTGGCGACCGATGGCGTTCTGTTTGGCGTCTTCTTCAATGGCGGGCAGAGTTGCGAAGCCGGAACCCGCTGCCTGGTGCCGGAAAGCCTGCACGATGAGTTTCTTGAACGCCTGGTGACGCGCGCCCGCTCATTGCGGATCGGTGATCCCCTCGACCTGGAAACCGACCTGGGTCCGCTCGTCTCCGAAGCGCAGTGTCGGATCGTCGAAGAGTATATCGAGGTCGGCAAGAACGAGGGCGCCCGACTGGTGACGGGCGGACGCAGAGTGCGCGTACCGGGATTCGAGCGCGGTCCTTTCGTTGAACCGACGATCTTCACCAATGTGCTGAACGGAACGCGCCTGGCGCAGGAAGAGATCTTTGGTCCGGTGCTTTCGGTCATTCCGTATCGCACCGTCACGGAAGCCATCGAACTGGCGAATGCCAGTCGCTACGGTCTTGGCGCTGCCGTCTGGTCACGCGATTTGCAGGGCGCTATCGAGGTGGCCAAACGCATCCGCACCGGCACCGTCTGGATCAACGATCACCATATTATTCTGCCACGTGCGCCATTCGGCGGCTACAAGCAGAGCGGCATCGGGCGCGAGCATGGCATTTACGGGTTGATGGCGTACACCGAATTGAAGCATATCCACGTCGATCTGATGCAAAAACGCACCGGTCGCGTCTGGTGGGATGTCCTTATTCCTCAGAGCGAAAGCGAGTAAGATGCCGGTTGTTCCTGGTGCGTCAACAGCGGCGATCGCCTGGATCGCCGCTGTTTCTTATTCTCAAGGCGAGTGTTGCGGCGACACGTGCTGATAATTGAGCATAGAAACCGGCATGCGCCGCGTGCCGTGGGGCTGATGGAGATTGAAAATTAAATCCGCTATACTGCGCTAGCCGTGGGGCTGAAGCCCTCGGCTAACCAGGGCAAAGCCCGCCTGCGCGGGCTATACCGGATTATTTATTCAAAGACCATAGCCCTCGGCTATCCAGGGCAAAGCCCGCCTGCGCGGGCTATGGCGGATTATTTCTTCAAAGACCATGAGGTGCGCAACGCCCCCGCGCCCCTGTACGGGCGCAGCGCTGCTGCGCCCCCCGTATGCGCCCCTTGCCGTCGGGCTGATGGAGATTGAGAAATAAATCCGCTATACGCCCTGTGCCGTGGGGCTGATGGAGATTGAAAATTAAATCCGCTCTACCGCGCTAGCCGTGGGGCTGAAGCCCTCGGCTAACCAGGGCAAAGCCCGCCTGCGCGGGCTATACCGGATTATTTATTCAAAGACCATAAGCCCTCGGCTATCCAGGGCAAAGCCCGCCTGCGCGGGCTGTGGCGGATTATTTCTTCAAAGACCATGAGGTGCGCAACGCCCCCGCGCCCCTGTACGGGCGCAGCGCTGCTGCGCCCCCCGTATGCGCCCCTTGCCGTCGGGCTGATGGAGATTGAGAAATAAATCCGCTATACGCCCTGTGCCGTGGGGCTGATGAAGATTGAGAAATAAATCCGGTATGCGCCTCTTGCCGTGGGGCTGAAGCCCTCGGCTATGGAATGCGAAGCCCGCCTGCGCGGGCTGTAGCGGAATAATTACTCAAAGACCATAAGCCCTCGGCTATCCAGGGCAAAGCCCGCCTGCGCGGGCTATGGCGGATTTGATCTCAAAACCATCACCATCCGCGCCGCTCCGCGTGCTCTTTATGGAGAAACCACGGATTACCACAGATGTAACTGACTGCCACGGATGTTTGTATTTCTCAATCCGTGCCGATCCGTCACATCCGTGCCCATCCGTGTTCCATTCATCAAGCAATCTCTGTGCCGATCCGTGTCCTATTTCGGCTCTCCAAGACGAAACCCGCCTGCGCGGGCACAACCGGCTCACAGCTTTTTGCAAAATCGTTGCAGATCATTGACAAAGGCTGTACGCCATGGTAGACTATTCCTGACCGTTCGGTAAAGTGGTACAATGAAGCGTGGAAAGGAGTGCGCCAATACGGGCAGTGATCTGTTTTGAACGCGCAATTGGTTTCAGATGCAAGACATTAACAACGAACCGACGTATGGTCCTACTGCGGCCCGCATCCTGATGACGGCGACGCGGCTTTTCATGCAGCGCGGCTACAGCGCCGTGTCGATCAACGATATTGTGCAGGCTGCCGATGTAACCAAGCCGACGCTGTACTATCACTTTTCCGACAAGGAAGAGTTGTTCGTCCTGGTCGCCATTCACATGCTGGCGGATATGCACGGGACTATGCGGCGTGTCATTGCTGAACAATCAGATACACGCGGGCGCCTGATTGCACTGGCGAAGGTATTGCTGAACGAACCGAACGGCGACACGCGTATGATGCGTCATCAGGCGCGTGAACATCTCAGCCCGGAACGTCAGCGGCGCCTGGCGGATGCATTCAGGCGGTACATGGTCGAACCGCTGCGCCAGGTGATGCAGCAGGGTCTCGACAATGGCGAACTGACAAGGCACAGCGCCTATGATCTGGCAATGCTGTTCCTTGGTTTGATGGAGGGGTTCCAGCGCCAGATGGCGCCGCCGGTCGCTCCTGAGCACGGCGAGATGTATCAGGCGATCTCAACCGACCGTTTTTCTGCCGAAACGCTGGTCGATCTGTTCCTCTACGGCACGGCGGTGCGTTAGACGAACGTACCAGACTCGTCATTCTGTGAACCTTCCCGCATTCGTGCAGGGGGGATGGGATCGTATTTTCTCAAGGAGAAAGAGCACTATGACGTCTGTTCCACAGACACAACGAAAACTACGCCTTCCCCGGTTGCCGGTTCCGGTGATTATTGCAGCGGTGTTGATCATTGCCGTGATGGTGACGCTTGCTGTGCCGCGATTGACCGGCAGCGCCGATCCGCTTCAGGGCGGTACGCCGATCACCGTCACCCGTGAGACGCTCATCGCCGGCATTAATGCCACCGGACGCATTGAGCCGCGTCAGGAAGCGGCGCTGAGTTTCACCATTCCCGGTCGCGTCGCCGAAGTGCTGGTCGCCGAAGGGGACCGCGTTGCGGCTGGAACACCGTTGATCCGGCTCGACAATCGTGAAGCGATGGCGCAGGTAGCGTCTGCGCGCGCTGCCCTGGCGCAGGCGGAAGCCGATCTGAAACAACTTCAGGAGGGCGCCACCCCAGAGGAGATCGCGCAGGCGCGCGCTCAGGTTGAGGCGGCGCGCGGGGCGCTGGTGCAGATCAGCGGGAGTGTGACTGAGGCGGATATTGCCGCCGCCCGCGCCCGTGTTGATGAAGCGCGCGCCCGACTCAATGCGTTGCAGGGCGCACCCAACAATGATCAGTTGACCGCTGCACGCTCCGCGCTCACCGAAGCGCAGGCAGCCCTCGAACGGCAGCGCAGCGCTCTCTCTGCCGCCAAACTCGATGCTGAACGTCAGGTCTTCGAGCGCGCCAATCGGCTGCGTGATGCACAAACGGCGTTTGCAGCCGCGCGCGACAATCTGGCGCGGGTCGAGGCGGACGGTAAAGATCCATTGACCGGCGCGCCACTTTCCGACGCTGGCAAGCGCACCTATGCCGATGCGTTTGCTCAGGCGGAGCGCGCGCTGGCGGATGCAGAACTGGCGCTCAATCAGGCGCGGATCGCCTATGAGACGGCGCGCCAGAACGAGATCACCGGTCTGGCGGAAGCCGAAGCGCGGGTTGCTACCGCCCAGGCGAACCTTGATGCTCTGCTCAATCCCAACCCCGACCGTATTGCTGCGGCGCGTGCTGCCCTGGCGCAGGCGGAAGCCGACCTTGCCCGCCTGCTCGGTGAGCAGCGTCAGGGCGCTCTGGCAGCGCAGCGGGCGAACCTGGCTGCCGCTGAAGCCAACCTTGCACGTCTCACTGCCGACCCGCGTGCAACCGATCTGGCACGCGCCCAGGCGCGGGTGGCACAGGCGCAGGCGCAACTCGATCTGGCGCAGATCCGGCTCGATGATACAACCCTGACGGCGCCGTTCGATGGTGTTGTGGCGCGTATCAATGTTGCACCGGGCGAACAGGTCGCCCAGGGTCCGGTTCTGACGCTGATCGACGTGAGTCGTTTCAAGGTGACGGTCACCGTTGATGAGGTGGACGTCGTGCGGGTTGCGCCTGGTCAGGACGTCGAGGTGTTGATCGACGCGCTTGGTCCGCCGCCGCAGATCGGTCGCGTGCAGCGCATCGCGCCACAGGCAACCAATGAGCGCAATGTGACCGCATACGAAGTCGAACTTGAAGTTGCGCCGGGTGATCGTCCGTTGCGTTCGGGAATGACCGCCAGCGCGACCATTATCACTGCGAAGCGCGAAAATGCGCTCAGTGTGCCGGTTCAGGCGGTTCGTGAGGAAAACGGGATGACCGTGGTCGATGTCGTGGTCAACAACAACGGACGCACCACACTGGTGACGCAACCGGTCGAAACCGGCATTCGCACCGGTGATCGGATCGAAATTATCAATGGATTGAACGAAGGTCAGCAGGTGTTGCTGCCGGGTGCGCAATAGCGCCTTTCGACAGCGCAGATGCCCGCACAGGTTGCGCAACCTGTGCGGGATTTTCAGGAGGAGAATTGCAGTGAATACTGAAACTGAGTACATAACGCCGGTCGAAGTGATTGACTACGTGACCGAACCGGTGGTACGGGTTGAACATGTGACGAAGGAGTTCGTCACCGGCGGCAGTCGCTTCCGCGCTCTCGATGACGTGTCGCTCGAAATCCATCGCGGCGAAATGGTCGCTATTATGGGACCGTCCGGGAGTGGCAAGAGCACCCTGATGACGATCCTGGGGCTGCTCGATGTGCCAACGTCCGGTTCCTACTGGCTCGACGGGCAGGATGTCAGCAAACTGGACCGAGTGCAGCAGGCGCGGGTGCGCAATCAGAAACTGGGGTTCGTGTTCCAGAACTTCAACCTGTTGCCACGGCTTACGGCGTTGAAGAACGTAGAACTGCCGCTGGTCTACGGGCGTGTCGGTGCGCGTGAGCGCGAAGAGCGCGCGCGTCGGGCGCTGGAAGCGGTTGGTTTAGAGACGAAACTCCACAACCGTCCAAACGAGTTGTCGGGCGGACAGAAGCAGCGTGTCGCCATCGCCCGTGCGCTGGTGGGCAACCCGGCGATGGTGCTTGCCGACGAACCGACCGGCGCGCTCGACACCCGCACCGGCGCAGAGATTATGGCGCTCTTCCGCGAGTTGAACCGCGAGCAGGGCATTACGATTGTGATCGTGACGCACGATCCGGAAATTGGCAAACAGATGGACCGGGTGATCGGGCTGCGCGACGGACGGATTGCCGACAATATCTTGCAGGAGTACTACCACGTCAATCTCGCGCCAGAGGAACTCGAACTGCCGGTGCGCGAGATGGCGCCGGTGCCGGTGACGGTTCTCAAACCAGAACAGGAGTAGATGCCCGTGTTCAAAGAACTCGCACTCATGGCGATAGACAGCCTGCGAGCGAACAAGTTTCGCTCACTGCTGACGATGCTGGGGATCATCATCGGCTCTGCCACCCTGGTCGCTGTTCTATCGCTCGGCAACGCATTGCAGAGCCAGGTCTTCGAGCGCTTCGTCGATCTGGGCACCCGCCGCATTGCGGTGCTGCCCGGCGATCCTCAGGCGCGTGGCGCGCGTGATGTGCCCGGATACGGTCTGCTCTCGATCCAGGACTACCGCGCACTCGAGCAGCTGGTCGCCCGTCACCCGGATGTCTTTCGCACCATTGTACCCGAAGTGTCGCTCCGCGTTCAGGCACGCTTCGGCGGTTCCTCCGCCAACCCGACGGTCGTCGGCACCACGAAGGAATACCAGTTCGTCCAGACCGTGCCGGTGCAGTACGGTCGCTTCCTGACCGACGATGACGACCGGCAGGCGGCGCGGGTGGCAGTGCTCGGCGCACTCGTCGCCGAGGATCTCTTCGGCAAAGAGAATGTGAAGAACGCCGTCGGACGAACGATAGAAGTAAACGGGCAACCGCTCCAGGTCGTCGGTGTCCTGCGACAACTCGGCGGCCCCTTCTCGTCCGACCAGCGCATCCTGGTGCCGGTCAGCACGGCGCGGTTGCGCATCGCCGGGAGCCAGGATCTTCCAGGGCGCGGGTTGCAGATGAGCAGCATTCTGCTCAGTTTGCAGAGTGAGAAGGAAGTTGCGCGCGGCGAGGCGCTGGTGCGAGCAACGCTGCGCGCCACCCGCAACGTTCCTGAAGGCGCAATCGACGATTTCCGCCTGAACCTGCCGACTCAAGCGCTCGGCGTGCTGGCGGGCATCAACGGCGCCATCACCGGGTTTATCGCGCTGGTGGCGGGCATCAGCCTGGTGGTCGGCGGCATCGGTATTATGAACATCATGCTGGTGGCGGTCACCGAGCGCACCCGCGAGATCGGCGTGCGCAAGGCGCTTGGCGCAACCGATGGCGATGTGTTGAGTCAATTTGTGCTTGAAGCGGTTGCGATCAGCGTCGTCGGCAGTCTGCTCGGCGTTGGCGGCGCGATTGGTCTGGTGGTGCTGGTGGGTGTGGCTGCCGGATTGAGCGTATCGATCTCGTGGATTGCCGTGGCGCTGGCGCTGATCTTCGCATGCGCCATCGGCGTTGGCTTCGGATACTACCCGGCGCGGCGCGCGGCGCTGCTCCTGCCGATTGAGGCGTTGCGGTACGAATAGTAGGGACGCTGCGCCGCAGCGCCCCGGTGCTGTGGTGCAGCGCCTGTGGGGCGCAGCGGCGCGGCGCCCCTACGGTGTCCTGATCACACGCAAGGCATCAAGCGAGGGTATGAATACCTTATCGTACAACTCGTCGCGGTTACCTTTGTCGCTGATCAACATCACCAGCAAGGATCGTCCCCCATCTTCCGCAAGCGCAATGTCGGTCGGCTGTCCGCGAATGGTGGTTGTGTAGAGTTGCCAGGTGTAACGCTCACTTACGTGTTCACCTGCCGCCTCCGGTTCACGATCCAGATTGAAGCGACTGCTCAGCCTTACAAGCGTTTCGAGCGCGGATCCTGGCATCAGTATCTGAACGATAGCCGCATCACCCGACGGACGACCATAAATCCCCGGACCGAAGTTCGTCCATCCCTGGGGCCACACTCCGGTGATCCCCAGTTCACTATCACGGAACGGGATGAGTTGCACGGCTGCGCCTTCGACATCGAATGCAGGACCCTCCAGTTGCGTCGTGCACGTCGCATCCGGCTTGCGTTGCGGGTTATCGAGGAACGCAAACGCAATGCTGAGCGGGCAGCCGCCGTCGAGAACGACGCCGTGCCCCGTTGCGGGAAACTCGAAGAAGAAACTGTTTTGCAGCGTAGCAGCCGCTGCTCTGCCATCGTTCGGCGGCGTCGCCGGATCGTAGGCGCCGGCAAGGACAAGTGCGGGAATAGCGCTGCGCACCGGCTGATTCTCAACCGGCGGCGCCGACCCCACACCCCAGGCGTCGCAGATGTCCCAGAACGACGCCATATCAAACACATCCTGCTGATGCGGAAACGCTTCGTCCGCGCGCACCATATCCTCGCGCGTCTCGAAGAGAATTTCATCGTAGCAGCGCGCCGAATACATCACCCCGTAACTGAAATAGTCACTCTGGGAGACATTGTTCATAATCAGACGCACCCATAGATCGAACTCCCCCTTGCGCGCTGCATCGTAGATCGCGCGCGGCAGCAGCGGAATGATCTCGGTCGAATACATCGCCTGGAACAGGGTGCTGATCATCGTATCGCCGTTGATCAGCACGTCATAGGTGCGCCCGGTGAACGGATCGATGCCGGGAAGCGTCACCGGCTTTGTGTTGAGTTGTTCGACCAGATCATAGAATACTCGTTCCAGATCAGGATACGCCGCATTGCAGGTCGGGTCGGCAGCGCACCCGCGGAACAGCGTCTGAAACGCGCGCTCGGCGTCGGCAGGCGTTTGCGACTCATTAATCTGCAGCGGGCGGGTTGAGTCGAGCACCACGCTGCGAATACCCTGCGGATACTCGCGCATCGCCGTCAATGCCAGACGTGTGCCATACGAACTGCCGAGCAGATTCCACTGCTCATAGCCAAGCGCCAGCCGCAAGTCTTCCAGATCGGCGGCGTTGGTGAGGGTATTGTACTGTTTCAGGTCGATGCCTTCGGCAACCAGGCGCGCGTGGCACTTGAGCGCCGCCTCCTTCCAGAGACGTGAACTTTCACCGGCGCGGATATCCATCGGCAGCATATCGAAACTAAGTTTCGTCAACTCAGGGCACGCCAGCGACGGCGTCGAATAGCCGGTGCCGCGCTGATCGTACAGAATAAAGTCGCGGTTTGCCAGGAACGGTCGAAACCAGAGATCGAACACCAGCGGCAGGCGTTCCAGCGCATCGACGCCAGGACCGCCTTCCAGGTAGACGATCGGATCAGGGGGCGGATTGGGGCGCGTGCTGCGGAAGATAGCGACGTGGAGCCGCACTTCTCTGCCGTTATCGGGTTTCGCGCGATTCTCCGGGACGGTCAACCAGCCGCATTCGACTGAAACTCCGGCAGGCACAGGAAACTCGCAGGGAGCAGTCTCGTAGCGCGCAGCAGACCGGGCAGGCGATGGGGCAGGCGCAGCGGTAGAGGCTGGCGCTGCTGTCGGCGGAACGGAAGTTGCTGTCGGAGCGCCGAGCAACTCTTCGGCGCCAGGCGCCAGCGTTGGCGTCGGGTTCGATGACGATGGTACAGCACAGGCGCTCACAAGCAACGCAAGTATCAGCAGGATAAATCGCATGCGCATGAGTGGATCCCTTCTCCAGCACACAACTCCAACCGGCGTGAACAATCATGTTTCTACCATTGTACTGTAATCAGGCGTTACATGGTGGATGCGGGAGCGTTGAACCGCGAATTCCGATCAGCGCCTCTGACCGGCGCTGGCTGCTGAAGCGTTCTGGACGGAGCGACCGCGCCACGCAACAACGGACGTTGGCGGTGCTGGCTGAAATGTTTGCCGGGCAACGAAAAGGGCATAATGCAACGCGGCATGTGTGTTATAATGTCGCACTGTCGCAGTGTGGCGACTGTCTCGCCGTTGAGGTGGTCGTGGTTTTGCATACCTCCAGGAAGCAAAGACAGCGCCAATGGACCGCATTCTTGTGACTGAGCCGATTGCCGAGGAAGGGCTTGCCCGTCTCCGTGCCGCAGCACACGTCGATGTGCGCACCGACCTGGACAAAGCAGGTCTGATCGCCATTCTTCCCGAATACGACGCACTCATCGTCCGCAGCGCCACCAGAGTCACCGCCGAGGTGCTGGCGGCAGGAACCCGTCTGCGCGTCGTCGGGCGCGCTGGAACCGGGGTCGATAATATCGATCTCGAAGCCGCCACCCGCCAGGGTATTATGGTTGTTAACGCGCCCGCCTCGAACAGCGTCGCCGTGGCGGAACTGACGATTGCGCTCATCCTGAGTCTGGCGCGTCATATCCCGCAGGCGCACAGTTCAGTCGTGGCGGGAAAGTGGGAGCGCAACCGCTTCATGGGTTTCGAGGTGCGCAACAAGACGCTGGGGTTAGTTGGGTTGGGTCGGATCGGCGCCGAAGTTGCACGTCGCGCGCGTGGGCTGGAAATGCACGTCGTCGCCTACGATCCGGTCGTCTCCACCGAACGCGCCGCCCAACTCGGCGCGACCCTCGCGCCGCTCGAAGAAGTCCTGGCACAGGCGGATATTGTCTCGCTGCACGTGCCGCTGATCGATGCCACGCGCAACATGATCGATGCAGCGCGTCTGGCGCAGATGAAACGCGGTGCGTACCTGATCAACGCCGCGCGCGGCGGCGTCGTGGACGAGGCGGCGCTGCTCGAAGCCATCGAAAGCGGTCATCTCGCCGGAGCTGCGCTCGATACTTACTCGACCGAGCCGCCGGTCGGCAATCCGCTGGTCGGTCATCCGCGCGTGATCACCCTCCCCCATCTCGGCGCATCCACCGTCGAAGCGCAGGCATTGACCGGCGTCGATGTCGCTGAGGGGGTTCTGGTGGCGCTGGCGGGCGGGTCGCCGCACTACGCCGTGAATGCCCCCTACATTCCGCCTGAGCATCGCGGTCTGGTTGCGCCCTATGTCGATCTGGGGCGACGCCTGGGAATGCTCTGCGCCGGTCTGGTGCGCGATCCGGTGCGCAACTTCGAGATCGAGTATCGCGGTGAACTGGCAACCGTCGATACCACGCCGGTGCGCCTGGCAGTCCTGCAAGGGCTGCTTGCCACAACCCGCGAAGAGCGCGTCACGCCGGTCAACGCGCCGTTGCTGGCGCGCGAACTGGGGTTGAAATTGACCGAGTTCTCAACCGACGAGGCAGGAAACTTTTCCGGGCTGCTGGTGCTGCGCGCCCAGACGAGCGACGGCGCGCGCGAGTTTGCCGGGACAATTCTGCGCGGTGAACCGCACGTCGTCGAAGCGGACGGTTTTTGGGTCACGTTTGTGCCTGAAGGTCCGATGCTCTTTACCTACCATCGTGACCGCCCCGGTATGATCGGCAAGGTCGGCACCCTCCTGGGCGAAGCCGATGTCAACATCGCCAGCATGGATGTGGGGCGCCTGGCGCCGCGCGAGCAGGCGATGATGGTGTTGCGCCTGGACGACCCGGTGCCGCCGCATGTCATCGCGCGTCTGCGTGAAGAACCGGATATCCAGCACGCGACGACGTTGATCATTTAGGTTTGACCGTTGCGCAGCGCTCCGCCTCCTTGTCGCTCTGACGGGTGGAGCGCTGCTATTCTGGCTGCGTGTGCGGTTCGGTCCGCCCATGGTCGTTCTGACAGGCGATTTTCCTCCTGCCAAACCCCTTGATAGCCGAAATGGAACGTCTGCGTGTATCGCGGTTTTTGCCGTTCTTGGGAGACGATAGGGATGACGCAGGCGCTTCGGCAGCGCGACAGGCGAGCGTCACTGATCGTGAGCGGGTCTCGTGCGGCGTCTCAACGACGAGACGCCGCACACACCGTCATTGCCCGCAGGGGGCGCGGCATGCCGCGCCCCGACGGCTCTGCCTCAGCGTGGCATCGCCGCAATCTCCCCATCCGGGTGCGCCAGCGCGCCTCCGCGTCGGCACAACGAGCGGGAGTGATGACGGCGCTGCATCAGGTTGCATGCTTCGTCTCAATGACTATATATCGGAGCGCGCGCATGCGGGTGGGACGCCTGCGCACCCGGTATGCACATGGTTCACGCACCTGATCAGGACGTTGTGGCGATTAACCAGAAGTGAACATATACGGACATCTCTTGACATGGGATCATGCGTTGATATATGATTTTGACCACGTCCTGCACAGCAGGCGCAGGTGTTGTTCATCGATGCCCGCAAGATGGGCCAGATGGTGGATCGCACTCACCGCGAGTTGACCGACGAGGAGATTGCCCGTATCGCCGACACCTACCACGCCTGGCGAGGCGAAAAGGAGGCAGGCGAATACAAGGACGTTCCCGGTTTCTGCAAGAGCGCCACGCTGGACGACATCCGCAGGCACGGCTATGTGCTGACACCGGGGCGCTACGTGGGCGCAGAGGCAGCGGAGGACGACGATGAGCCGTTCGAGGAGAAGATGAAGCGGTTGGTGGTGCAGCTGCGCGAGCAGCAGGCTGAAGCGCGGCGACTGGATGAGGCGATCTGGAGGAACATAAAGGAGCTGGGCTATGGCTAAACAAAACGTGCAGCAGCCCGCCACACCATTGCCTACCGGCTATGCAGAACTGCTAGATAGCCTCAAATCACGCATTCGCCAGGCCCAGGTGCGCGCCGCCCTCTCGGTTAATCGCGAGTTGGTGTTACTCTACTGGCATATTGGCCGAGATATTCTTCAGCGGCAAATACAGGAAGGCTGGGGCGCCAGAGTGATCGACCGCCTGGCGCAAGACCTTGGACGTGAATTTCCAGAAATGAAGGGCGTTTCGCCGCGCAATCTCAAATACATGCGGGCGTTTGCCGAAGCCTGGACCGATGAGCACATTGTGCAAGAGGTGCTTGCACAAATTACCTGGTATCACAACATCACACTGCTGGAGAAAGTCAAAGACCCCGCCGATCGGCTTTGGTACGTCCAGCAGACCATCGAGCACGGCTGGAGCCGAAACGTGCTGGTGCACCAAATCGAGAGCGGACTCTACCAGCGGCAGGGAAAAGCAATCACCAATTTTGATCGCACCTTGACTTCACCCCAGTCAGACCTGGCGCGCTCGCTCCTCAAAGACCCCTACGTCTTCGACTTTCTCTCGCTTAGACCCGAAGCGCAAGAGCACGACCTGGAGCGCGCCCTTTTGCACCACCTGCGCGAATTCTTGCTGGAGCTGGGCAAGGGGTTTGCTTTCGTTGGCGAACAGTATCGCCTGGAAGTCGGTGGTGAAGAGTTCTATATCGACCTGTTGTTCTACCATTTGCGCCTTCGTTGCTATGTGGTCATCGAACTCAAGATCGGTGAATTCAAGCCAGAATATGCTGGCAAGGTGAATTTCTACCTCTCTGCAGTGGACGACCTATTGCGCCATCCTGAAGACCGCCCCAGCATCGGACTCATTCTGTGCAAGAGTCAGAACCGATTGGTGGTGGAGTATGCCTTGAGGGATATGAACAAGCCAATGGGTGTTGCGACCTACCGCCTCACTGGCGCCTTGCCTGCCGACATGCAAGCGAGCCTGCCGAGCATCGAGGAACTGGAAAAGGAGTTGGGCTATGACGCTTGAGGATCTTTTGCAAGCGAAGCGGGAGGACATCCTGAAGGTGTGCGCCAGGTACGGCGTGCATAACGTGCATGTCTTCGGTTCCGTCGTCCGTGGGGAAGCCGATGAACAGAGCGACATTGACCTGATGGTTGACTTCGAGCCGGGACGCAGTCTGCTCGACCATGCCGGACTGTGGCTTGAGCTTCAGGATCTGCTGGGGGTCAAGGTGGACGTGGTGAGCAGTCGCGGTATCAAGGCGCGTATCCGTGAGCGAGTGTTACAAGAGGCAGTCTCCTTATGAGACATCGGGAAGTAGGTGGCGCGCCCTGGCAAAGCCTTTCATCACGCCTACCCTGAGAAACCCTGACCGCAGATTGTCGCTATGCGCAACGTGCTCATTCACAAACACTCTGGGGACAGACCCGGCTCAGGTCTGGGAGACGTGGAAGGGAATGAGGCGATGGCGCGGGCGCTCGTCAAGGCGTGGTTCGTGGACTTCGAGCCGGTGTGCTACGTGCGCGCAGAGGCGGCGGAGAACGACGATGAGCCGTTTGAGGAGAAGATGAAGCGGTTGGTGGTGCAGCTGCGTGCGCAACAGGCGGAAGCCGCCAAACTCGACGCCGCCATCGCCGCCAACCTCAAGAAGCCGGGCTATGGCGGGTGAGCAGGGTATATTAAACGGAAATAGGACACCGCTTAATAACGATCAGTCCTATTAAACGATCGTTGAATAACAAGGGCGCGGGACGATGAAGCGAGGCTTGACTGGAGAATACCACATCACCCGCACAGGGGCCGAGGAGGTTCGTGCTTTCATTCCCTTCCCGCTTCCACCGAACCCTCCACTGGATCTTACGGGCCGCCGGGGTCGCTTGCTGGAGCAGGCGACGCTCGCTCTCGGTCGACTCGACAGCGTCACGCTTCTCCTGCCCGATCCCGGCATTTTCCTTTACGCCTACGTGCGGCGCGAGGCCTTGCTTTCCTCCCAAATTGAGGGCACGCAGTCCTCTCTCTCTGATTTGCTGCTCTTCGAGATGGAAGAAGCCCCCGGTGCGCCTGTCGAAGACGTTGTGGAGGTCTCTAACTACGTGGCCGCTTTGGAACACGGCTTAGAGCGCCTGCGCGATAGCTTCCCCTTTTCTAACCGTCTGATTCGAGAAATGCACGCAGTGCTGCTGTCGAGGGGCAGGGGGAGCGAGAAATTGCCCGGAGAGTTCCGGCGCACCCAGAATTGGATTGGAGGTACGCGTCCTGGTAACGCACACTTTGTCCCGCCACCGCCAGATAGGGTGGAAGACTGTATGGCAGATTTGGAGCGTTTTCTTCACGACCAGCACCTGCCCTACCCGACCATTGTTCGAGCGGCTCTGGCGCACGTGCAGTTTGAAACTATCCACCCGTTTTTGGATGGCAACGGGCGCATCGGACGTCTGCTCATCGCTTTTATCCTGCATCACGAGGGTGTTTTGCAAAAGCCTTTGCTCTATCTGAGTCTCTATTTCAAGCAGCATCGCAGCGAGTACTACCGACTGCTAGACCTGGTGCGAGCCGAGGGGGACTGGGAAGCCTGGCTTGATTTCTTCCTTGAAGGCGTCGTGCACACCGCACAAAATGCTGTTGAGACCGCGCAGCGCCTGGTGGCTTTGTTCAAAGAAGACACACAAAAGATTCAGGCAGCGGGTCGGATGTCCAATACCGCATTGCGCGTGTTCAACGTGCTGTGCCAGCGACCGCTTCTGACCGTGAACGAAACCTGCAAGCGCGTAGGGCTGACATTCCCTGCGGTGGCCAAAGGCCTGGAAACGCTTGCCAGGCTCGGTATCGCGCGAGAGCTCACTGGCCAAAAGCGCAATCGCATCTTTGCCTACGACCGCTACCTGGCAATTCTCAACGAGGGCACGGAACCGTTATGAAGCCCGATACTCGACAAAGGCAGGTGAGGAGTTGGGGTATGACGGGTAAGTGGCGGCGGCATTCAGTAAGCACCCTGATTGAGCGAGGTGCGCTCATTGTAGGTGATGGCTACCGCGCAAAGAATGATGAACTGGCATCGTCTGGCTTGCCTTTTGCACGCGCAGGTAACATCAACAACGGCTTTCAGTTCGACGACGCAGACCACTTCCCAGAATGCAGCCTCTCACGAGTTGGGAACAAGATCAGCCAGCCCGGTGACGTCGTATTCACGTCAAAGGGTACCGTGGGGCGCGTTGCATTCGTCCGACCGGATACACCCCGGTTCGTATACTCCCCTCAGCTCTGTTTCTGGCGGTCGGTTGACAAAGATTTGATCGATCCGCGCTTCCTATACTTCTGGATGTACAGCCACGAGTTCTTTGTCCAGTACAAGGGCGTAGCCGGGCAGACCGACATGGCGGAGTATGTCAGCCTCTCAGATCAGCGGCGAATGCATATCACGCTGCCACCCCTCCCCGAACAACGCGCCATTGCCCACATCCTCGGCACGCTGGACGACAAGATCGAACTGAACCGGCGCATGAGCGAGACGCTGGAGCAAATGGCGCGGGCGCTGTTCAAGGCGTGGTTCGTGGATTTCGAGCCGGTGCGCGCGAAGATGGAGGGTCGCTGGCGGCGCGGCGAGTCGTTGCCGGGTCTCCCTGCCCATCTCTACGACCTGTTCCCCGACCGCCTGGTGGATTCGGAGCTGGGGGAGATACCGGAGGGGTGGAGAGTTGGAACCGTAGACGAGGAATTTGATTTGACCATGGGCCAATCACCGCCTGGTGACACCTACAATGAGATAGGAGATGGAGTGCCTTTCTACCAGGGAAGCTCAGATTTTGGCTTTCGTTTTCCAACGCGTCGCATGTACTGTACCGTGCCAACTCGACTTGCAAAGGCTGGAGATACATTGGTTAGCGTGCGTGCTCCTGTGGGCGATATCAACATACCTTGATTGCTAGTTGACGACCACCGACACCTCTGGCACGATCGCGGTTGCCCAACCAACATCATCGCCAGGAGGAGCCGATGGACGCCTATTGGATTATAACTGCTTTTGTCGTGATCGACACGCTGATGGAACACCTGGGGCATCGCAGTGATGTGCGGGCGCAGGTCCCCGACTCCGAGATTCTGACGATTGCGGTCGTCGCCGCCAAGTATGTTGGCAGTCATCACGAACGGGCGGCGCCGATGATGCGCGCGTTGGGCTATCTGTCGGGGCGGATCAGCGTCTCGCGCTTCAATCGTCGTCTGCATCAGCTCGCCGATTGGATGGCCTGGATTCCGGACGTGTTGGGGGAGGTGTTCACCACGGGCGACGTGTTCATTATCGATAGCCTCCCCCTGCCAGTCTGCCGTCGTGTGCGCGCCCGGCGCTGTCGGAAGGCGCGCGGGCGCGAATTCTGCGGGTAGTGCGCGGCGAAACGGGAGAAGGTCTTTGGATGGCGTGTGCATCTGGTCTGCCGCCCGGATGGCGTGCCCGTACGCGTGCAGATGCTGCCCGCAGGGGTGCACGACCTGACCCCAGTCCATGAACTGGCGTATGGCCTGCCCGCCGGGGCGCGGCGGTTGGGCGATAAAGCCTACAATAGCGCCGCTGATGAGGCCAGCATCCTGGCGGAGACGGGGGTGCGCCTGGTCCCGGTGCGCCGGGCGAACATGCGTCCGCACGCCTGGTTTATGGACGCCATCGAATTGCGCGCGTATCGTCATACGATTGAGACGGTCAACAGTCAACCGGAGAAGATGGGCATTGAGCGGCTTTACGCACGTACCAATGCCGGGTTTGAACTGAAGGCGCCTTGATACGCGCTCATTGCACTCATCTGTACGAACATGAACTAGCAATCAAGGTAACATGTCTCTGGAAGAATGCGCCATTGGGCGTGGCGTTGCTGCCGTGCGGCACAAGACAGGGAGCCGCTCGCATTCCTATCACTTTATGTGGTCTATCAGATCAGTGTTAGCGCGGTTCGAAGCGGAGGGGACGGTCTTCGGCTCGATTGGGAAAAAGGATTTCCACGCTATCACCTGTGTGAAGCCGTCTCGGGATCTTGTGTTAGCTTATGAAGCGTGCGTGTCGTCCCTTGATAATCGCATTGAAGTCAACGAACGCAAATCCCGCACCCTCGCCGCCCTGCGCGACACGCTGTTGCCAAAGCTCATCTCCGGCGCGCTGCGGGTGAAGGATGCGGAACGGTTTTTGGAGGAGCGGGGGGTATGCTAATTATCAATGAAAATCAGATTGACGAGTGGGTGCGTGCTAACGCACGGAATGCCCAGGGATTGATTGTCGAGCTTGTCTGGCGTCTTGTTGCTGCATCATGCCCTAAGCCACAAGAGCGTCGCTTTCCGTTAGCAGATAGCATTGGGCAACATGGCCCTGACGGCATATTGGATACCGTCCTTGGCTTCGATCCGTTCGTTCCCGATGGACGATCGCTCTGGGAAATTGGTACAGGTTTGAACGCCCGTGATAAAGCTATTGAGGACTATAACGGTCTCACAGCCGCGATACCAGAACATATCAGGAAAGACTCTACGTTTGTATTTGTGACCCCACTCTCTGCACGACGGAATTGGGAGTACACATGGAAGGAAAATGCCCAGGCTCGCTGGATTGAAGAACGTCGCGGTAGAGGTGAGTGGAAAGATATTCGAGTCATTGATGGAACCAAACTGATCGACTGGATTCATCATTTCCCAGCCATTGAATTGTGGCTTGCGGAGAAGATCATCCCTGGTTTACCTGCAAACCAGATCGAAACGCTGGAACAACGTTGGGAGATCTTGAAATCTACAGGCGAGCCACCCTCACTAACTCCGGATGTATTTTTGGCTAATCGGGCCGAAGCCTGTGAAAAACTAAAGGAATTATTGGACGGAACGATTACTCAGCTCAAACTGACCACACACTTTCCTGACCAGATTGTTAATTTTGTCTCTGCTTATGTAGCATCGCTCGATGTTGAGGCTCAAAAGGAAGCTGTGACTCATTGTCTCGTCGTCAAAGGGGTCGAAGCCTGGGATACACTTTGTCACCAAAGAAACAAGCTCATTCTGATTGCGGACGCGTCTCTGGATTTGGTCGGTGAAACTGGGACAAGACTCATCCAGAAGGCACTTGGAGCAGGTCATGCTGTGGTGTTTGGTGGACCACAGGGTGGGATCCCGACTCCAACGAGTGTGCCGCTGCCTAATCCGAGCGTATATCAGGTTCAGAAGGCTTTACAAAAAGCCGGGTACAATGAGGAACGAGCGCGAACGTTGGTACAAAGAAGTGGTGGAAATCTCGGTTCGTTGCTTCGATGTATGCAGAATCTCTCCCTATTGCCAGAATGGGCGAAGATATCAGATGCGGCAGATTTAGCTATTGCTCTGCTTTTGGGGTCCTGGCGTGACTCTTCAGAAGCAGACTGTAAGGTTGCGGAGGATCTGTCCGGGAAACCATACGAGGAATGGATTGGAAAGATGCGTGAAATTGCCCTTCGCCCAGATACACCCCTGATCCACCAAGACGGAAACTGGAAGTTCATATCACGCTATGAAGGCTGGTACGCGCTGGGACTAAGGCTTTTTGATGAGCATTTGAACCGGTTCAAGGCAATCGCCGTTTCAGTGCTGCGGGAGCCGGATCCGCAATTTGAGCTGGAACCTGAAAAACGGTACCTGGCCAGTATCTACGGAAAAGTGCTGAAACACTCTCACCTTCTCCGTAATGGCATTGCGGAATCGTTGGCGCTACTCGGCAGTCATCCTCAAGCTCTGAAATTCTGCAGATCGGAGAAGGCCGAAGCGACGGCAATTCTGGCAGTACGTGAAATTCTGGCAGACGCTGACTGGGTGCGCTGGGCCAGTTTGAACGATCGAATGCCCTTGCTCGCGGAAGCAGCTCCGAGCGAATTTCTGGATGCGATTGAGGAAGCATTGCGGAAAGACCCTTGTCCGTTTGATGAGTTGTTTGCACAGGAAAGGGGCGGTTTTACCGGTCGTACTTATATTCCTGTCCTTTTGTGGGCGTTGGAGACGCTGGCGTGGGATGAACAATATCTGGTTCGGTCCTGTGTCGCCTTAGCTGAACTTGCCAGCCGTGATCCCGGAGGTCAGAGGGCTAATCGCCCGGCAAATTCACTTGCAACCATTTTACTGCCCTGGTTGCCACAGACGCTTGCGTCTATTGAAAAACGCAAGGTAGCAGTAAAGACAATCCTCCTTAATGAACAGCCTGATATTGGCTGGAATCTGATCATTCAGCTTCTTCCCCATCAACATCAAATCTCTTCTAGGGCGCACAAACCAATCTGGCGCAAGACAATCCCAGATGATTGGAAAGAAGGTGTTACGAATCAGGAATACTGGCAGCAGGTGTCTTTTTATGCAGATCTTGCCGTGACTGCCGCAGGCCAGGATGCTGCTCGGCTTTCAACATTGATAGACCACTTCGATAAGTTGCCCCAAGCCGCTTTTGATCAACTTCTCCAGACTCTAGCCTCCGAACCCATTGCAGAACTCCCCAAAGAGCAACGACTTTTGATATGGAACCATCTCACCAGATTCACAAACAAACACCGACGGTTTTCCCTCGCGAAATGGGCATTGCCCGACGAACTGATTACCCACATTGAACAAGTTGCCCAGCAGCTTGCACCCGAAGATTCGTTCAATTTGTATCAGCACCTCTTTACTGATCGTGATTTCGATCTCTACGAAAAGAGTGGAGATTGGGAAGAGCAGCAAAAGAAACTCAACGAACGACGCGGCACAGCCATTTCAGAAATCTTCCAGCAAAATGGTATTGAAGGCGTCATCCGATTTGCCGAATCCGTTTCCTCACCTCGTAAGGTAGGGTTCGCACTTGGTGCTATTCCTGATCCGGTCATCGAGAAAACGCTTTTACCTCGCTTTCTGGACTCCGCAGACGACAAGCACAAGACGCTGGTGAGTAGTTTTATCTGGCGGCGTTGCCATCTCAAAGGTTGGGAGTGGTGCGATAGAATCGATACATCTGATTGGACACCAGCGCAAGTAGGGCAATTTCTGGCATGTTTGCCCTTTACCAAGGAAGCGTGGGATCGAGCTTCTACATGGCTTCAGATACACGAAAGTGAATATTGGACCCGCACTAGCGCCAATGCTTATCAGACCGATAACGATCTTACTATTGCTGTTGAGAAACTCATTGAACATGGCAGGCCATGCGCGGCGATCGGTTGCCTGGACAGAATGCTTCACGACAAACAACAAATCGATACTAATCAATGTGTTCGAGCGTTGCTCGCAGCGCTTTCCTCTAGTGAGTCCAAATACACCATAGACGGGTATCACATCGTCGAACTGATTAAGTTTCTTCAATCAGAGCCTACGGTTAACCAGGACGATCTTTTTAGAGTGGAGTGGGCATATCTCCCCTTGTTAGACTGGCATAGCGGAGCTGCACCCAAACTCCTTGAAAGTCGACTGGCCAATGTCCCCGAGTTTTTTTGTGAGGTCATTCGACTGATCTACCGTTCCAAGAAGGAAGATCAGCCGCCGAGAGAAACCACCGAGGAGTCAAGGGCAATCGCAACAAATGCCTGGCGGCTACTGTATAAGTGGAGGACACCGCCGGGAACACAAGAAGATGGAACCTTCAGCGAAGAGCGCTTCACCGAATGGCTCCAAAGGGTAAAGGAAATCTGTACAGAATCTGGTCACCTTGAAGTTGCACTCGTCAATATTGGCAAGGTATTGATCTACACCCCACCCGATCCAGACGGCTTATGGATACGCCGCGCTGTCGCTGCCGCATTGAATGACCGTGAAGTTGATGACATGCGTGCCGGTTTCAGCACAGGGACATACAACTCACGCGGTGTTCATTGGGTTGATCCAACCGGAAAGCCGGAGAGAGAGTTGGCTGAACAGTTCCGGAGAAAAGCCGAGGAAATAGAGAATGCCGGGTTTCATCGGTTTGCGGTTACCTTGAGAGAGTTGGCAGGCGTCTACGACCGCGAAGCTGAACGCATCGTTGCTGAGCACCGGGAAGAGGAGAGTTGATCTTGTTCTCCGAATCCACCATCGAAGTCCGCCGCCCTCGCCTGGCTAGAAGCTTCTGGCTGGCAGGTTGCGCACACACTGACAGCCGGGCAGTGTTACTATGGCGTCGCGGCGCTGACGGGGCGGCTTCGCGACGCGCTGCTGCTCCAGATCATTCCCATTGAGTTGTGATGCCAGGCGTCGGAATTTTCTTTCAGGAGCGCGCCTGATGAACGGGACGCCCGAAATTGTCATCTACGAAGGCGGCGAGGCGCGCGTCGAAGTGCGCGTCGAACGTGAAAACGTCTGGCTCAGCCTGCAGCAACTGGCTGATTTGTTTGGACGCGACAAGTCGGTGATTTCGCGCCATTTGAGGAATATCTTCGCCACGGGGGAGCTGGAGCGCGACTCAGTTGTTGCAAAAAATGCAACAACTGCCGCTGATGGGAAAACCTACCTTGTCGAATACTATAGCCTCGACGCTATTATCTCCGTGGGCTACCGGGTAAACTCGACGCGCGCCACGCGCTTTCGCCAGTGGGCTACACGCATCCTGCGCGACCATCTCCTGATTGGCTACACGCTGAACGAACGCCGACTGGCAGAGCGTGGTCTGGCAGAAGCGCAACAGGCAATCGCGCTGCTGGCGCGCACCCTTATGACCCACGCGCTCGTCACGAACGAAGGTCAGGCTGTGCTCGACGTGGTGCAGCGCTACACCCGCTCCTGGCAGTTGCTGCTGGCATACGACGAACAGCGGTTGTCCGACCAGCCGCGACATGCCATCGCGCCACGTGCAGCACTGCCAGTAGAGGATGCCCGTGCTGCAGTGGCAAGCCTGCGCAATGACCTCGTGGCGCGTGGCGAAGCCGGACCGCTTTTTGGCCAGGAACGGGGCGAGACCCTGGCTGGCATCCTGGGCGCGATTGAGCAGACCTTTGACGGTAAGCCCCTCTATCCAAGCGTCCAGATACGGGCAGCGCATCTGCTCTATTTCGTCATCAAGGATCATCCCTTCGCCGACGGCAACAAGCGCATCGACTCACTGCTCTTTCTCGAATACCTGCGCCGAAATGGGTTACTGCTACGCGCTGATGGCGCGCCGCGTCTTGCCGCCAACGCTATGGTGGCGCTGGCTTTGCTCATCGCCGAAAGCGACCGCACGCAGAAGGATCTGATGATCCGCCTGACCCTTAACCTTCTGGAGGACGACGAATGATGAGTGAGCGTCACTTCTGTGAATCCACCATCGAATCCGCTGCCCTCGCCCGGCTAGAAGCTTCTGGCTGGCAGGTTGCGCACGGTCCCGACCTCGCCCCGGGCACGCGGACAGCTGAGCGGCGCGACTATGGCGAAGTGGTGCTGACCGGTCGGCTCCGCGACGCGCTTGCCCGCCTCAACCCCGACCTGCCTGTCGAGGCGCTGGACGACGCCTTCCGCCAGCTCACGCAGCCCCAGGGCGCCGATCTGATCCAGCGCAACCGCGCGCAGCACCGCCTGCTGGTGGACGGGGTGACGGTCGAGCACCGCAATGCCGGGGGCGCGATCTGCGGGGCGCAAGCCAGGGTGATTGACTTCGACGACCCGGCGAACAACGACTGGCTCGCAGTCAATCAGTTCACGGTGGTGGAAAACAAGCACACGCGCCGTCCAGACATAGTGCTGTTCGTCAACGGCCTGCCGCTGGCAGTGCTGGAGCTGAAGAACGCCGCCGATGAAAAGGCGACGATCTGGACGGCCTGGCAACAACTCCAGACCTATCAGGCTCAGATCCCCTCGTTGCTGGCTACCAACGCCGCACTCGTCATCTCCGACGGCCTGACAGCGCGCGTCGGCGCGCTCGGTGCGGGGCGCGAGTGGTTCAAGCCGTGGCGCACCATTCACGGCGAGGCGCTGGCGGATCCCCATATGCCCGAATTGCAGGTGGTGATCGAGGGACTCTTCGCGCCGCGCCGTTTCCTCGACTTCGTCCGTGACTTCATCGTCTTCGAGGACGATGGCAGCGGACGGCTGATCAAGAAGATGGCCGGGTACCACCAGTTCCATGCGGTGCAGGTGGCAGTCGCCGAAACGCTGCGCGCCGCCGAACTGGCGCGCACTGATCAGGTGGCGGAGGAGCGTGGGCGCTATGAGGCGGGACGCAGGCCCGGGGGCAAGCCTGGAGATCGGCGTATCGGCGTGGTGTGGCACACGCAGGGTTCGGGGAAGAGCCTGACCATGGTGTTCTATGCTGGCCGTATCGTCCGCGAGCCGGCAATGGAGAACCCGACGATTGTCGTGCTCACCGACCGCAACGACCTCGACGACCAGCTCTTCGCCACCTTCGCGCGCTGCCGCGACCTGCTGCGCCAGCCGCCGGTGCAGGCCGAGAGTCGCGTCCACCTGCGCCAGATTCTGTCTGTAGCAGCGGGCGGCGTGGTGTTCACCACGATTCATAAGTTCTTCCCGGAAGAGAAAGGCGACCGCCACCCGACGCTCTCCGAGCGGCGTAATATCGTGGTGATCGCCGATGAGGCGCACCGCAGCCAGTACGACTTCATTGACGGCTTCGCGCGCCACATGCGCGACGCCCTGCCGAACGCTTCGTTCATCGGCTTTACCGGCACGCCGATTGAAAAGACCGACGCCAACACCCGCGCGGTCTTCGGCGATTACATCAGCATTTACGACATCCAGCGCGCCGTCGAGGATGGCGTGACCGTGCCGATCTACTACGAGAGTCGCCTGGCGAAGCTTGCCCTCGACGAGACGGAGCGACCGAAGATCGACCCGGACTTCGAGGAGGTCACCGAAGGCGAGGAGGTCGAGCGCAAGGAGAGGCTCAAGAGTAAGTGGGCGCAGTTCGAGGCCATCGTCGGCGCGGAGAAACGGCTCAGGCTGGTGGCGCGCGACATCGTCGAGCATTTCGAGAAGCGGCTGGAGGCACTGGACGGAAAGGCGATGATCGTCTGTATGAGCCGACGTATCTGCGTCGAGCTGTATCGGGAGATTGCCCAATTGCGGCCGCAGTGGGCAGCCGATGACGACGAGCGGGGCGCGATGAAGGTGGTGATGACCGGCTCGGCCTCCGACCCGCTCGACTGGCAACCTCACATCCGCAACAAACCGCGACGCGAGGCGCTTGCCAACCGTTTTCGCAATCCAGGCGATCCGTTCAGGCTCGTGATTGTGCGCGACATGTGGCTGACCGGCTTTGACGCGCCCAGCCTGCACACGATGTACATCGACAAGCCGATGCGCGGCCACGGTCTGATGCAGGCCATTGCGCGCGTCAACCGCGTCTTCCATGACAAGCCCGGCGGCCTGGTGGTGGACTACCTGGGGCTGGCGCACGAACTCAAGGCTGCGCTCGCCACCTATACCGAGAGCGGCGGTACCGGCCAGACGACCGTCGATCAACAAGAGGCCATAGCACTGATGCAGGAAAAGTACGAGATCTGCTGTGGCATCCTGCACGGCTTCGACTGGTCGGATTGGATAAGCGGCGACCCGCAAGCGCGTATCGGTCTGTTGCCCGCAGCGCAGGAGCAGGTGCTGTCGCGCGTGAACGGCAAGGAGCGGTTCATCCAGGCGGTACGCGACCTGACCAGGGCGTTCGCGCTCGCGACGCTGCACGAGGAGGCAATCAAGATCCGCGACGATGTCGCCTTTTTCCAGGCGGTGCAGGCAGCGCTGACCAAACGCGCACCCGGCGAGATGCGTCCGGAGGATGAGCTGGATCACGCCGTCCGCCAGATCATCGCTCGCGCAGTCGCTCCTGCAGGCGTTATAGATATCTTCACGGCAGCCGGGCTTCAGAAGCCCGACATCTCGATTCTCTCCAACGAATTCCTGGCCGAGGTGCGCGGCATGCCACAGCGAAACCTGGCGGTAGAAACGCTACAGAAACTGCTCAAGGGGGAGATCAGTACGCGCCAGCGAAAAAATGTCGTCCAGGCGCGCTCCTTCGCCGAGATGCTGGAGCAAACCATCCGCCGCTACCAGAACCGCGCCATCGAGGCGGCGCAGGTGATCGAGGAGCTTATCTCCCTGGCCAGGGACATGCGCGAGGCCGATGCGCGTGGCAAGAAGCTGGGACTCTCCGAGGAGGAACTGGCTTTCTACGACGCTTTGGAGACCAACGATAGCGCGGTGAAGGTGCTGGGAGACGAGACATTGAGGACGATCGCGCGCGAATTGGTCAAGACCGTGCGGAGCAACGTCACTATCGACTGGACAATCCGTGAGAACGTCCGGGCGCAACTGCGCGTGTTGGTGAAGCGCATTCTGCGCAAGTACGGCTACCCCCCCGACAGGCAGTAGAAAGCGACGCAAACCGTGCTGGAGCAGGCTGAGCTTCTGTCGGCAGAATGGGCGGCGGCATGAGGGCGCGTCTGACATTTTGATGCACGGCAACGCATACGTCTGAGCGAGAAAAATCTTCCTCCGTGAACTTTGCGCCTCTGCGGTGACATGACCTTTTTGCTGTAGAATTCATAGTGTGCATTCCGCTCAGACCACCAATCGCTCCCGCAACGCCAGCAACCCCGCCGCCAGCAGCGCCAGCGTCAGCAGAACATCGAGAATCAGGTAGACGTGCGCCCATCGTTGAGCGGAGTGATGGCGTGTGCTGCGATGAACGAGCCAGATCGCGCCGGTGAGCGCCAGAGGCGGCAGCGCGATGCGCCACCAGTCATTGTCGCCGCCGCGTGTCAGCAGCGCGATGCCCGGCAGCGCTGTGATCAGAACGATCCCCAGTGCGCGCAACCGCATGCCGAAGCGAAGGTCATCAGGCGCATCGAGCGCGAACGGTCCTGCTTCGATCAGGGGCGGCAACGTCAGGATCAACGCTCCGACGCCGATCCAGAACCACCAGAGTGCGGGTGTACCTTCGGGTATGCGCAGCAACCCCATGCTCTCTAGCGTTCCGGTTCCTTCTGCGGTCAGGATCAGCGCCAGCGCCAGCGGGGGGTAGCCGTTCAGCGCCGCAGCCAGGCGCTGCATACCCCGCAAGCGTTCGCCGGTATGCAGATCGACCGTGATAGCCAGCAGGCGCGGCCATTCCAGCAGCGCTATGATGACGACCAGATCGATCGGGCGCGAGAGCGGCGCGGCAAGCGGCAGCGGCAGGAGCGCCACGCCAAGCCACGGGAGTACAACGGCGCTCGCAGCAAGCGGCGAAGGACCCGGTAGGGAGCGCAGCGCTGCTGCGCCCATACCCGGCAGGGCGCGCAGCGCTGCTGCGCCCGTACCGCGTAGCGATGCAATTGAGAAGGCGCGCAGCGCGGCGGCGCCCGTACAGCCTGGCGGTGCAATTGGGGAGATGCGTCGCTGCTCAAGGAAACCGACCAACCATACAATAACAAATGCGCACAAACCGCCGGGGAAGATCAGCAACCGCGACCAGGCCAGCCCCAAAAACGAGAGGAGTTCAGCGAGTGTCATGGTCGGACGCCTTCGCTGCCGGTTCGCCCAGCCAGGGAACGGCGCGGCGAAGATAGTGCACCACGTCATCGTATGATGGGCTGTCGACGCTGACAGCGGTTGCCGGCAGTGTTACTCCGAGCAACCGCGCCAGCAGATAGACGAGTGCGCTCAGCACGATCATCAGCCCGGCGGCGCCAATCGTCGGCAGCGCCGTGATGCCCGTGCGCGCTGAGTTGACCATCGCCAGTCCCACCCACGTCCAGACGTTGATATCGCCGTAGACGCTCAGCCCGCCCTGCAACTGCTCGATGATCGGTTGAATGAACAGGTGCACAACCAGCGGCGATGCAACGCCGAGCGCCAGACTGATCCCGCCGCCGATCCAGAGACGACGGGACGCAACGGCAGGCGCGTCGATCACGACCGGCAGTGCGCCGATCAGCGCCGTGAACCAGGCAACCGCAGCCAGGATCGTCACCCCGCCCGCCGCGCCAGCCCCGATGAGCATCCAGGTGGCGATGAACGGCGCGGTCAGCGGAATGGCACCGGAGATGAGCCACACCGGTGCTGATGGCGGGATGCCGGGTGCAGAAAGGGGGGAGTGTTCAGGGAGCGTTGGCGTATCATCGTCCTCGACAACGGCGAGCAGCGTGTAGACCAGCACGGCGTAGCATCCGGCAGCCAGCCCCGCGCCGCTGCTCAAACCGATGCCGGTCAGCGCCACGGCGATCAACCGGCGGTGGTTGCGTTCGATGCGGATCCGACGGGTATCCCCCGTCAGTGCGCCGGACGACAGCCAGAGCAGCGCTCCGCCGCCAGCGATCAATGTCGCAAACGACCACCCTTCGTTCCAGGGGCTAAGGGTGTAGAGGCGCGCCAGCGGATAGAGCCAGGCGAAGGCGAACAACCGCAGCGACCGTTCTCGTGCGTCGTCGGTGTCGGTCGGATGGAGATCAAACGGCAGGATCGGGAGCGTTGCCGCCAGCAGCACAAACCAGAAAACGAACGAGTCGAGCGCAGCGCCGGCAAGCGGCGCATCGAATCGCAACCCGCCGCGTAGCGCCAGTGCGCCGTACCCCACAGCCAGCGCCGCAACCGCCAGCAACGGATATGCAGCAGCGCGGCGAGTGACGGCGGTGCGCCGGACAGGAAGCACAGTCAGCAGTCCAACCAGCGCATACACTGCAATCACCAGCGGCGTCAGCGACGTCAGAAAGGCAACGGTCAACAGCAACGCTGTCAGCCAGAAGCGCCACGTCTGCGCCGTCGCGCGCAGCAACGACCAGAGCAGCGCCCCGCTCCAGGTTGCCAGAGCAAAGAACGCGCCCAGTGCATCGAGGTATGCCAGCGGCGGCAGCGCGAGCGGTTCACGCCGAACGGCCCATACCAGCGCCAGCGTCCCGATCACACCGATCAACGCTGCGGCGACCGACGCAACCGGTTGCACCCGTACTGTTCTCGATATCAGCATTTCGGACTGTTGGCGATGATCATCTTCACCCGTTCGACATCTTCCGGGTTGTTGACATTGATGAATGATACCCCATGCGGATCATACTGGCGCCAGATGTCTGGCGCCAGGTAACGGGCATCGACCATCTCCAGCGGTTCAACCAGCGCGCGCGCGCCGCGCTGGAGGCAGTCGCGGATTGCGGCGAGGCACGTGCGCCGGTAGATCGCCAGGAGCGGTTCCGCCGCCTGTGGATTGCGCGGCGCGCGCGCGCCCTCGTCGGGGCGGATCGGCGCCAGTGCATCGTAGGGACGCGGGTGCGCCAGAAGTGCGTCGATCAATGCATCCTGCACCAGCGGCAGATCGCACGCCAGCGCCAGCGCGTATTCATGGCGACACACTGCCAGACCGGCGGCCAGCCCGGCGAGCGGTCCGCTCCGCGCTACTTCATCGCGCACCAGACGCGCGGGCAGTCCGCTCCAGGCTTCCGGGTCGTTCAACGCAACGACAATGTCGTCGCTGAAGCGCGCCGCGCGTGTGACCATATATTCCAGCAGCATCGGACCGCGCTCGCCCCACAACCGCAGGCGTCGCTTGTCGGTTCCCATCCGCCGGCTCGCTCCGCCGGCAACGATAATGCAGGATATGGACATGGGAGAACCAATAACCAAGAACCGAGAACTGAGAACCAAGAACCAAGAACCAGGAACCAGGAACCAAGAACCAAGAACTGAGAACCAGGAACCGATAGCCGATAGCCGATAGCCGATAGCCGAGAACCGAGCGCCAGGAACTGAGAACCGAGAACCAGGAGCCGATAGCCGATAGCCGATAGCCGATAGCCGAGAACTGAGCGCCAGGAACTGAGAACCGAGAACCGAATCGTATCATCCAAACCTGCCGACCGATCGGGCTTCCCACCTGCCTGACGTTCAACGTTCAACCTTCAACGTTCAACCTTCAACCCTCAACCTTCAACGTTCAACCTTCAACGTTCAACCCTCAGTTCGCTTGTTTTCATGCAAGGCTTCCTGATGTCATAAAACGGGGGAGTCATCGCAGCCGGCTCGTTATTTGTCAAGTCGCGGATCGCATCAGGAAGCCATTCGTCAGAAAAATGAGCGAACGGTAGGTTCAACGTTCGACGTTCCACCTTCAACCTTACAACCTTCAACCTTCAACCCTCAACGTTCCACCTTCAACCCTCAGCGTTCCACCTTCAACCTTCAACCCTCAACGTTCCACCTTCAACCCTCAGCGTTCCACCTTCAACCTTCAACCTTCAACCTTCAACCCTCACCCCTCAACCTTCAACCCTCAACGTTCCACCTTCAACCTTCAACCTTCAACCCTCACCCCTCAACCTTCTCACCTCACAAACAGGTCTCCGAGCAACTCCTCTGGCGACGATTGAAATGACCAGAGCACAACGCCAGCGCCGCGTGCGTCGCGGATGGTTCGCAGCGCGATCTGCTGGTCGCGCCGGAGATCGTCGAGGGTGCGGGTTGTACCCGGACCGGTCGGGAAACCCAGTTCGGTGACGACGACCGGTTTCCGCAGCCCAAGCGCATGGAGTTCCTCGATGGCACGCCGCAGGTCGGCGGGAAACCCTTCGCCATAGTACCAGTGCTGCCGGTAGCGTCCGCTGTTGTAGGGTTCGTTGTCGTAGTAGTGGAACGTGTAGAAATCAACCACGTCCGCCATGCGAATTGTCGCTTCAGCCGGCTCGAAGTAACTTTTCGCAAACGCCATGCCCACCGTCGTCAGGCGCTCCGGATCGAGACGCTTCACTTCATCGTGAATGACGCGCACGAATCGCTGGCGCTCCTCGGCGAGCGGAAAGCAGAGCGGGAAATCGGCGTTGTCCCAGTCCCAGCATCGCTCATCGATCGGGCTGCCAATATCCGGTTCGTTGAACAGATCCCACGCCAGAATGCCGGGTTTGCCAGCGAAGTGACGCACCAGCGGTCGAACATGCCACTCCAGCGCCCGCTCATAGTGCTCTGGTCCGAAGCGGTCCTGCGGGTATTCGACGAGAAGCACAGGCAGAACATACAGACCGCGCCGGTTCGCTGCTGCGATAAACTCGTCCAGGTGCCGGAGCGCGTCGCTCTTCTGATAGGAAGCATCGGCTTCGCGTTGCCCGCCAAAAACGTAGTAGTTGAGGAAGATGCGTACCGTATTGACTCCCCGCGCGCGCATGGCGTCGAAGTCGGCTTCGATGACCGATATGCGCCACGGGCAGTTGATGTCCGCGCCAAACTGGAGCGTCCAGCAGCGACGCTCATCGTCGCCGGTCGGACGGATGTAGTTGACGCCGCGCACCTCGAAGTCGCGCCCGCTGGCGCGCAGACGTTCACCATCGGACGTGACCGGCGGCAGCGCACCGCCAGACGGCTCACGCGCCTGTCCACACGCTCCGACGCATATCGCAGTGATGATGAGCAGAACCGGCAGACATCGGCTGAGACGCGGCGCATATCCAGAGTATCTCGAACTGCGACGACGAAAACGCATCATCACGGCAACGCCCGGATCTCCAGATTATCGAACCACGCCTCAGCGCGCGTATCACGCGCAACCACTGCCAGCCCATAGCGCGACGCGGATGGAAGAGAAGAAACATCGGTCTCGACCGCTGCCTGATCATTGACGACAATCCTGATCTGACTATCGCGGATACGGGCGTTGATCCGGAAGCGTCCATCGGCGGCGCGCAGGTCGTCGCGTGTGCCGACGGCGAGGGGTGTTGCCGTCCCGCCACGCACCTGTTCGAGGAGAAAGTTCCCGGTTTGCGGCGCAACGGTAAAGATCAGGTAATTCCGTTCGTCGCGGAAACGCAGGATGACGCCGCCTTCACCTTCGACAATCTCGACATCGACGGTCATACTGACGTCGTCCGCCGGAACGCTGCGATAACTCCAGATGACCCCAACCTGCGCTTCAGCCGTGATGCGGTACCGTCCATCGCGTGGTCCGACGCTCCAGGAGGTGCGGCGCGCCGATGCCCATCCATCGATGAACGAGTCGTCGCGCAGCAGCAGCGTACCTTCTGCGGTTGGGGACGGAGGAACGTCGGTTGGCGCCGGTGTTGCCGACGGCTCACGCGGGGATTGTGTCGGGGCGATGGTCGGCGACGCCGGTGCTGGGGAGGGGAGTGGAAATTGGGTCGGCACGACCGGCACGGTTGCAACCGGCGCCGGCGAAGGGGCGCTGGTTGGCGCGACGGTCGCCATACCCTGACCGGCATCAGCGAATCGCAGCGCTTCCTGCCCGCCGGACCACCAGAGCGCGCCGCCAGCAATCACGAGCACTGCCACCGTACCGGCGACCAGGATCAAACGCCGTCGCGCCCCTGGTGGCGTACTGCGCTGCGGCGCAGACGTGCGAGTACGGAGATGCGCCTCGGCGCTCGCCAGCAGTTCAGCGCTGTCGCGGTAGAAAGGATTGATCTGGTGCAACTGGCGCAACACGGCAACTGCCTGAACATAGCGCCCGGCATCGATATGATCGCGCGCCTGCTGGTAGAGTTCCGCCTGATGATCGCGTTGCATCGGCGGTGGCGGCGGCGTGGGGCGCGGCGATGGTGTGCGAGTTGAGCGGCGACGGTTGAGATTGTAGGCGCTGCGCGCCGCCGGATTGCTCAATGTGGCGTATGCCTCTGTCAGCAACTGGCTGCGACGACGCGCATATTCGAGGTCGGCTGGATCGGCGTTGACGTAGCGATCAGGATGGTATCGAGCAATCTCGCGCCGATAAGCGCGTTTGATCTCGTCTGGTGACGCTGAGCGTGGAACGCCAAGCAACTCGTAGAAGTCGAGCTCCTCGAAATCGTACACAGACACACCACAGGCAATAGCAGGGAACGTTCGATACAGCAGATCGGCGGTTGCGCCCTACTCAAGATAATCGCGCAGTTTCTTGCCAAGCCGCGGATGACGCAGTTTCCGCAACGCCTTTACCTCGATCTGGCGAATGCGCTCGCGTGTAACGCCGAACTCCTTGCCAACTTCTTCAAGCGTGCGACTGTGACCATCTTCGAGACCGAAACGCAACTGGAGCACCCGTCGTTCACGCTCGGTGAGTTGATTCAGCACCTGCTCGACCTGCTCGCGTAGCATCTGATGACTGGCGGCATCGGAAGGAGCGAGCACTTTCGAGTCTTCGATAAAATCGCCGAGCTGACTGTCTTCTTCCTGTCCGACCGGTGTTTCAAGCGAGACGGGTTCGAGCGATGTTTTGCGGATCGAACGCACCTTATCGACCGGAATGCCCAGCGCGCGTGACAATTCCTCATCGGTCGGTTCGCGCCCCAACTCCTGCAACATCCGGCGACTTTCGCGCATCAGGCGGTTGATTGTCTCGACCATATGCACCGGGATGCGGATGGTGCGCGCCTGATCGGCAATCGCGCGGGTGATCGCCTGACGGATCCACCAGGTTGCATACGTCGAGAACTTGAACCCTTTACGATAGTCGAATTTTTCAACCGCGCGGATCAGCCCGACGTTCCCCTCCTGAATCAGGTCGAGGAGTTGCAACCCGCGACCAATGTACTTCTTTGCCACTGATACGACCAGGCGCAGGTTTGCCTGAGTCAGATCCTCGCGTGCGGTTTTCCCCTGATCGATGGCGAGATTCCAGTCGCGCCAGAGCTGATCGCGCGCCGCAGCGCACGCCTGCTGCACGTCCTCGACCGTGGGCCAGTCGGTGAAGGCGATCAACCGTTGCTGCACCACATGGGGTAAGAGCGAGAAGATGATCGTCGCCTGCGCAAACGTCTGATCAAACTGTTCCGCCGTCATGCGGTGCTGTTTGATCAATTCATTGCGCCGTTTTTCGAACGACTGGCGCTGCTCGAAGGTCATGCGCTCCTGGATGGCGGAAACTTCGCGCAGGCATCCCGGAGTCAACGGATCGGGCAACGGTTGCTCGACAATCTCGTAGAGCAGCCGAACGGCATCCGCAACAACGGGCCATGTTTTTTGCAACCGCTGATACATTTGCGCGCCGATCACGTCGACCTGCTCCGGGCGCCAGTCAGCAGCCAGTTGCGTCCGGTACGACTCGAGGTATTCGCCGATCTCGATCTTCTGTGCAAGCAGGATCTCCTGGCGCGCATTGAGCAGCGGCACCCGCCCGATCTCGCGCAGGTACATCCGCACCGTATCATTAACACTGATGCCTTCAACGTTCAGATCATCGAAATCACCCTCTTCCTCGAAGGGGATATCGATCTCCGCACCGCCGGTGATCATTTCGTCGCGGGTTGCAATGCCGGCTGCCTGGAGCGCCTGCTGAATCTCCGCCAGACGGTCGCTATCGGCGTCGCTATTTGCCAGGAGTTGCGCAATCTCGCCCTCGGTGACGAACCCGCGTTGCTTGCCTATTGCCAGCAGATCGCTCAGGCTGGTGATGGTTTGCGGCTCTTCTTCGGGTTCCCGTGAAGCGCCAGCCAGCTCATCATCCAGATCGTCCAGCATCAGATCATCGTCCAGAAGTGACTCGTTTGCGTTTTCCATCGAAACCTCCGCAGGCAACCACTGCCAATCCCTGTCAGCGTAACCCGGATGTCCATGTGCATAGTGCTGAGAAGATCCGGCAGCAGAGATGTGCGGCTCTTGTTGCGTCTCACACATCTGCTTGTCACGTCTACACTTACCCGGCGGCGAATCGCGCTTCGATACGAACAACTACAGCGTATGCAGGGCGTGCAGGTCGGTATATGCTGCACTGCGACGCGGGATGCTCAGCATGTTGATGAACTGTTTGACCTGCACCAGTTGTTCGAGCAGCATCTCCTGATCTGTTTCTCCCGTCGCCTCAGCCTGCATGCGCGCAATCTGCGCAAGCCAGCGTTTTGCGACGTCGCGCTGAAGGATTGTAGCACATTCCAGTGCGTCGTTAACAATCCGGTACTCCTGAGGTTGCGGTGCGTGCAATCCCAGCACCCGCTGCGCGACATCGTTCAACGGCGCGCTGAGCGTCTGCGCCCATGTCTCCGGGTCGCTTCCGCCAGGCGCTGCGATCCAGGCGCGCCACAACGCCCGGCACTCGTCGCGCGCGAACAACTCGTCAATCGTGCCGCTCAACAGCGATTGGAGCGCCGGATAGGGCGACAGGTCGCGGTGGAGTTTTTCTTCGACCGCTGCCCGCGCTGCCGGGAAGCGAATGACCCATCCCAACAGGTATTCTTCCTGGGTTGGGGTGGGTGCGGATGACCTGGCTCCGTCAGGCGGCGACTGCTCTGCTGTCCTGGTCGCACGCGGTTGATCCGCCGGACGATGACGATCTTCCGGGTGCGCTTTTCCACCCAACGCTGCAAGTATATACCGCTCTTCGACATCGATCAGTCGCGCCAGCACCTGGACGTAGTGCGCCTGCTCGACCGGACTGGCAATCTGGTTGAGCAGCGGAGCGACACGTTCGACCGCCTCAGCCTTGCCTCGTCCGCTCGACAGGTCGAGGTCGGACGTCAATGCTTCAATGTAGAAATCCATCGCCGGGCGCGCAGCTGCCAGCGCAGCACGCCACCGGTCCGGGTCTTCCTGAATGACTTCGTCCGGGTCTTTCCCTTCAGGAAGGGTCAGGATCCTGATCTCGACATCCTGCTGGCGTTGTAGCCCGATCACGCCGTGCGGCGAGGTGATAGCGATCAGTTCGCCTTCGGGCTGACTCTGCAATGTCTGAAGCCCTTTCAGCGTTGCGCGCACGCCAGCGGCGTCTGCATCGAGCGCCAGATACACCGTGCGCGCCAGTTTCTTCACCTGTGCCACATGATCAGCGGTTAGCGCCGTGCCAAGCGGTGCAACGACATTGCGAAAACCATGCTGGTGGGCAATGATGACATCAATGTACCCTTCGACGATCACGGTTGCATCGGCATGACGGATCGCATCGCGCGCCAGGTCAAGCCCGTATAACACCTTTCCTTTATCGAACAGCGGCGTTTGTGGCGAGTTCATGTACTTTGGTTGGGCATCACCCAGCGCCCTGCCGCCGAACCCGACAATCTCGCCGCGCGCATTGCGGATCGGAAACATCAACCGGTTGCGAAACCGGTCGTAGTACCCGCGTGTTTCGTGATGGATCGCCAGACCGGCCGCTTCGACTTCTTCCGGCGAAAAGCCGCGTCGCCCGGTCAGGTATCCGAGGAGCAACTCCCAGTCGTCGGGGGCGTACCCGAGCAGGAACGCTTCGCCGGTGGCATCGTCGATCCGTCGGCTGGCAACATAGGCGCGCGCGGCTTCACCACGCTGCGATTTCACCAGCATATGGCGGAAGAATGCAGCGGCAGCGGCATTCGCCTCGAGCAGGCGCGTGCGCAGCCGGTCCTGCTGCTCTTCATCTTCGGTGCGCGGCTGCAACTGCACCCCCGCCCGCTGCGCGAGACGCTCGAGCGCTTCACGGAACTCCACACCCTCACGACGCATCAGAAAGTCGAACACCGATCCCGACGCCTTGCATCCGAAACAGTGAAAACTCTGCGTATCAGGAAATACGTGGAATGCAGGCGTGCGCGTGTTCGGGTGGAAGGGACAAAAACCGACATAACTCCGCCCCATCTTCCGCAACGGCACATACGCCGAGATAAACTCGACAATATCGATCTTTTCTTTGATCTGATCGGTGATGCCAGACATACTCATCGAATCGGTTCGGTCACAGCGGCTTTCCTTTAGCGAGAAAACTGGAGCGCGCGCGTCGCGGGTCACCGTGTCACCGTGTTGGGGCACGGCATGCCGTGCCCCAACACGGCAAGCCGCGCTCCAACACACGGCAAGCCGTGCCCCAACACACGGCAAGCCGCGCCCCAACACACGGCAAGCCGCGCCCCAACACACGGCAAGCCGTGCCCCAACACACGGCATGCCGTGCACCTATGCGCTCCATGTGCGCGGCACGTACAGGTCGTTGAACACCTTCAGCGCAAAACGATCGGTCATACCGGCAATGTAATCGACGACGGCACGCTCGATCGGTTCGCTGCGTTCCTGATTGATCCGCAGCAGGTCGGCGGGAAGTTGTTCGGGATGGTTCATAAAATGGCGGTACAGCAACTCGATCATCATATGAACCTTCCCATCGTCCGCCTTTGCCTTTGAACCGAAATAGACGCGTTCGTACAGAAACTCGCGCAGCGCGTTGGTGGCTTTCAGGACATCGGGACTCATCGACAGTTCTGGCGGATCGGGGGGCGGCTCTGCTCCGGTTGCCCACCAGTTGTGATCGATCAGGTCGCAGACCATGGTATCCAGGCGTTGACCGTGGGTTTCGCCAAGCACCTCGATTGCCTGGCGCGGCAGATCGTCGGGGCGCAGCAAGCCACCACGGATGGCGTCGTCGATATCGTGGTTGATATAGGCGATCGCATCGCATAATTTGACGATCTGCCCTTCCAGCGTGCTGGCAGTGCCCCAGGCGCGCATTGTGATGTCACGCCGCGCTTTAGAGTGCATATAAATGCCCTCACGAACCTGATCGGTCAGGTTCAGTCCGGCGCCATTCCGTTCCAGCACATCGACAATGCGCAGGCTCTGTTCGTTATGGCGGAATGCGCGTCCCATCGCGTGCGAAAGCGCCGTTTCGCCGGCATGACCAAAAGGCGTATGACCGAGATCATGTCCCAGACCGATTGCCTCGACCAGGTCTTCGTTGAGACGCAGGGCGCGCGCCACCGTACGCGCGATCTGGGTCACTTCCAGTGTATGCGTCAGGCGCGTGCGATAGTGATCGCCCTGTGGCGAGATGAATACCTGCGTTTTATGTTTCAACCGACGAAACGGTTTCGAGTGCAGAATGCGATCGCGGTCGCGCTGAAAACTGCTGCGCACCGGCGATGGCGGTTCAGGGCGCGCACGACGGGCGCTATCGCTAAACGCTGCCAGGGGCGAAAGACGTGCGCGTTCGTCTGCTTCGATCCGTTCGCGTACACCCGTATGTGGTCTGGTCATGCCGAACCTCCGGCGCCGACAAGATTTCGGATACCGCTGCTGCTGATGGATGGACTGAACAGCACACCGGACGGGAACGGGCGTTACGTCGCTTCGCCCGCCGGACGAAGCGATGCATCAGACATTGTACGTCGTTTCACCGAGCGCTGCAACGCAGTAACCAGCGCTGCAATCAGTTGCAGCACGACAATCGACTCGAAGTAGACTCGATGTCCGCTGGCGTCAGCCAGCGCCAGCGCCTGTGCGGTATCGGTAAAGCAACTGATCAGGTCGAACGACCCGTGAACAACAACGCACGTCTCATAGCGCGCCGCTACGAAGGCGGAAAGGAAGTAGATGCAAAAGCAAACGAACGCTGCCCACCAGCGTTCCGCACGCCGCGCCACGAACCATCCCCAGAACATCGCAAACGGTGTTGCAAAAACCGTCCAGATCAGAGCGGGAATCTGCGCTTCTCCGTAAGGGGGCGCCGTCGTGCTGCGCTGGTACGTTGCCCACACCGCGCCGACACATGCTGCCCCAAAAATGAGGAGGAATGTGCGAACATCGAAACGCGCCATCGGCATGCAGTTCTCCATGTGCCAGAATAGCACAGGAATTATAGCACACTGTCCGGGCGCCGCCCCCTGTCCGGGCGCTGCACGGCTGCGCCCCTACCGCGCATGCCGCATGCAAAGAGGCGCTCCGTGCGGAGCGCCTCTCGACAGACGATCAAAAGACCCCGGTCACAACCCAAAGAATGCGCGGTTCTTCTCGATGTAGCTATGCCACTGCTCTGGAACCGAGTCGTCGGCGAAAATTGCTTCCACTGGACACTCCGGCTCACAGGCGCCACAGTCGATGCACTCTTCGGGGTTGATGTAGTACTGATCCTCGCCCTCGTAGATGCAGTCAACCGGACAGACCGCCACACACGACGCATCCTTCACACCAATGCACGGCTCTGCGATAATGTACGCCATATTCTGTCTCCTTATGGATAAGGAAAGATCTCCACGCCCGCCATCATAGCACGCACATCTCAACTTTTCTGTGACTTTGGTACCACACGACAGGGCATCGTGGCAGGCAATGCTACTCGCCATTGCCGACGCGCGCCAGTCCATCGGGATCGAGCACCACGATGCGTCCCCGTTCCAGGCGCACAAGCCCTTCCTGCGCCAGCTGGCGCAGCGCTCTCCCGGCGATTTCGCGCACGGTGCCGGTTCGTTCCGCCAGTTCCTGGTGGGTCAGTTCCGCTGCACCCTCGCGCGCTTCACGCAACAGTTCGCGCGCCAGCCGCTCACGCACCGACCGGAATGCCAGATCTTCGACCAGCACCGCCAGACTGCGCAATTGCCCCGCCATTTCGCGCAACATCGCCAGCGCCAGATCGGGATGCCGGCGAATAAGGGTGATCAGCGCGTCTCCCGGCAGAAGCAAACAGTGGACGGCGCTCATTGCGCGCGCGGTCGTCAGGTTGCCGTGATTGTCGAAAATTGCGACCGCATTAAAGTTCTCACCGGCGCCAACCATAGCAAGCACCTGCTCACGACCATCGGGCGCGGTGCGTGACAGACGCACTCTGCCGCGCTGCACAAAGTAAACGCCAGCTGCACGTTCCCCTTCATAGGTGATATATTCACCCGGACGGTAGGTGCGCGCCTGCATATAACGCGCTGTATCGGTCAGGGTGCGATCGTCCAGCGCGGCAAAGAGTGGGATGCGCCTCAGTTCTTCCAACGTTGTCATAGCCTGGCAGTATAGCATGCTCCTGTTGCACCAACACTACTGCGACGGGTTTCGGCGCAGTTCAAAGCGCCATTGTCCAATAGATGCGGTCGAACGACGGCGCCGAACAGGATGGTGCGTCTGATGGTATAATGTGCGCGTTATGCAGCGATTGCTTACTGCGCATATGCGGAGCCTTGTATGGACGCTGGCAGGAGTGATGATCTGGCTCAGCGCCGTTCCGCTGTATGCGACCCCCTCCAGCAGCGACCCGTTTGCAGCTCCGCTCGATGTTCAGCGTCAGGAAGCCGCGTTGTTGCCATCCTTCGCCGATGATCTCGCTACAGCGGAACAGTGGGATCGCTACACCGTCCAGGCGCGCATCGATCCTGAACAGCGCGTGCTGGCGGGTCTGTTGCGGCTGGAGTATACGAACCGCGCCCCGGAAGCGCTTGACCGCATCTACTTCTATCTCTTTCCGAACCTGCCGGAGTTTGGCGGTCGTCTTGAGGTGCGCAGGATCACGGTTGACGGCGCTCCCGTGCAGGTGCGCTATGAGTCGAATCGCTTTCTGTTGCGGCTCAATCTTCCGACATCTCTGCCTGCTGGCGCTTCAGCAACGGTCATGATCGATTTCAGCGCCGCCGCGCCGCTCAACGCCAGTCAACGCTCCTACGCAGCGTTCAACCGTGAGCACGGCGTTCTGGCGCTGGCTTCGGCGCTGCCGATGGCGGCGCGGCGGGTTGGCGGCGCCTGGCAACTGGCGACTCCGGTCTTCCGCGGCGATGTTGTGACCAGTGATACGGCGCTGTACGATGTGACACTAACCATTCCCGCCGCCTGGACTGCGGTGACGACCGGAGTGGCAATCGAGAGAAGCGCCAGCGGTGCAACTCAAACGGTACGCTTTGTCAGCGGTCCGCAGCGTGATTTCACGATTGTGTTGACCCGTTTCCCTTCGATCTCGACCGATGTTGATGGTACGCGCATCACGTCGTACTATCGCCCCGAACATGCCGAAGGCGGGCGTATGGCGCTCGATGCCGCAGCACGCGCCCTGCGTGTGTTCAACCGCCGGTTCGGTCCGTACCCGCTGGCGGAATTGGACATCGTGCAGATCGACGCACGCAAATTCCTCGGCGTCGAGTATCCTGGCCTGATCATGATCGACCGTCTCCTGTATACCGGCGAGCGTGAGGGTCTGGAAATTATCGTCGCGCACGAAGTCGCCCATCAATGGTGGTACAGTCTGGTCGGCAACGATGTGCAGGCTGAAGCCTGGCTCGACGAAGGGTTGACATCATTCTCGCAGGTGGTGTATCAGGAAGAAACACGCGGTGCGATGGCGGCGGAACGTGAACTCGACGGGTTCCGCACAATGTATCAACGGGCGCGACAGGCTGGACGCGACGCGCCGCTGAAACGCCCGGTTTCGGCGCTGCGCGGCAACTATACCGCGATTGCCTACGCCAAAGGAGCGCTGTTCTTTCAGGCGCTGCGTCAACGTATGGGCGAAGCGGCGTTCGACCGTTTCCTGCGCGACTACTACGCAACCTTTCGCTACCGCGTCGCGTCGAGCGACGATGTGCGCCTTATCGCCGGGCAGTCCTGTAACTGCACTATCGACGATCTGTACCACGATTGGGTGTTGACTGCTGCGCCTGTTCCTGTGCCATGATGATGGAGATTGAGAAATACATCCGGTATGCGCCTCTTGCCGTCGGGCTCATGGAGATTGAGCGTTTATAGCAGTTCTCAGATACGTTGAACCCTTGACTGGATTTCTGGAACGTTCCATCTTCGCCTCAGGCGGGCTGAAGCCCTATCTGAGGTCGGACAAGCCCTGCGGGCTGGATCAACCTGGCGACCCCTCGGCATAAAGAAGGGTGATTGGACGCGCCAGCCCCGCAGGGGCTTCCACGCGCTCAGGGAGGGCTTGAGCCCGCACGCGCTGCGGTCGTCCGAGGAGGTTCAATCTCTATGAGAACTGCTATAATCCGCTATGCCGCACAAGCCGTCGGGCTATGGAGGTTGAGAATTTATAGCAGTTCTCAGATACGTTGAACCCTTGACTGGATTTCTGGAACGTTCCATCTTCGCCTCAGGCGGGCTGAAGCCCTATCTGAGGTCGGACAAGCCCTGCGGGCTGGATTAACCTGGCGACCCCTCGGCATAAAGAAGGATGATTGGACGCGCCAGCCCCGCAGGGGCTTCCACGCGCTCAGGGAGGGCTTGAGCCCGCACGCGCTGCGGTCGTCCGAGGAGGTTCAATCTCTATGAGAACTGCTATAATCCGCTATGCCGCACAAGCCGTCGGGCTATGGAGGTTGAGAATTTATAGCAGTTCTCAGATACGTTGAACCCTTGACTGGATTTCTGGAACGTTCCATCTTCGCCTCAGGCGGGCTGAAGCCCTATCTGAGGTCGGACAAGCCCTGCGGGCTGGATTAACCTGGCGACCCCTCGGCATAAAGAAGGATGATTGGACGCGCCAGCCCCGCAGGGGCTTCCACGCGCTCAGGGAGGGCTTGAGCCCGCACGCGCTGCGGTCGTCCGAGGAGGTTCAATCTCTATGAGAACTGCTATAATCCGCTATGCCGCACAAGCCGTCGGGCTGAAGCCCTCGGCTATGGAATGCGAAGCCCGCCTGCGCGGGCTGAAGCGGATTATTTCTTTAAAGACCATTATCTTTCGTAAATACCGAAACATGCGCTGTGAGCTGGTCGCCGCACCATTACCACTGTGCCCATCCCCGTGCTATGACGGCTTTACCCTCACTCGTAGCCCATGCCGACTGGGGATCGAGTCCGGCGCGACGGCGTCTGGCGTATGCGCTGCGCCGATCCGATGGCGCGTACATCGCGTATGCGCCTGGTCCAGCGGGTGATCCACAGACACTGCTACCGCGCCTGCGCTCGCTTGCGCCGCGCGGCGGCATCCTCTTCGGCGTCGATTTCCCGCTTGGACTACCGGAACGTTACGCTGCGCTCGCCGGGATCACCGACTTTGCAGCGATCCTGCCGCAGTTAGGGTCAGGTCGATGGGCGCACTTCTACAACGTGGCCGCGCATCCAGGCGAGATCAGCGCCGTTCGCCCGTTCTATCCGCTGCGACCGGGCGGAACCCGGCAGGCGCATCTGGTTCAGGCGCTCGGAATGACGACCATCGATGATCTGCGCCGTCGTTGCGATCACGCCTCCCCCGCGCGGCGCGCCGCAGCGCCGATCTTCTGGACGCTTGGCGCACAACAGGTCGGCAAGGCGACGATCATCGGATGGCGCGATATGCTGGGCGCGGCGCGCCGCGCGTTCACTCCCGATGATCCGGCATTCCCCTGGCTCTGGCCCTTCGATGGGCGCCTGAACGACCTGATCGCTGCGGAACGATTGGTCGTCGCTGAGACATATCCCCGTGAATGCTACCATCATCTGGGAGTTGCATTCCTGGGAAGCAAACGCAGGCAGGCAGCGCGAGCAGTAGCCGGGACGGCATTGCTGAGGTGGGCGGATGCTGCTGGCGTCGTTCTCGATCCTGATCTGCGTTGTGCGATCAGCGACGGGTTTGGGGCGGCGCCTGGGGGCGACGATGATTTCGATGCAACGGTTGGACTGTTGGGCGTGTTGAACGTCGTGCTCGGATACCGCGCCGCTGGCGAACCCGATGATGAGGTCATTCGCCGGATCGAGGGGTGGATCCTGGGACAGGATCAGGGGTCGAGGTAAGAAGCGAGGGGTACAAGGCATAAAGAGTGCGCAGTGAGTCGAAGGCTGAACGTGGAGATTGAACATTTATTGCAGCAATTCTCACAGAGGTTGAACCTGTTGAGCAAGGTTGAATGCTCTTCAAATGTAGTACATCACATTCCCGGAACGCTGCGCCTTGCGCTGGCAGAGGTCTTCGAGAGTAATGCTTGCCAGGTAGCGTTCGAGCATCTCACGCGCCCCATCCCAGACCTCGCGCACCAGTTCGCGATCCATCGGCTCAGTCGGAGTCGGCGCATCGCGCCCGCTGTCAGCCGCCAGGAGCGGACCTTCGAGAGCGAGCAGGGCATCGAGGACGGTGATCTGTGACGGATGGCGCGCCAGGCGATGCCCGCCCTGCGGACCGCGAATGCTCTCGATCAATCTGGCGCGACGGAGCAGGATCAGTATCTGGTTGAGGTAGTTTTCGTCGATCCCCTGACGCAGGTGGATATCGTGGCTCTGAATGGGTCCTTCGCCAACGCGCTGCGCCAGATCGAGCAGCGCGCGCAGACCGTATTCGCCTTTGCTAGAGATGCGCATAGGTGGTAGTCGAGTCGTTTGGTCAACTTTCCTTCTTTGTAGCATAGCATGGTTTAGAGGGAGAGGCAAGGGAGGGTGCAGAGGCGATGAATCGGTTTGCTGCATTCCACTACATTTTTGCCCCTCGTTCCTCAAAGAATCATCTGCCGACGATTCGCATGCGCACGACGGTACGCCGTAGTCCGAATCATTTGCGGATCACGGTCATCGCGCCGGAGTGCGTAAGAGACATGAACAATCCAGCCATGCTGTGCTATTATCGTAGAAGCGCGCTAACGAGCGCATTTAGCGAAGGAGCGATCCATAAACATCTTATGAATGTCTTCTCTCTGTGGCAGGCAACCCGGCACACGCTTCTCCGGCGGCGTGCAGAATGATCGAACCGCAGTGTGTGCCGGGTGCGCAGGCATCCTGCCCGCATGCAGCCAACAAGACGTCAGAACCTATGAGGATGGCGATCATGAACTGGCAGCAGCGTATGTTTCGATTCGATTATGCAGGCAGATGCAGGGGATTAAGCGATTCGTCTCTTTTGCTTAATGATAGTCCAGCAACTTAACGGACGGCGAATAAGCGGGACGACCGTCTGGTTTCAAAAAGATATTGGCTTATGATGGGCGTAAGGAGGGGAACATGGCACGAATTATGATTCCGACGTTTCCGAAAAAGCCCATTCCGGAAAATCCAAAAATCTACCATATTACTCACGTTGACAATATACGAAACATTGTATCAACAGGAGGGCTGCTGTCTGACGCGCGCATACTTCAGCAGGGCGGGCCGACGCAAATGATCGGTCTATCCAACATCAAGCGACGTCGGATTGAAGAACTGGAGGTTCGATGTCATCCTGGCACAAAAGTGGGTGAATATGTCCCTTTTTATTTCTGCCCCCGTTCGATTATGCTGTATGTGATTCACCGTGCAGACCACCCCGAACTTATGTATCGCGGAGGGCAAGATTCGATCGCGCATCTTGAGGCCGATCTTCATCAAGTTGTAGACTGGGCTGACAATAACGGCGTTCGCTGGGCATTTTCACTCTCCAATGCGGGCGCCCGCTATACGCAGTTTCGGTCTAATCTGCGCTATCTTCACGAACTCGATTGGGATGCCATCGCCGCGACGGATTTCCGTGATTCCGATGTCAAGGAGGGGAAACAGGCAGAATTCCTTGTCCATGGCTTCTTTCCGTTCGATCTCGTTGAGCGGATTGGTGTGCATCGTGCTAATATCTGGAATAAAGTACGCAGCGTGCTGGCAGGGAGCGGCTATACTCCTCGCGTTGAAGTGCGCGACGACTGGTATTTTTGAGCAGAGGAGAAGACCATGATCGAATACGTAACCGGAAACATCCTCGAAGCCGAGGTTGAGGCCCTGGTAAACTCCGTCAACTGCGTTGGAGTGATGGGGCGCGGCGTTGCGCTGCAATTCAAGAAGGACTGGCCTGAAAACTTCAAGGCTTATGCCGCTGCCTGTCGTCGGCAGGAGGTTCAGCCCGGCAGAATGTTCGTCTTCGAGACCGGGAATCTTTTCCCACGCTACATCATCAACTTCCCCACCAAGCGGCACTGGCGCGGGAAGGCGCGCATTGAGGATATCGAGGCGGGGTTGAGCGCTCTTGTTGAGGAAATCCAGCGTCGCGGCATACGCTCGGTGGCTTTGCCGCCCCTGGGCTGCGGGTTGGGCGGTCTGGAGTGGTCTGAGGTGCGCGCACGCATTGAAGAGACGCTGGCGGGACTCGTCGACGTTCGCATCCTCGTCTTCGAACCGACTGAGGTACAGCCGCTGCCACGAAGCATGCGCCGGGGTCCGGTTCCCTCTATGACGCCCGGACGTGCAGCAATGGTCGTCTTGATGGAACGTTACCTGGTCGGCTTGCTCGATCCGTTCATTTCCCTGCTTGAGGTGCACAAACTGATGTACTTCCTGCAGGAAGCCGGTGAGCCGCTCCGCCTGCGGTTCACGAAGGGTCCATACGGACCCTGCGCCGAAAATCTTCGCCACGTCCTCAGTGCAGTCGAGGGCTACTATATTTCGGGCTTCGGAAATGGCGGCGACCAACCGGACAAGGTGCTGGAACTGGTACCCGGCGCCATCGACGATGCCCGACGAGTTTTGGATCAGCAGCCAGAGATGCGCGAACGCTTCGAGCGGGTCGGTCGCCTCGTGGAAGGCTTCGAATCGCCTTTTGGACTGGAACTGCTCGCCACCGTGCATTGGGTTGCCACTCGTGAGCGCCCGGCGACAGAGGAAGAACTCATCGAACATGTCTATGCATGGGCGGAGAGGAAACGGCAATTCAGCCGGGATCAAATTCTGCTCGCAGCCAGAGTTCTGGCGGAGAAGGGGTGGATCGAGGGAGTGTTGGCAGAAACGGTAGGAGGTTCGTGATGAGTGAACGACAGACCCTGCTCGAATCCATTAGAGCCTGTCCGAATAACCCGGCAGCAGGCAGGGCGATCACGCCACAGGCGAAGTGGAGGAAGGCAAGATGATGCTCAGGCTTCTTCACCCACGGCGCCAGCGTCTGGCGACATCGATTGAGCCGTTCGATCACAATGTGGTATAAGATCAGGGATCATCCGCCAGGCACAGCAAAGCCAGGGGACTGCACATAACCGGCCATCTGATTCGAGGCGATCCATGCCCAACATCTACGACAATATCGAGTCGCAGTTCGTTGAAGAACTGCGCCGTCTCCTTCCAGAAGCAGTCGCGTGCTCGTTCTGCGTTGGTTACCTGAACCTGCGCGGCTGGGATCAGGTCGCCGATGCTATCGAGCATCTGAGCGGAGCGGATGAACGTCACGCCTGTCGCGTCCTGGTGGGCATGCATCGCCCGCCTGAAGAGGAGATGAAGAGTCTGCAACGTGTCCATCGCAGCCAGGCGGGCATTGACGGTCCAACCGCAGCGCTCCTTAAGCGCCGTATCACCGAGAGCTTCAAAGAGCAGCTTGAATGCGGCGCGCCTTCCAATCAGGCGGAACGCACGTTGCAACGGTTGGCCCGGCAACTGCGGGAACGAAAAGTCGTTATCAAAGCATTCCTGCGCTATCCGCTGCACGCGAAGCTGTATCTGATCGAGCGCAACGACACCAAAACGCCGCTGATCGGCTTTGTGGGGAGCAGCAATCTCACCCTGGCGGGTCTTTCCCGACAGGGCGAACTGAACGTGGACGTCGTCGAGCAGGATGCCGCGCGCAAACTTCAGCGCTGGTTTGATGAGCGCTGGAATGATCCGTGGGCTGTTGATCTGACCGAAGAACTGGCGCAACGTATCGAGAACAGTTGGGCGCGCACAGAACTCGTTCGCCCTTACCTGATGTACCTCAAGATCGCCTATCACCTCTCGGAGGATGCGCGCCAGGGCGAACGCGAGTTCAAGATGCCATCGATGTTTCGTGATGTGCTGCTTGATTTTCAAAAAGCCGCCGTGTCGCTTGCGGCGCGCAAACTCCATCGTCACGGCGGTGTGCTGCTCGGCGATGTCGTGGGCCTGGGGAAAACACTGATGGCGACGGCTATTGCCCGTCTCATGCAGGAAGATAGCGGCGACAATACGCTGGTCATTTGCCCGCCGAAACTCGCGCCCATGTGGGAGCGCTCCCTGCAAGCGTATCAGATCGTCGGGCGGGTGCTTTCGCTCGGGCGCGTCATTGAAGAACTGCGGGACCTTCCGCGCTACCGACTGGTCATTGTTGACGAAAGCCACAACCTGCGCAACCGCGAAGGGAAACGCTATCGCGCCATCCGTGAGTACATCGAGCGCAATGAATCCCGTGTGCTGCTGCTCACGGCGACGCCCTACAACAAGCACTACACCGACATCAGCAATCAGTTGCGCCTGTTTCTCGATGAAGACCGGGACCTGCATGTGCGACCGGAACGCTACTTCCGCTGGCTGGCACAGACGCGGGGTGAGACGGAGGCCGATTTTATCGCCCGTTTCCAGACCTCGCCGCATAGCCTGCGCGCGTTTGAGCAAAGTCTCTTCCCTGAAGACTGGCAAGACCTCATGCGCCTGTTTCTGGTCAGACGCACGCGCCAGTTCATTATCAGGCACTACGCCCGATTCGACGAGAAGAAAGGGCGCTATTACGTCTGGCGCAACGGTCAACCTCACTATTTCCCGTTGCGCCAACCCAAACGGGTTGACTTCACCATCGACGAATCAGACCCGAACGACCAGTACGCCCGGCTCTTTCGCGATGAGGTGGTGAAAGTTATCGAAAACTTAGCGCTGCCGCGCTACGGGCTGGCAAACTATCTCAAGCCCAATGCTGAGAAAGGCGCTTCTGACGAAGAAAAACGCATCCTCAACAATCTCAACCGCGCCGGCAGACGGCTGATCGGTTTTTGCCGCACGAACCTCTTCAAGCGCCTCGAATCGAGCGGCCAAAGCTTTTTGCTCTCTGTGCAGCGCCATATTGTGCGCAACCTCACCACGCTCTACGCGCTTGAAAACGGCCTGCCCGTCCCCATCGGCGCGCAGGATGCCGCCATGCTCGATCCAACCGTCAGCGATGCTGATGAAACGTTGACCGACATTCCTGATGCCGGCGAGTCTGCTGAAGACGCAGGAATGATCGGCGCACGGGTGCGCGGATTGGATGCCTGCCATGCGCGCGCTGCGACACTCTACGCGCTGTACCGCAGTGAGTACCGCGATCGGTTCGATTGGTTAGACCCCAGGTTTTTCCGGCCCGACCTGGCAACCTGGCTCCGCGCCGATGCTGCGGCGCTCGCTGGCATCCTGGAGCGGGCAGGCGATTGGAATCCCGGCGCAGATGCCAAACTGCACGCGCTCGCCAGCCTGGTGACGAACGACCACCCCAATGAAAAGATCCTCATTTTCACCCAATTTGCCGATACTGCCCTGTATCTTTACGAGCAGCTTCGCGCCAGAGGCATCGAAGACGTCGCCGTGCTGACCAATCAGGAAGGTGACCCGGTAACCCTCACCCGTCGCTTCAGTCCATCTACGAACGGTGGACTGGCTGAAGGTGAGACTGAGTTGCGGGTGCTCATCGCCACCGATGTGCTGGCTGAAGGTCAGAACCTGCAAGATGCCCACATTCTGGTCAACTACGACCTGCCCTGGGCGATTGTGCGCCTCATCCAGCGCGCCGGGCGCGTTGATCGCATCGGCCAACAGCACGATACGATTCGCATCTACTCGTTCTGGCCCGCCGAAGGGGTTGAGAAGATCATCCGCCTGCGTGAACGGCTTGTCTCCCGCCTTCAGCAGAATCAGGAAGTCATCGGCGCCGACGAGTCCTTTTTCGGTGAGGAAGCCGCTCAGCGCCTGCGCGACCTGTATACGGAAAAAGCCGGCACGCTTGACGACGAAGGCGCCGACGAAGATATCGACCTGGCAAGCCTGGCTTTGCAGGTATGGAACAGCGCCGCTGCAGATGACCAGAAGGCGTCCCGTGCTCTGCCGCCGATTGTCTCGGCTACCCGCGCGCTGACGTCAGGTACGGCAGGACCTCCCGGCGTCGTCGCCTATCTGCGCTACCCCAACGGCGCCGACGCTCTCATCCGCGTGGACGAACAGGGCAACCTGGTTTCCCAGTCGCTCTCAGCGATCTTCCGCGATATTGCCTGCCCGCCGGAAACGCCTGCGCTTGAGCGTACAAAATACCATCACGACCTGGTGGCGCGCTGCGTCGAGATTGCGACGGAAGAGCAGGTCACAGGCGGTCACCTCGGCAGCCTGCGCAGCGTGCGGCGTAAACTGTGGGAGCGGTTGAACACCTACCGCGCTTCCCTGACCACTGTCTCGCCCGACCGGCTTCAGCAGCTCGATATGGTCCTCGATCTGATCTGGCGGTATCCGCTCAAGAGCGCTGCCCAGGAGTCCATCAACCGACAAATGCGACTGGGTATTTCCGATCCTGATCTCCTCGACATGCTTGCCCGACGCGCCGGGGAGGGCGTCCTCTGTGAAATCCAGGATCAAGAAGCGGACGAATCCGCCGAGCCGCACATCATCTGCTCGTTGGGATTGGTTGCAGCAGGAGCGAAGTGATGAGCAATCTGGAACGCATCCGTCAAGCCCTGGAATCGTGCGGGCAAAATCAGGGGAACATCCCCGACCAGATAATGTCGCTCTTTTGTAAGGAACTCGGCTGGGGCCGCCCACGTGGTCTGATGCCACGCACCCTGCAACCGGGCGCTCCTGTCTCGCGCCAGGTGACGGCTGTGCCGGTGGCGCAGATGAGCGATCTGCCGGTGTACCTGGTTGACTGGCCCGATGACAGACTTCCCGGAACCACTGCGCGGCGCGCCGTGCAGCGGGCGCTTGATCCAACGCATGCCGAACATGTGTTGGTGTATGTTGCCCGGAACCGGCGCCAGCTTGCCTTCACCCGGGCGCGCCAGCGTTCTGACGGAAAGATTGAACTGCGCACCCTGCCGTATGACGTCGGCTCACCGGCCCGCACCACCGTCGAGCGGCTGGCGGAACTGGCGTTCAGCCTCGATGAACTCAGTGCAGGCGAGCCGCCGATAACCCGCGTGACCGATAAGCTCAATGCGGCGTTCAGCGTGGAGGCGGTGACGAAGCAGTTCTACCAGGAGATTGCCAGCTGGTACTTCTGGGCGCTGGAGCATGTGCGCTTTCCGAAGGATGCGCCAAAGACCGACGGCAAAGATCACGTGAGTCTCATCCGCCTGATTACCCGTCTTATCTTTTGCTGGTTTCTGAAAGAAAAGGGTCTCATTCCGGCAACCCTCTTCGATCCGAAATCGTTAACTGCAATGCTCAACGGTTTCGCGCCGCATGCGATGCACGACACCTCCTCCGTCTTCTACAAAGCTATTCTGCAGAACCTCTTCTTTGCCACGCTGAACACGGAGATGGGCAGGCGCGACTGGGCAAAGGACGAACAGAACTTCATGGCGCACAATCTCTATCGACACAGGGAACTGTTCCGTGATCCGGAGACAGCCCTGGAACTGTTCAAGGACATCCCCTTTCTCAACGGCGGTTTGTTCGAGTGCCTCGACCGTATCGAAGGCACAAAGGATCAACCGCGCTACATTCGGATTGATGGTTTCTCCCGTCGCCCAGACAGCCAGCCGGTTGTGCCGGACGCTCTCTTCTTCGGCGAGGAACGGGAAGTCGATCTGAGCAAAACCTACGGCGAAGCGCGCTACCGCCGCACCCGCGTGCGTGGTCTGATGCACACCCTTGCTTCCTACAACTTCACGCTTACGGAGAATACGCCTTTCGATCATGATGTTGCGCTTGATCCAGAACTGTTGGGCCAGGTCTTCGAGAACCTGCTGGCTGCCTACAACCCGGAAACCCGCACCACCGCACGCAAAGCTACCGGCTCCTACTACACCCCACGCGAAATTGTGGACTACATGGTGGAAGAAGCGCTCATCGCATGCCTGACACTCAAACTGGAAACCGCGATCCCTGACATCCAGAACGTCGAAGCGCGTCTCCGCCATCTTTTCGCGTACAACGATGAACCGCACCAGTTCACGGATGCCGAAGTTGAAGCGCTCATCCACGCCATTGACCACCTGAAGATTCTCGACCCCGCCTGCGGATCGGGGGCATTTCCGATGGGTATCTTGCATAAGCTGGTGTTTATCCTCGGCAGGCTCGATCCCGGCAACGCCCGCTGGAAAGAGCGGCAAATCGCCAAAGCCCAGGAGATTCCCGACCCTGCCGTGCGCGACAAAGTGATTCACGATATTGAGCAGGTCTTCACCGCCAACGAACTCGACTACGGACGCAAGCTCTACCTGATCGAGAACTGCATCTACGGCGTAGACATTCAGCCCATCGCGGTGCAGATCGCCAAACTGCGCTTCTTTATCTCGCTGGTGGTGGATCAGCGCGTCAATCCGAACGCGGAAAACCTCGGCATCCTGGCGCTGCCCAATCTGGAAACGCGCTTCGTGGCGGCCAACACATTGATCGGCATCGATCGACCGCAGCAACTCGCATTCCGCAATTCGAGGATCGACGAACTGGAGCGCGAACTGGCGCGGGTGCGCGAAGCTCATTTCACCGCCAAAACTCCTGCCACCAAACGCAAATACCGCGAACGCGACGCCGCATTGCGCGCTGAGATTGCCGAAATACTGAAGACCGACGGCTGGGACGACAAAACCGCCCGCATGCTCGCCGGGTGGGACCCCTACGACCAGAATGCCTCAGCGTCCTTTTTCGATCCGGAGTGGATGTTTGGCATCCGCGACGGCTTTGACATCGTTATCGGCAACCCGCCGTATGTGCGGCAGGAGGAGATCAAGGAGTTGAAGCCATTGCTGCAAGCCCAGGGGTATCAGTGCTATACCGGTACGGCAGACCTCTACGTGTATTTCTACGAGCGCGCCCTCAATCTTCTTCGCCACGGCGGCATTCTGTCCTTTATTTCCAGCAACAAGTTCTTCCGCTCCGCCTATGGTCAGAAGCTGCGCGAACTTCTCGCCCGCCAGACCCTGCACTGCATTATTGATTTCGGCGACGCGCCGGTCTTCACAGCCATCGCCTACCCGACCATTCTTGTCCTGAGCAAAGCACCAGCGGCTGACTCCCAACTCCGCGCCCTGAACTGGCAGCCCGGGCCGCCGGTGGAGGAATTTCCCCATGTCTTTCGCGCCCACAGCTTCCTGCTCGCACAACGTGAACTTCGTCCTGACGGCTGGCGACTGGAATCGCCCGTCAACCTCCGGCTGCTGGACAAACTCCGCGCCGCCGGCACACCGCTGGGCGAATACGTCAACGGGCGGCTCTATCGTGGGATATTGACCGGTCTGAACGAAGCCTTTGTGGTAGACCGCGCCACCCGCGACCGTCTCATCGCCGAACATCCTTCATCCGCCGACGTGCTCAAGCCTTTCCTTCGCGGCCGTGACATCAAACGCTGGCGGGTGGAACCGCAGGATTTGTGGCTCATCTTCACCAGGCGTGGGATCAACATCAAAGAGTATCCGGCTGTTTACGAGCATCTTCTGCCTTTCAAAAAGCGTCTGATGCCCGGTGTGCCCGGCGGCAGGAAGCCCGGCAGCTACGAGTGGTATGAAATCCAAGACAACATTGCCTACTGGCAGGAATTCGAGCGGCCGAAGATTGTGTATCCCAATATATGTAAGCAAAATGAATTTGCTTGGGAAGACAGCAGTTTTTATACAAACCAAAAAGCCTTTATTATTACCGAAGTAAGTAAATATCTACTGGGGATTCTAAATTCATCTGTCATTATGTGGCTTTTTACTCAACTACTGGCAAAGTTACAAAATGATTTTTATGAGCCAAGCGCCATATTCATGAAAAAATTTCCAATACCTAACCCACGAACCGAAGAGTGCAAGGTTTTAGAGACATTGGTGGACAGGATTCTGGCGGCAAAACAAGCCAATCCACAGGCGGACGTGACAGACCTGGAACGCGAGATTGACGAGCGCATCTATCGTCTCTACGGACTGACGCCGGAGGAGATAAGGATTGTGGAGGAGTCGTTGAAATAACAATGTCGTGTTCAACGTGCCAGATCCCACGACAGGCGAACGCGCTGCGGCGACGTTATCTCAAACACGTCACGCGCACACTCCCGGTTGGCGAACTGTCGATTCCACGATTCGGTCGAGGGTCGTCGCTCACGTAGCCACTTTCGAGATGCATCCGGTACATAAGGCAAAAGCGGCGCCGGTGCGGGCGCAGCCGGAGAAGGCGAGGAGCGTGTAGCCATGCGGTATGACCCCCAGAAGCATCACCGTCGTTCCATCCGCCTGAAAGGGTACGACTACACCCAGGCGGGGGCGTATTTCATCACCATCGTGACGAAGGATCGGGCATGTTTGTTTGGACGCATTGTGGATGGCGAGATGCGGTTGAGTCACGTGGGGCATATTGTTCGAGCGTGCTGGTTGGCGATCCCTGACCATTTCCCTCATGCCATGGTGGATGAATTTGTGGTGATGCCGAATCATGTGCATGGCATCATTGTGTTGAATGAAACAGAACATGTCGGGGCACGGCATGCCGTGCCCCGACCAGAACCAGAACAATTCGGGAAACCCGTTCCCGGTTCTATCCCCACGATTGTCCGTTCATTCAAATCCGCCGCCACGAAATGCATCAATGAATACCGCAGCACACCCGGCGCGCCTGTCTGGCAATGCAATTATTACGAACACATCATCCGCACTGAGGAATCCCTCAATTGCATCCGCGAATACATCCTGACCAACCCGTTGCGGTGGCATCTGGATCGTCAGAATATGCGCGCCACCGGAACCGATCCGATGGATGTAGAATGGTTCGATTGACAAAACCTCCCCAATCCGACCGTTGGACGATGGACGAGGCGGTGTTTAGCGTGTTGAGGTTGACGGCAGGTGAACGCGCGAGGGTGTATGAAGCAGTAGCAGTGTTGGTGCAGGCGCGGCTGGAAAAAGCGCCGGGCGTATGACAAAATAGAAGAATAAAGGAGACGTGCTATGGATACATACCATCTCAAAGAACTACGAAATCGGCACGAGGTTATTCGCTACTTCGATGGCTATATGTCGGAGCGGTTCGACGAGCTTACGGAGAAGAAGCTCAGGCGCCCCCTGATAAAAACTCAACTTTTAGAGCTTCGGGACGGGCCGGAGGAAATACCATCCCCGAAAAACCTTCTCCTGACGGAACTCCTGCGGCGACACAACGTGTGGACAAAGCAGCTCGATGAAACGATGTTTCTCCTCCACGATGAAGCCGAGGGTGAGATAGGGTTTCTCGAGGTCTTACGGCCGCGAATCCTGGCAGTGTACAGTCCATTGCCGAGTGATCGTTTCAACCGATGGGTTCGGCGTCTCGTCTTTAGCCATCCCGATCTGGACTATGTATGGCTGAGTGGGTTGACCTTTAATGTGCTGTGGGAACTCGTTACTCGATTGAGCCGTCCACATCGCTTCACGCGGATTGTGTTCACCCATGATAGCATTTTTGAGATAGACCAACCGGAGATGGAGTTGGACGAGAAAGATCAGGAATTTGAAGAGCTTGCAGAGGATCAAAATGAAGAGAGTGAAATTATTGAGCGCCGAGCAACGAGTTTTCGTCTTGTGGATCGTGTGGGCGTTCTTCAGGAGAAGCTGAAGGAACTGCAAGAGATTTACTCTCCAATAGACTTCATCAAGATTCGTTTTGATTTTTGGACTGCTTTTTGCGTTTCAGCCAAATTCGGAAGTTATGCAGCCCGCAACATGTTTCCATGACCATATCCCGAAATTCGGAACAACTGAAGCGGATAATGTCGTGAATGATTCGATACCGCTTGATATCGCCGATAACATGTTCAATACGAACGCGAACGGATGAGATACGCCGGTTTTCCTCCTTTTCCTGCGGCGTGAGGGTTCCATTGCGCGGCTTCTTCTTTGGCTGCATAATCTGGACGCCAGGCAGGGTAAATCCTTGAAATCCGGCGTCTTGATAGAGAATGCTCGCGTTTGGAAGGGTGTATCCCGCTTCATCCGCAATACATTTATCGTGGACCCTTCCTTCGTAGGTGTCACTCAAAAAGTGAATAGAGCCAAACTCATCAATGATGAGAACGTTCTTAAGCGTATGTCGTTTCTTCTTACCGCTGTAATACAACTCCCGGTCGACTTTGTCGCTTGGACGGCGAATGGGACGTTCTACGCCGTCATGGATAAAAAGGGGGGCGCTTTTGTCGCATGCGACGGTTCTTCACACGACGGTTCTTCACACGACGGTTCTTCACACGACGGTTCTTCACACGACGGTTCTTCACACGACGGTTCTTCACACGACGGTTCTTCACACGACGGTTCTTCCTGCAATCGCCTCGCCAGGTCGTCGGCAGTGCGCGCAGGCAGGAGATTTTGCTGTGAAAGCGCATAGTTCAGCGCTCCGTGCAAAAGATGCACCCATTTGCTTACGTTTGATTGGCTCATTTGAAAGAGGTGTCCGTGCATCACTTGCGTTGGGTTTTGTTTTAAGTAGGTCAAAATAAAGAGCAATTTATCTTCTGTTGTCGGAAGCGGCGAGTTTGCATACGAGACGTAGCGACGACAATATCGGACGCGGCCATCAATCGTGCGACGTTTCATATACGCTTCAAATGCGGCGTGGAAGATCGGAACCAGCGCGTGGAACTCTTCAACGGTCAGTCCGGTCATAGAGCGTAATTTCTCCGGATTTTCGATAATGGATCGATACTTACACATCGTTTTTCTCCATTTTCAGATTGTACAAAAATAGTATATCACTAAATCTTGATGATGTCTAATGTATGCGATCAGTCAATTGCGCTTCCCTTCACCGGTGGGAAAAGGTGGACATGATTTTTACGACAATGGGCGCGTTACCAATCGAAGTGAGAGCTTCCGCGACCATCGCAGCCATCTTCTGTTTGTTGTCAGGATTTATGAGAAGTTATTGAAATTGACTGAGCAACACGCCTGGTATGGCATTCAGGAGTCTGTTGATGTGCCCGGTGGGTTTCGCAGGCTGGTTGGAGCGCCTGTCACGATCCATTTCCAGGAACCGCTGACGCAAGAGGTATTTGACCATTGGATAAAGGCGACGTTTGAGCGCAGGCGGAATAAGTTCCGCCTCTGGGGTCACCCGATACGCCTGGGACCCACAAAAGTTCATGTCTATGGCGTAGATCGCCATCTCTGGCAGCCTCTCTTTCTGGAGCTTACTACCCAGGGGCTTGTGGCGATACTGCCTCGCGGCACTTGCGGCAACACGGTACATCGGTTGGTCACCAATGTTCAGCGTTACCTCGATCCGGGGGCTACTGCTTTCATCGGCGATATTCATTACACATCTATGGTCGAAAAATCTACAGAGGCAGCAAAGAGTCAGGCCTGATGTGGTCTTGAAACGTGAGACAGATCTCAAATTCGCCCTGGTAGAATGCAAAGCGAGTTCTTTTGGTGTTGCGACAGAGCAGGCAATTCAGGCTCGCACATTTCTGCTGCTGGCAGATGAGCCGCTGGCAGAAGCGTTAGGTCTGAGTCCTGAGCAGATACAGGCTTCAATTCTCGCGTATGCCCTCCCTGCTCGTGAGAGCGCACGCCTGGAAGCCACTCTCAGTAGATTGTCGAATGAGTTGAGAAGACACCATTTACCGGCTGGCGACTCAACAATGATAGGGCTTGACATTGACTCTTGGGATGTGCGTGTAGTGTTTGACTGGAGTGGAAGTCAATTCTTTAGCATCGCTCCCGGCAGCCATCCAGTTATGCGGGTGCAGCCAGGTGACGATCCACGTCCGCTTTACTTCATTCCTTATGATCCAGACGTGCATCAGTCTCCAGAGGAAAACCTCTTTTGCAAGCGGATTCTATTCGAAAGAATTCATAGCGCGGTGCTCGCTGCCGTAGGAAGAGCCAGCTTACAAACGAATCTAACGCTGAACATTAATAATCTGCTGAATGACGCAACGTTTGGAATGTTCGGCCTGTGGGAGAACAGAGAGTCCTTGAAGCACATGCAGAGGATGTGCAGACAACTGATAACTGCCCTGTCCAGGGCCGTCAATAAGGAAGTCAGCAATTCGTTGATCTATGAACCTCCTGAGGACTTGAAGGTAGTGCTGTCTGATCCACATCAACACCATCAGGTACTTGCTGCTATTGAGCGCTTCTCCTGTGAAAGCATGGACTTGAGGGAGCCACCCATGCCTGATCTGTTCGATGATCTGTTCGATGCATAATGGATTCTCGCAGGTCCATACACGTGATCCTTGCGCACCTCCTCGAGAATTCGACGCGGTGCTCCATGCGACAACAATCCGGAGACGGCAGTAATTCGTATCAGGCACGACTCGCACAGCGCGCTTGCTTTTCCTCCCGCGCGGACTGAATCCTGGCGTTCAACTCTCCATCGCTCAAGGGTGGGAGATCAATAGCAGCCAATTGCCCGATCGTGTTGCACAGGCGCTCGCATCTGCGTTGGCGTTCGACTGCCGCGTCGATACATTGCTACAATGCCATCGGCGTCAGCAAACCGTGCGCCTCTTCCTGGCGGTGATTTCTCTGATGTGCAGGAACACCAGGACAACGAACGACTTATGGAGACGCCCGTGGATCCCGTTCCAGCATCATTGACGGGCATGTCGGTACACCCGGCACTATCGTAATTCCGCCTGAGGTGTGCTACAATAGAAAAAACGTGCTATGGGTGCATACCATCGCTCGCCGCCGGGCACGCTGATCCAAAAGCCGAGGCATCTTCCGGATGAATGTCATGCTGTACCGTCGAAAAGTTCTTTTAGCATTGATAGACATCTTTGGTGGTGCTATAGATAAACTTTTCTTGCAGAAAATGCTTTTTTTGCTGAGTCAGCGGCAGGAAAAACCAGTCTATGAGTTTATTCCCTATAACTACGGTGGCTACTCGTTCACTGCTCAGTGGGACATTAATGGATTGTGTGCCAGAGCTTTGTTGCAGGAAGATGAGTATACGATTACTCTTATCGAAAAACAGAATAGCCTGAACAGTCTTCATCCCCGTGATACCTGGATCATTCGTGAAATCTTGCGGAAGTATCGGAAGAAACAGAGAAATGAGCTGCTTCGTGAGTTGTATGAGCAATATCCCTACTATGCCACACGCAGTAAAATCCTGGAAGAAGTCCTGGATAAGGAAGCGCAAAAACGAGTAGAACAGTATAGATATGTGGAATATCGAACCGTCTTGTTTACTATCGGCTATGAAGGACGTTCGCTGGAAAATTATCTTAATGCCTTGATCAGAAACGGCATCAGGGTGCTGGTCGATGTTCGCAATAACCCGGTGAGCAGGAAACCAGGGTTTAGCAAGCGCCAGTTGGAACGGATATGCAGGAACGTTGACATTGAATACCGACATTTTCCAGACGTGGGTATTGCCCCTGAGTTGAGAAAAGGCTTGAAGACGCAAGATGATTACAACGAACTATTTGCCGCATATCGCCGCAAGGTTTTACCTGCTACGGTATCTACCCAACAAGAAATCCTGAACATTCTTCAGTGCTATCGCCGTATCGCTCTTACATGCTTTGAAGCTGAGAGCCAGCGCTGCCATCGTCATCATCTGGCCGAGGCTATCAGTAAGTTGCCTGGCTTTGCTTACGAGGTGGAACATCTGTGAGGTGATTCGTCATGCGCATGAACGTCCTGATCACCGTCAAAACATATCCGACAATTTCGGTCAAATACGACGAACTGGTTTGTACTGCCGGATTTCGTGAGGATGGTTCCTGGATAAGGATTTATCCCGTTCCTTTTCGTAAGAAAACCTATGACGAACGGTACAAAAAGTATGATTGGATCTCCGTCGATCTGGAAAGAAACGAGCAAGATTTCCGCCCGGAAAGCTACAGACCCGCACCGGGATCAAAAATAGAAGTCATTAGACATATCGATACAGAGAATAATTGGGAAAAGCGGAAGCATATTTGCCTAAAAAACGTCTATGACGATCTCGATGCTCTGATCGAAGAGGCCAAAAACCCGAAAATTTGCACATCACTAGCCACCTTTAAACCCAAAGAAATTCTTGATTTCTACGCCAAACCAACTGAAAGAGAATGGGATATGGAGAAAGTCATGAAAATCCAGGCAGATCGCCGACAGTTAAGACTATTCCCCGATGAAGAAGAAGACCTGGAGAAAGAATTCCAGATAGTAAAGAAACTTCCCTACACATTCAAATATCGCTTTAGAGATAGCAATGGCAAAGAGAGCAATCTGATGATAGAAGACTGGGAGACAGGTCAACTTTTCTGGAATTGTCTACAGAGACATGAAGGAGACGAACAAAGGGCAATTGAAGATGTTCGCAGAAAGTATTTCGATGATTTTGCTCAAACAAAAGATTTGTACTTCTTTTTAGGCACGACGCTACAGTATCACAAAAGGGCACCCAACCCTTTTATCATCGTCGGTACATTTTATCCGAAGAAGGATGAACAGTTGAGGATGTTCTGAAATCACAAAGAGCCAGCCATTGCGCATCGTAGAAACGCAATGCGCAGCGCAACTGGCGTACTGTTGAGAGACGACCATCACCTGGCGGAGTGGGGCAGCGGCGTCTCCACCGAAAGTTCCGCCTGCTGCCGGTCGAACGCCTGGCGCGCCTGATCGATGCGGCGCGCCGCTTCCGCCATTGCGAGCGCGGCGCGATTGGCGTCTTCGGCGCGAAAACTGCTGTAGAACGCCAGCATATGGTCGAGCGCCGTCAGTTCGAGTTCCAGCCCTTGCAGGTAGAGTGCGTGCGCTTCGGCAAGCGCATCCGGCGGTTGCACTGCTGCGATGACTGCGTATGCCTGCTCGATCTCATCCCGCAGACGCTGCGCCGAGGTCGCATGGATGATCGACGAGCCGCCGGGTCGACTCGTGGCGTTGCGGTACGACTCGATTGCGCCACGCAGACGGGCACGTGGCGCTTCCAGACGACTCAGGTATGCCAGCGTCGCGGCATTGCGCTCCTCCGCCAGTGTGGTTTCGAGCAGCGCCGGAACAGCAACGACCGGTTCCTCCGGCGTCGGTGCTGCCTCTTCCCCGGCAGCGATCGCGCGCTGCGTCAGTTCCGCCTGAACGAGCGCCTGGTTCCGCTCCACTGCGGTGCGAAGCGCATAATTGAGTGCGAGTGTGAGCGCCAGCAGCAAAATCGGCATACTCCAGAGCAACACGCGCGCCCGACTCATCTCCTGACGCGAGAGACGCCATCCGACCCACCAGGAATCGGTGTGATCCCGCGACGGCTCACGCGCCGGAAACAGAAAACCGATCAACCGCGTGCGCCACAGCGATGGCGATGGTGCAGCGACCGCGCCATCACTGCCATTTGAGACGCTCTCTTCCGCCACATTGGGCGCTGCACGCGCAAACGGCGCCGTGATGTCGGCATCGCCATCGCGCAGCAACTGGCGACTCTCCAGCCACGCCAGTCCGCGCCGGGCGCGCTCGTTCTGCGGGTTGATCGCCAGCACTGAACGCAGACAGAATGCGATCTCCTTCGGATCGTCGAGAACGCCGGAGAGCCACAGCCATCCCATCTCGTGCTGCGGATCGAGTTGCACAACGCGCGCCAGCAACACCGCCGCCAGACGACGCTGCCCGCCGCGCGCCGCCGCCACGCCGCGCACGAAGAGTTGCGCCGCCTCGCGCTGATTCGCCTTGATCTCCGTCCTGACCATCAGTGCTCCGGCAATAACCGACTCAACACGCGCTGCGACTCATACGGGTCCTGCAGCAGGCGACTGCGAATGACCTCCCAGTTGCGCGGGTCTTCGCCGCCGAGCCGCCAGATCGCAATACCCGCCAGGTCGAGTTCCTGCACCAGACGCAGTTTCGCGTCCAACCCGCTGCTGGTGGCGAACCAGACCTCGCGCCGCCCTTCTTCGCGCGAACTGTAGGTGATCCAGTTTTCCTGCACCAGACCGTTCTGGTTGCTCTCCATCAGATTGACCGACAGGCGGTATGTCTGAATGATATCGTTAATCATCGCCCACGTTTGCCCGCGCGCATTGCCGCCGCCGTCACGAGGCCAGTTGTAGCCGTAGAACGGCACGCCGATGATGACCTTTGCCGGATCAACGACCGTCACCGCATAGCGGGCGACACGTTCCACCCAGTAGACCGGCGCTACCGGACCGGGACCGCCGCCGCGCCAGTGGTAGTCATACGTCATGATCCGCAACCGGTCAACAACCTGACCGATGACCGCCCAATCCTGAAATCCTCCCAACCCGCAGTAATCGCAATCCTTGGCATGCACGGCGACGGTCAACAGTTTGCCGTGAGCGTGGAGCGCATCGGCGAGTTCGATAATAAACGCACTGTATTCATCACGCAGACTGCTGCTGATAAACTCATAATCGATATCAATCCCATCATAGTCATAGGTGAGCACTTCATCGACAATCTGCTGCACGTGGTACGAGCGCAGGCGCGGGTTGCGCAGAATGCCCGGCGCCGGGTCATCGCCGGTAACGACATTGTGCACCGTTGGAATGACCAGCACATTCTTGCTGCGCGCCAGTTCGATCAGCGTGCGGTCGCGCGCCTCGCGCCCGAAGCGTAGCGTGCCGGCTGGCGACGGCGAGTACCAGAACGGGCTGATCTCGTCGAGAATATCGGCGTTCGCCTCGAACGACTCGCGATTCTCGGAGCCGAACGAGTTGGGGAGCCAGGCAGCAATATACCGCCCCGTCTTCGGATGAAACCATGCGCCTTCTTCGGGGAGCGCGGACACAGGCGAAACCGTTCTCTCTGTCTGAACCGACGGGATGATCGCCGGCGCCGGCGTCGGCGTGTCTGCAACCGGCGTGACCGGCGGTAGCGTTGGAGTTGGAAACACCGGCGGTTCTGTCGCGCGCACGGCGAGACCGACAGTATCGACAACCAGCAATGCCCAGACGATCAACGACACAGCGTAGATCGACACAAACAGCGGTGATGAGAAAACGTGTCGCATGACCGAACAATGGTGAATGGCGCTCGCTCAGCGAGCGTCCACGTCCTCAGTAGGCGTCCAATTCGTGCAACCGCTCATCGCTGATGCCGAAAAAGTGGGCGATTTCGTGCAGCACCGTGCGCCGCACCTCTTCGCGCAGCGCATCACGCGAGGGAAAATCACGCACCAGCGGCGCCTGAAAGATCGTAATGACATCCGGGATCAGCGGATCGCCGTCAGTGCGCTCCGTCAGCGGCACCCCTTCATACAGCCCATAGATCGTTTGCCAGGGGCGCAAACCCAGTGCGCGGCGCTGCTCGCGGCTGGGGCGCGCTTCGATCCGCACTTCGACATTCGTAAGATAGCGGGCAAATTCAGGCGGCAGCGAGTCCAGCGCCTCGATAACGATTGATTCGAATGTTTCGCGATCCATACCGCTTCCATCGCCAGAAGAAACCCTCCAGGGCATTATACGCGGGCGATAGAAGGGGCGTCAAGCAGCACCGCATAAAAGCGGCATGCGGCGAACACGAAACGCCGGAGATGATAGAACCGGGGATTGGAACGCACCTATGAGGCAACGATCGGTTGATGCGCCGGATGGTCGGCAAGCGCCTCGGCAAGGCGCGCCAGCCCGCGGTGCTGGAGCGCTTTCACCGAACCAACCGTGCGCCCAAGCGACTCGGCAATCTCGGCGAGCGAGCGATCCTCATCGAACCGCAGGCGCAACACAAGACGCTGATCACGGGTCAGGATGCGCATCACGCTCTGGAGTTCATGGTATGCAATCCGCGAGATAACCGCTTCATCCGGGGGTTCGAGCGCTTGAGGCGCACTTTCATCGAGTGGAACGGATGGGCGTCGGCGCGCCTGGCGGAGCATGTCCATGGTGCGCGCGTAGGCAATGCGGTAGAGCCAGGCAGAAAAGGGCCAGCCGCGATCTTCATATCGCTCCAGTCCTTCCAGCATCCTGACGAACACATCGCTGCATACATCCTCAGCGAGCACGGGATCGCCCAGTCGGGAAGCGATGTAACGATGCACCTGCGGAGCATACCGTTCGTACAACTGCCCGATCGCGTCGGCGTCGCCAGCCTTTGCGCGCGCGATGATGTGCGCTTCGCTCTCATAATGGTTGTCGGCAGGTGTGGATTTGACCGCCATCGTCCGCCTCTCAACAATGCAGAACCGATCGACCGCCTGATGAATGATGTGTGCGATACGTTCTGGAAACACTGTCAGTGTACGCCGCAAAGATGAATGAGTTGTGTCATCGGTCTGCGACGCGCGCGCTGCGAGAGCGGACAGGACGATGACCGGCGCCGACGTTCACGGTGTGTATATGTGCATCGGTATGCTCATCAGAATGCCATGGTTCCAGACAGGAGATCCGCCGATTGCTGATCGCCCCAGCAATTAGCGCGCCCGGCGTGCCTGCAATGATGATTCATAGATAACGCTACGACGCGCAGTCATAATGAATGTTCATTCACAGCGCCGTCCATCGCTGGCTTCACCACCACAGGATATTACCGCTTCTTAACACATTTTTAGCATAATCGGTGTACAATATCCGCTACCATACGTGGCACTGAAAGGATGGATCAGCGACATTCAACATCCAGACGATGTTGACTCTGTCCGGCGACCACGCCTGCCGGTTCCAAAAGATCACCGCGCGGCGCCCGCAGTGATAGCCCGCACCTGCCGTCACTGCGAGCCTGCGGAGCGTTGCAATCTCCCTGCACAGCAGAATGCCACGTCGTGCTCGCAGTGACACACATAAGAGAATTGGCGCGTGACGGAGCGCGCGAAAGTGAGAACAGCATGCGGGATCATTACATCAAGCAACTGCAATCGGTGCACGACGATCTCCTTCGCATGGGGAGTCGCGTCGAACATCAACTTGCCGACGCTATCAAGGCGCTGGATCGGCTCGACATCGAACTGGCGCGCGAAATTGTTGCGCGTGATCGTGAGATTGACGCTGCACGCAACGCTATCGACGAGCATGTGTTCCAGTTGATCGCCACCCAACAACCGGTCGCCACCGATCTGCGCAGTCTGCTGGCAGCAATCGCAATTGCCGGTGAACTCGAACGTGCCGCCGACTATGCCAAGGGCATCGCCAAAAAAGTCGAGCGCAGCCTGCAAACGCCATCGATCATTGAAGCTCCGATGGAACTCCACCGCCTGGGGACGCTGGTTCAGACCATGTTGCACACCTGCCTGGACGCCTTTGTGCAACTTGATGTGACGCTGGCGCGCTCGCTCGGCGAAAAAGATCAGGAAATCGATGCCCTGGAAGACCGTGTGATCGAAACGTTGAAGAATGCAGCGCGCCAGGATCCGCGCAAACTCGACTGTGCGCTGCTCCTGATCGATACCGCGCATGTACTCGAACGTCTTGCCGATCGCACCACCAACATAGCGGAACGGGTCATTTTCATCGCTACCGCCAGGGCGGAGGAAATTAACACATGATGGACATGGCTCGCGCACACGTCTTCATTTCAGGTCGCGTTCAGGGAGTGAATTTTCGTGCCAGCGCACGTAATTACGCTCGTGAAGTCGGTGTCTCCGGGTGGGTGCGCAACCTGGAGGACGGGCGCGTCGAGGCAGTCTTTGAAGGTGAACGTTCGGCGGTGCAGAAGATGGTCAGCTGGTGCTACAGCGGTCCGTCGCATGCCCGCGTCGAAGCAGTGGACGTGCGCTGGGAGAAGCCAACCGGCGAAGAACGCGGTTTTTCGATTATCTGGTGAGTCGACATCCTGCGCCGATCGGTGGTTTATTCCTGAATAGAACACGGATGAGCACGGATGTGACGGATCGGCACGGAAGGAGTAGACCACGGATGGGCACGGATTATAAATGAAACATCCGTGCCCATCCGCTTAATCCGTGGCAATCCGTGATTTTTATGAATAGACCACGGATGGGCACGGATGTGACGGATCAGCACGGATTAAGAAAGAAAAACATCCGTAGCAATCCGCTTAATCCGTATATACCCGTGGTTTATTCCTAAACAGCACATGGATGAGCACGGATGCGACAGATCGGCACGGATTAAGAAAGAAAAACATCCGTGCCCATCCGCTCAATCCGTGGCAATCCGTGGTTTATTCCCAAAGAGACCACGGATTGGCCTGGTGCAGGAAACGCCGAACGTGCCCAGGCAAAAACCGGTCGGCAATACCATCAGGTCTCGATCACAGAATCGTAAGCGCTGCTCCCTGTCTATCCTACCATACGATCACCATTCAGGCGCGCCAGAAAAGGACTTTCGGGCGCTTTTTTTATTATGCGACAGTTGCTATGCTATGCCTGTCATTCGGCTATATTCGACCCGACAGGGAGCCTGCAATGAGCGAAGCGACTTCTCAACCCAACACCTACCACGCTGCAGCCGTCGGCATTCTCGACGTTCCATCCGCGAGTCGCCAGAACCTGCACCGCCGCCCGCACCTGCGCATGACGGGTCCGCTCGGCGGCGACTTTCGTCTGCCGATCCGGGTCATGCGTGAAATTCCCGGCAGCGAACTTCTTGATCACGCGCACCACGGCGCGCGCCTGCTGATCGAAGGGCGTCTGGAGTGGAACAAGTCGTCTGACGCCGCTGGGCTGCTGCCGACGCTCATCGCCGATGCAGTGCGTCCCGTGACCCCTGACGACGAAGAGGGGTGCGATGTCCGCCTGTGTGGCGAAGTCACCGCCCCGGCGCGCATCCGGCGCCATCCGTTGCGCCCCGGCATCGCCATGGCGCATGTGACCCTTCGCGTCCAGATACCACGCACGCGCGCAGCAAGTCGCGCAGTGATCACCGAAACGGTAGGGATTCCGGTCGTTATCCCGCTCAACCATCCCGACGCGCCGGCGCTCCTGCGCCCCGGCAACCGCGTCCTTGTCGAAGGGTTGCTGGAACAGGCGCCGTTGCCCCGCAACGGACCAGAGGTCGATCAGACGCTGGCAGACCTTGACGAAACGGCGAAGCAGCGCGCAACCTGGGCGATGACACCAGAAGAAACGCGCGCAGCCGAGCGGGACTACACCCGGCGCCGCTGGGAAGCGACCCACACCGTTATCTATCGGGTCGTTGCAGGATATGTCGAGTTGTTGAACGGTGCGCCCGCCACCATCCGCGAGGCGCGCGAACTGCGCCGCGCCGAACTTCAGCGTCGCGCGCAACGGCAGCAGTCGTCGTCATAAATCGTTGGTGACCGGCGGTCGGTTGTCCGGGCCGCCGAGACCAGGCCCGCCCACCAACTCCCCTCCCGTACCGGCGAGACGGTCGGCTGGCTTCGTATCACCGGCCCGGTTGGGGCCGGCAGCGAGTTCCTCGCTGCATTGCACCCTGACAACCCCATACCATATCTGGCTTTCTGATGCGCGTTGACGCGCGATTGACGCACACGCCTTCGGAAAGAACATCAATGGCGCGTCATGCGCCGGATTTCCTGCTTGTTCCTCTGTCGGTCACCGGTCGGTTCAGCCGCGACGCCTCGCGCGTCACTCGTATCCGCTGCGCCGCCCGGCGGCGCACCAGTCTCAGGAGGAAATCGCCCCCATACGCTTACCGTGTGGTGCGGCGCCACGACCATCACGCGGCAGCATGACGCTGCACTTATTGTCCATTTGCCCCCGCGCGGGACACACCAGCTTTCTGGAGTGTCCCGCACGGGACATACGGAACGTCGGTGTGCTCTGCGCTCCTGAATTCAAAAGGAGACAGCAATGATCATCCACGGCGTTCCGGTGTTCCCCACTGCTTTTCCGAATCGTGTCGTTCTGGGTTACGCGGATGACACCATCCGCATGGCAATGAATGTGCCAACGGACAGAGTGTTCTTTGAAGTGCTCTGTCACGGCTCACGGCCCAATAAGAACGGCAAAACGTATGCTGTTCCGTTTGTGACTGTACCCCTCCGGGGCGAACCGATCGATGCTCAGAAGTTGTTCGATATCATTCTCGCCTGCCGTGAGTATCGCCTGGGACAACCCGTGCGACTGCTTATGTGCTGGGTGGGATACGGTCCGGACTCGCTGGCACAGCAACTCGCAGACCTGCTGGGAACCGTTGTGCTGGCAGCAAATGAGCGCATTAACGTGAAAACGCTTGAGCCAAAAGATGGCGGCGTCTGGCTCACGTTCACCCCACGTTACTGGAAGTAATCTCAAATCCGAATGAACTGGTACAGAGACGTCACAGGAGGAGCGGTTTGCCGACCGCCCCTCCTCCTTACATTAGCAACGGTGAATTCAGGGTGCGATCACGACAATTGGTTCAGGGGGGAGATAACTGGAGCGGACATAGCAATCAATACTGGAGGAATATCCATGTACTTCGCCGATCTCCAACCTTATACGTGGTTTACCAGCAAGCGGTCGGGATACACCGCCCTGGCGGTCGGCTGGCTCGACTCGCTGTTTCCTTACACGATTGGTCCAACACCGCCAGCATTTCAGGAGCGTCTGCGCGAGCATTGTGCATGCGGCGTCCACGCTCCGATGCTTGGCTTCCACGAATGCGATTTTTGCGGGAAGTCTCATATCTTTCTGGAATATGGGAGTAAGAAGGTGATGACCAACAACGGTGAAATCTGGATTCTCGACGGAAACATTGTCTATGCTGCACCGGTCATGATCCACCACTACGTTACAGATCATAACTATCGACCGCCGCAGGTGTTTATTGATGCGGTTATGCGCTGCCCTCTGCCTTACGAAGCGGCATACCAGGAGATCATGCAATCGTGGGGAGAGACGACGTTCGATTATAGCCGTGATTACCCGTTCATATGTTCGATACGTACCCCATAACCAGCGTTGACATCCTCTGGTAAGCGCGGGAACACTTGTATCGGCATGCTGCCCGACCGTTTCAGGTTGGCGCTTCTGCCTGCGGATGGCGCGGGACCTGTGAGACCCGGCGTCTTGGGAGTAACTGCACTGCCGGAGGCGCCTCTGTTACTGCGCACGTTGCCGCCTGCGCGGAGGAGTGTTACGAAACGGTGAACGCAGCGCTGCGCCGATCCGCCCGACGAGCAGTGCGACCAGTTCACGCCGCAATGCCTGCCAGTCTTCTTTCGGTAACTGATTGTTCGCGGTATGCCCTGGATGGTACCGTTCGGCGACAAAAGCGCTGACGATCCGATCAATAGTGCGTTTCTGGCGGGGAATGCGTTCACCGATCAGCGCGCCATACTCATACGGCGTCGCATCGGGTGGCGCGTGCACGCCAGCCCACCCGGACAATCGCGTCAGACGCGCATAGGCGGTTGCGGCAGGTGACAGGCCGCGCACATCCCAGTGCAACCACAGCGCTCCGGCGCCGATCAGTGCTGTCAGGAATGCCAGCGATCCGCCGATCAGCGCCGCCAGGCGCAATCGCTCCTGCATGCGCTGCGCTTCGATCTCGCGCTGCAACGCATCCGCGTCGCTGATCGCCGGACCGGTATTGCGCTCGATCATTTCACGCAGCATGGCTTCCGGATCGCTCAGCGCACCTCCCAGGCCCCCGGTTGTCTCCGGTCGTTCAGCCGCATCTGCCGGCGGAAACGCCGGACGAACCGGCACACTGGCATACGGCGCTGGCGTTGGCTCGAAGCGCTGCCAGCCATAGCCGGGGAAGTACACTTCGGGCCAGCTATGGGCGATATTTTCGTGAACCAGGTACACCCGGCGATCCGGATCGAGTTCGCCGCCAGCATACCCCTGGACCCAACGCGCCGGAACGCCCCCGGCGCGCAGCAGCACCACCATTGCTGAAGCAAAATCGTCGCAGTAGCCGCCCGGCGCATCGAACAGGAACCAGTCGACCCAATCGCGGTCTTCCGGCGGCATCGGGCGCTGATCGTTGTACGGCAGGGTGCGGAGATACTCCTGGATTGCCAGCGCCTTGTCGTAAGGTGTGACCGCACCGGCATTGCGAACAATTGTTGCCGCCAGTTCGCGCACCCGTGGCGTCACCGTTTCGGGTAATTGCAGATACGACATGCGCACCCATTCCGGGTAACCGGTTCCGCTTTCGCGCAGGCTCTGCTCATCGACGGTCGAAAGATACGTGGCGACGGTGTAGGTTTGCGATGCCTCCAGCGGCGCTGCGGCGACAACCGTCGCCGTTTCGGTGAAATTGGGCAACAACTCGCCATCTATGTCGAGATACCCGTGCTGCATCAACACCGGCAAACTGGTCGAAGCCAGCGCTCCGCCGACCATCACCAGCCCGTCGGATCGCGTTTGCGCCAGTTCAAAGGTCGTCGTCACCAGCGTCCGTCCCCGCAGTTCAGGTTGTTCAAGCACTACGCCAGGCGCCAGCGGCGTGCGCGCGTCTTCAGCAGTCGTCACTCCCAGTGCGGCGCGCGCCCGTTCACCCACTGCGTTCTGCCACATCCGACCGGTGTAGCGGTCGAACGCGGTTGCGCGCCAGTAACTGTACTCACGGGATCGCACCGTCATCACCAGCGCCGTTCCCAACTGACGGGGACCGCCAACCCGCGCATTCCGGGTCAGAAACGCACCGGTCGTACCGGGTGGCGCATTGATCGTGCTGAATGCATCCTGCCATCCCTCGCGCAACGCTGTGATCGGTGCGCGAATGGTGCGCCAGAGGCGCGCCAGGTGTTCATTGTCCGGGCGGTTGGGCAGGAAGGCAGTGACAATCGCAAGCAGAATGAAGGTGACAAACGATGCCAGCAGCATGCGCGCCGGCAGAAAGTCGGGAAACTCAACGCGCGTTGCCCGCCAGAGACGCTGGTTTGCAACAATGTGCTGGTAGACGATCAGAAGCAGGGCAGCGATGAAAAAGAGAAAGAACAAACCGGTTGGTTTGGGCCAGGCGTAGGTGTAGTTGATCAGCATGATGCTGGCATTCAACCCAACCGCGATCCAGGCGCGTTGATGGCGGAATGTCAGCCACCCGGCGGCATACCCGACACCCCAGACAATCAGCGCCAGGGTGACGACGAACAGCACAATGTCCTCGCCGCGACCACCTGCCTGAAGCGTGCGTATCCAGATGAGCGCGCGTAGCACAACTTCCGCCGCATAATCGCCCCAGGTTACCAGGCGCTGCGCCTTCGTCGATCCAAACTCAGCCGCCGCCTGCGCACCAATCACTGGACTGATCTGACGGATAACAAACACAAGACCGGGGAGCGATGCCAGCGGATGCGCCAGCCACGCTGGCATCCATGAGACGCGGGCGAAGATCATACCGGTAACGAGCGCCGTCAGACCGATCCCGGTCAGCATGGTGAGACCATCCGCCCAGTTGGCGACTTCGAGGCTGCGCGTCACGCTCCAGGTGATAGTGACGGTCAGCAGAAACGGGATCACGAGCGATCCGATCTCGAGACGCGCAAACCAGGAACGCGATGGGGTCTCATTCGGAACGGTGGCAACCGGGAAACTCATAGCCCGAATATCGCTTTCGCATTGCGCCACACGGCATCAACCAGCGCATCGAGCGGCATTTCGCGCAGCACAGCAAGACGTTCGGCAATCAGACGAACATTGGCGGGTTCGTTACGCTTTCCACGCAAGGGGTGCGGCGCCAGATAGGGGCTGTCGGTTTCGGTGAGAAGCCGGTCGAGCGGGGTGCGTCGCACCACCTCGTGCAGATCGACGGCTTTCGGGAAGGTGACCGGACCACTGAAGGAGAGAGAGAAGCCAATCTCCAGGCAGTGCTCAGCATACCTCCAGTCGCCGGAGAACGAGTGCATAACGCCGGTCAGACCACGCGCCGCATCGCGTAACACGCGGATCGTATCATCATGCGCATCGCGGCTGTGAATAACGACGGGCAATCCCAGTTCACGCGCCAGATCGAGTTGCGCCCGGAAACAGGCTTCTTGCTGAGCGGCCGGAGCTGCATTCCAGTAGTAATCCAGACCGATCTCGCCAATGGCGACGACCTTCGGTTGCCCTGCCAGCGCACGCACCTGATCGAGCCAGTCGTCCGGCAATTCGGCCACATGGTTCGGCTGCACGCCGACAACCGCGTAGATCGGTTCGTGCTGCGCCGCAAGGGCAACCGCAGCGCGCGACGTTGCCAGGTCGTAGCCAATTTCTACGATCCGCACAACCCCGGCAGCTGCGGCGCGAGCCAGAACAGCGCCGCGATCCGCATCGAACTGAGCCAATCCAAGATGAGCATGCGTGTCGATAAAGTGTGTTGCATCCATCGCGTCTGGTATTGTACCATGCAGACGGTCGTCTTCGCCGACCGACTGAGCCGTGATACAATAGCGCCATGCAACACCAGGTCTGCATCCTGATCGTCGAAGATGATCCGACGATCGCCAGTCTTGTTGGGATCGTCCTGCGCGAAGCCGGCTACCGGACGTTACACGCCGACACTGCTGCCGACGCTCTTCGGCTCGCCGAAACAAACCCCTTTGACCTTGTGGTGCTGGACTGGATGCTCCCCGACACACCGGGGGTTCAGATCTGCACTGCCTTGAAAGAGCGAGCGGGACGGCGGTTTCTTCCCATTCTGATGTTGACCGCCAAAGGCGAACTCTCCGACCGGGTCACAGCGCTCGATGCCGGTGTCGATGACTATCTGAGCAAGCCATTCTATATTGAGGAACTGATGGCGCGCGTGCGGGCGCTGCTCCGCATTCGCGCAGCGGAAAACGAACGCGACGCTGCGATGGCGGCGCTCGAAGCGCAAAATGATGCACTGCGCGTTGCCAATGAGCAATTGCGAACCATGCAGGCGCAACTTGTTCAGAGCTCGAAACTCGCCGCTCTGGGTGAGATCGTTGCTGGCGTGGCGCATGAACTGAACAATCCGCTCGCGATCATCCTCGGCAACGCCGAACTGCTATCACCGCAACACGATCCGGAGGATCAACGATCAGTCGCGCAGATCATCGAAAGCGCCAAGCGCGCCCGCCGTGTCGTTCAGAGTCTGGCAACCTTCGCCCGTCGCGGACCGATGGCAAAAGAGTGGACGTCGCCGACCGATCTGATCGAGCGCGTGCTCGATCTCAAACGGGCTGCTCTGCGATCTTCCGGCATCGCCCTCGAAGTTGTCTGTTCGTCCGATCTCCCGATGATCTGGGTCGATATTCCACAGATGCAACAGGTTCTGCTCAATCTTCTTCACAATGCTGAGTATGCTCTGGCTGGCATGCCCGCGCCGCAGGTGTGGTTGACGGTCGTGCGCGGACACGCTGAAAAACCGCCGTTGCCCCCGGCGCAAGCCGCCAGTGCTGGCGGCGCATTCGTGTGCTTCGATGTTGCCGATAACGGACCGGGCATTCCCGATCATGTCATCGAGCGATTGTTCCAGCCATTCGTCACCACCCGCCCTCCCGGTCGGGGATCGGGACTGGGTCTGGCGATAGCATACGGCATTGTGACCGGGCATGGCGGTCAGATCCTGATCAATACGCAAGCGGCTCAAGGAACCGCTGTGCGGGTCGCACTGCCGGTCGATCCGCCGGAGAGCGTTTCGGGGCAGGAATGATGATTTCCCTGGTGCAGCAGCAACACTGTGTGCGTTGTCCAGCGCTTGTCGCCAGTCGGCGGCGCATCGTTCATGGCTACGGCGACGTGATGAGCGGCATCGTCTTTATCGGCGAAGCGCCGGGGCGTCACGGCGCCGATCAGACAGGCATTCCGTTTTGGGGTGACCGCTCAGGACGCATCTTGCGCCGTATGCTGGTCCGCATGGGTCTCGCCAGCGACGAAACCGCGACAGCGTCGCTGCGGTGTTTCATCACCAATACGGTGCGCTGCTGTCCACCGGGAAACCGCACCCCCACGGCTGCAGAAGTGCAAGCCTGTCGTGAATGGTTGGACACTGAACTCGATGCGATCAAACCACGTCTGCTCGTTCCGGTTGGGCGCATTGCGCTCCAGGAGGTGGGCAAACGGTATCTGGAAGGTGCGCCGGGCGCCATCCGCACGCTCCACGCAACCGTACTTCGCGGCAGAGAGGTCACCATCCTGCCCATGATGCACCCGGCGCGCATCAGTCGTGTCGATGCTGAAGCGTTCATTGCGGCAATGCAGCCGCTCGTTGACGGAAGGAATGAACCATGAACTTTGATCTGACTCCTGAACATCAGCGTATTCGCGCAGAAGTACGACGCTTCGCCGAGCAGGAGATTGCTCCACGCGCCCGTCACGTCGATGAGACGGGAGAGTTCCCGGCAGCAACCCTGCGAAAAATGGCGGAACTGGGTCTGATGGGTTTGCCGTTCCCTGAAGAGTATGGGGGCGCCGGCGCCGACAGTATTTCGACGGCGATTGCAATCGAAGAGGTTGCCCGCGCCTGCGGCTCTACAGCGCTGATTTACTCCGCGCATCTTGGGCTGGGGTGTGCGCCGATTGCCATGTTCGGCACCGAGGAACAGAAACGACGCTTTTTGCGACCGGCCGCCGAGGGACGGCATTTAGGCGCATTTGCGCTAACAGAACCGCACGCCGGTTCTGATGCTGGCGCCACCCGCACAACCGCGCGGCTCGAAAACGGAGAGTGGGTGATCAACGGCGCGAAGATGTGGATTACAAGCGCCTCGGTTGCCGGGCATCTGATTGTCACGGCGGTGACCGATCCGGGGGAGCGCCACTCGATCAGCGCTATTATTGTGCCCGCCGGAACGCCGGGGTTGAGTTTTGGCAAACCGGAAGCCAAGATGGGGTTGCGTGGCTCAATCACGAATGCGGTGACCTTCGAGGACGTGCGGGTGCCTGAAGAGAATCTGCTGGGACGACGCGGGCGCGGTTTGCAGCAGTTCCTGGCTGTGCTCGACGGTGGGCGCATTGGGATCGGAGCGATGGCAATCGGGCTGGCGCAGGCGGCGTTCGAGATTGCATCCGCCTATGCGCGTGAACGTACTGCCTTTGGCAAACTCATCGGCGCTTACGAGTCGGTCTCGAACATGATCGCCGACATGGCGGTGGGGCTGGAAGCGGCGCGATTGCTGGTGTATCAGGCGGCGTGGTTGAAAGACCAGGGACGCCAGTACAGCCGTGAGGCGGCGATTGCCAAACTGTACGCCTCGGAGGTTGGCGAGAAAATCTGCCGCGACGCTATTCAGGTGCTCGGCGGGTACGGCTACAGCAGCGAATATCCGCTCGAACGCATCTACCGCGATCAGCGCCTGCTTACCATCGGCGAAGGAACGTCGGAAATCCTGCGTGTGGTGATCGCCCGCCAGATTCTGGGAGAGTTCGTTGGACGGTGATATAGAGTGGAAAGTTGGGAGGTGGAAGGTTGGATAGGGGTTCTCAAAGTTCTCATCTTTTACTCCTGTGAGGGCGAACGCCAATGCGGGCTGCACGGCAATCACCCGTTGCGCATCAGGAAGGTGCCAATAGTCCATGCGCGGGCTAGACCGAATAATGCTTGATCCCGTTGCAAAACGTACCGCCGAGACGCCGGGTGCGCAGAGATTGCGATCGATCGCCTCTGAGTCCGCTGCGTCTCGGCGGTGACATGACGGTTTTGCAGGAGACTCATTCTTAAGCCTCACTATCCCTACGCCAGGCGCTCGAAGCGCGCCTGGAAGAAGCGCAGATACTTCGGTTCGTACACCATGCGTAGCCCGCGCGTCTGTTCACGTGCATCGTAGACCGCCTTCACCGCTTCGGCGACCACATCCATGTGCGCCTGGGTGTAGACGCGGCGTGGGATGGTGAGGCGCGTGAGTTCCAGTTTCGGGTAGTAGTGATCGCCGGTTTTCGGATCGCGCCCGGCGCTGGCAATCCCCCGTTCCATCGCCCGGATGCCCGAATCGAGGTAGAGTTCGGCGGCCAGCGTTTGCGCTGGAAATTCGTGCTGCGGAATATGCGGGTAGAAACGGCGCGCATCGAGAAAGATGGCATGCCCGCCGACCGGTTGCACAATCGGGATGTTCCAGTCGGTCAGCAGTTCGCCCAGGTAGCGCACCTGCCCGATCCGCGCCCGGATGTAGTCGTCCTGCACCGACTCTTCGATGCCCACGGCGATCGCTTCCATGTCGCGCCCCGCCAGCCCGCCGTAGGTGTGCAACCCTTCGTAGACTACCACCAGGTTGCGCAGTTCATCGAACAGGTCGGCATCGTTGACCGCCACCCATCCGCCGATGTTCACCAGGCTGTCCTTTTTGGCGCTCATCCATGCGCCGTCGGTGTAGGAGCAGAACTCCTTCAGGATGGCGGCAATTGGCGTCTGCGCGTACCCTTCTTCGCGCTCCTGGATGAAGAAGGCATTTTCGACCATGCGCGTTGCGTCGAGGAAGATGCGGATGCCGTACCGGTCGCACAATGCGCGCAGCGCCCGCACATTCGCCATACTCACCGGTTGCCCGCCAGCCATGTTCACCGTGCCCGCCAGACTGACGTAGGCGATGTTCTGCGCTCCTTCGCGCCGGATCAGCGCCTCCAGTTTGTCGAGATCGACATTCCCCTTGAAAGGATGCAGGTGTTGCGGATCGTGCGCTTCGTCGATAATGACATCGACGAAGATGCCGCCCGCCAGTTCCTGGTGCAGCCGCGTGGTGGTGAAGTACATATTGCCGGGCACATACTGTCCGGGACGAATGGCAGCGCGACTGATCAGGTGCTCTGCGCCGCGCCCCTGATGTGTCGGGACGACGTAGCGGTAGCCGTAGTACTGCTGCACTGTCGCTTCGAGGCGGTAGAAATTGCGACTGCCAGCATACGCTTCATCGCCCAGCATGATGGCGGCCCACTGGCGATCGCTCATCGCGTTGGTGCCGCTATCGGTCAGCAGATCGATGTACACATCCTCCGAACGGAGCAGGAACGTGTTGTACCCGGCTTCCGCCAGGGCGCGCTCACGCTCCTCTCGGCTGATCACCCGCAGCGGCTCGACCATCTTGATCTTCCACGGTTCAGCCCAGGAGCGCCTGCCGAACTGCTGACCCATGGTTTGCGGAACGGGGTGCGTCATGTGTTCGCCTCCTTGCGATGCTGTTACGCCGTTGTATGATAGATGCGCTCGTGCAGAACGCCGATGTACGGCAGATTGCGGTACTTTTCATCAAAATCGAGACCATACCCGACAACGAACTCGTTCGGGATGTCGAACCCCAGATAATCGATCGGGATGTCCGCCCGGCGGCGCTCCGGTTTGTTGAGCAGTGCGCAGATGCGCAGACTCGCCGGGTTGCGGCGCAGCAGATGCCCACGGAGATAGGCCAGCGTCAGTCCGCTATCGATGATGTCTTCAACGATCAGCACGTGACGCCCGGCGATGTCGGTGTCGAGGTCTTTCAGCATGCGCACGACACCGCTCGACTCGGTTGTTTTGCCATAACTCGATGTGGCGATGAAGTCCATGCCGAGCGGGAGATCGATGGCGCGCGCCAGATCGACCATAAACATCGCGCACCCTTTCAGGACCCCGACCAACAACAGATCGCCAAGTGGTCGATAATCTGTGGTGATCTGCGCTCCCAGGGCGCGTACCCGTTCCTGGATCTGTTCCGCCGTGAGCAAGATTTTTGCCATATCGTCGTGCATGGAGTGCTCCTTTACAACAGCAATGCCTCCCGGCTCGTCTTCGTCGGATATGCCCTCGATCCACAAATGAAGCGCTGCCTGTCCTGTCGATGCTCCGACTCCTTCCGCCACACCGATGCCCGGTAGCCAGACGATTCGTTCACCGCTGGCAACCAGGGGCCACTCAGCCCGCAGTGCGCGCGGTATCTTCGCATCGACCATAATGTCCTGAATGCGGCGCGTTCCGCGCCCGCCCACCGGTCGCATGCGGTCGCCGGGGCGTCGCCGACGAACGGTGAGCGGCGCAGCGCATGCGGCAGCGTCGAGAAAGACCTCCCAGCGACTCGATGGCGCTGCCGGGCGATAGTCAGCACAGAGCGCCCGTCCGCCGTGCAGTTCGATACAACCAGGAACGGTCAGGGTCGTTTCGATGACAGGCAGGCGCAGACCCTCTCCCGGCGCCGGTTCGCCGCGTATGATACCAAATCCGCCATCATAGTCGGTCACCAGCGCGACGCCGCCCGGCAATTCGATCCGTCGCCCGACGCTGCGCCCAACGGACTCGCAGGCGCGCATGACGTCATCGTAGCCGAGGGTGTCGCTGCCGCCGATCAGGGTGTATGCCCGGCGGATCGCAGCGTGCTGAAGCGCCGGATGCAGATCGCGCCAGCGGCGTCCATCGAAGGACAGGCGATCCGTCTGCACGGTGGTCAGAGCATCCCATACACGGTCGAGTTCTTGCTCGATGAAGTCAGCAGTTTCGGCGCAGGCGGATGCTGTGCGTCCCAGCGCTGCGACGATCTGCGGGTTCAGCGTCGCCAGGGTGGGCAGCACATCCTGACGGATGCGCGTCCGCAGGTAGCGCCGGTCAACATTCGATGGATCGCGGCGCGGCACAAGCCCATGTTCGACGCAGTACGTCTCGATGTCGGCGCGTGCGACATGCAGCAGCGGACGGATGAGGCGCGGCGCGTGCTCGTCTTTCGGCAACGCAGCAAGATCGTCATCGTCCATGTCACCAATCACGCGCCATTCCCCCCACGCGACCACCGGGCGAATGCCGCGCAACCCTTCGACACCGGCGCCGCGCACCAGATGCAGCAACACTGTCTCCGCCTGATCATCGGCGTGGTGCGCCGTTGCCACTGCCTGCGCGCCGATGGTCAGCGCCACCCGCGCCAGCAGGCGGTAACGCGCCAATCGCCCTGCGGCGTGCAGATTAAGGTTGCGTTCCACTGCCAGCGCGCGCACATCGACCGCCTCAACGGTTGCAGCAATCCCCAGGCGTTCCGCAGTCTCCGCCACGAACGCCGCTTCTGCCGCCGATTGTGCGCCGCGCAACCGGTGGTCGAGGTGAACGACATGCAATGTGCACATCAGTTCGGCACACAGGTTCGCCAGCACATCCAGCAGGCACAACGAGTCTGGTCCTCCAGACACCGCAACGACGACCGGCTTACCGGGCGCGATCATGCGATAACGGCGGATCGTTGCGCGCACACTATCGGTGAGCGAAGGCATGGCGCCACCACATTACGACGTGCGCAACCGGATGACAAACAGGGTCAATCCCTGCTGCGACGCCGATCGACCGTTCATTTCGAGCGGAACGGCAGGTGTAGCGCTCCAACCGATCAGATACACACCCTGCGCATCCAGCGGTGATCCGATAGACGGACGCATAAGGTTATTGTTGAAGAGTTGGAACAGGATCTGACGTCGATTGAACATCCGATCGTCACTGATGGTCACGCCAAAAGGGAAACTGCCACGCGACCCGCTGAAATCGAACCGGGCGCTGGCGCCTGGCATCAGATCGCCAAGTTCCTGAAACATGCCCTGGTGGACGACAATCGCCTCTTCAATCGCAACCCGCCCGACATTGCGCACCTCACCCGCGAGATCGCTGTCATCAAGGCGAATAGCGCTCTCGACCTGAACCGGCATCTCAACTGTCGTCTCGGCAATCAGCGTCCGAATTGAGGCGACATCGACCAGCAGGTCTGGAACTTCGACGCTGGCATCATCGGCAGTTGCAATCAGCGGGCGGGCGGTGAAGTCGTCGAAACTGCGCGTTTCGCTCAACAAACTGCCGGCTGGCGCGCGCAGGGCGTAACTGCTGCGTAACGGCGAGAATAACGCCAGATGCGCCGTGGCGATGCCGCGGGTCTCGCGTTCTGTTCCCTGAATGATGGACACCTGATAGAGTTGCGCCTGCCCGCCACGAAGCACAAATCCGACCACAAACACCCCACCGGCAAACAGGGCTACGATGAGCGGGATCGTCCACCATGCCCATTCGAGGCGTCCGATCCGGCGGAGCGCCAGGTAATTCACCGGACCCACCATCAGGATGTACGCCAGCAGAAATGCCGCCAGCGCTGACGCTGGCGGCAACTCCGCAGACCGGATCTGCAACACGTTCTGCATCAGACTGATCTGATTCAACCGTCCCTCGAACGCTGGAACGAAGAGCGGAATCGGTTGCAACACGCGCGACCAGAGTTGTGGCTCTGACGCCCAACCCCGCAGCAGCGCCAGATCGAATGTACTGAAGATAACTACGCCGTTACCAGCGTGTCTGCGGTAGATCAGCGAACGATCTGCTGGCAGCGCTTCCGCGCCGGGACGTGGCAAGACCGTGAGCAGCGGACCGGTCGATGGCTGCGGTTCACTCCCGCCAAACTGCTCAAGCGGCGATAGATCGCCCTGGTTGAGCGTGCGGGTGACCTCAACTGGCAGCAGGTCGGCAAGACCGGCTGCGGCGCGCTCGCCATTGATCCCGCCACCCACCACGAGTTGCCCGCCAAGATAGACCCAATCGCGGAGTGCGGTTCGCTGATCCGCCGAAAGAGCGGCAGTATCAACATCATGGATAAAGATAGCGTTGACGCCGCGCAACACGAGCGCGTGCAGAGGAAGGTCTTCCGGCGAGATATGGCGCACCGTCACTCCACTCACGCCGCTGATCGGCATTGCACTGAGACTCGTCAGCAGCGCCGGATCGGAGCCGACGATAAGGATCAGGAACCGATCAGGTTCAACGGCTTCGACCCCGACGCTCTGCTCGAACAGCACAGTCCCATTTTCGATCAGACGCAGCGTGCCATTGCGCGCGAATCCAGTGGCAAACGCCTCCAGCATCACGCGCTTCCGCGAACCGCGCGGCAGATCGATAGTGCGGCGGAACACCGGTTGGTTTTGCCATCCCGGAAAACTCCACTCCAGCACACCCTGAATATCGCGCCCATCGTTTGCAACGTCAACCGTAATCGGAAACCATTCACCCAATCGATACGCACCGGCATAACCGGGGCGCAACGTCATGGTCAGTCCCGACGCCTGTTCCTGCGCCGCAACCGGCATGACCGACAATACGCACAGCAAGGCAATCAGGACAGCACGCAGATATAGCATGATCTTCCTTCTTGGAGGATTACGAAGGTTGTTCGCTATTGCGACGGCGCATCCGTTCGTGCAACGCGCGGATCGCTGCACGGCGGCGCGCATTGCGCGCCACGCGACGCAGATGAGCATCGATCTGTGTCGCCACAGCGCCGTTAAGCGTGTCGACAGTCGTTTCGTTTGCCGATCGATTGTTGAGCGAGCGCCCGATCAGTTCTTCAACCGCCTTCTCGAAACTCTCGCGATCCATTTTTTCGCCATGCTCGCGCTGAACCTGATCGTACTGCTTCAGCAGCGCGAGCGCATCCTGCAACTGACGCTCCTTCTCGTGCTTGCGGAAATCGGTCAGGTAGTCGTTGATGGTTGCCTGGACGCCACGCGGATCGGGCACATGGTCGAAGGTGAACTTTCCGCCAGCAGCGCCGCCCGTCTCGATCACAACCGTGCCCAACCCCAGGAGGCGCTCGACGAAACTGACATCGAACGAGATATTTTGAATAGCGGAAAGTTGTGCGCGACGGGTGTTTTCAGGTCCTAGCGGACGACGATCAATATCGATGATGTCGGTGCGGGTCAGGATGTAGGTGTCGTTGATCAGCGACTCGCGGATCCACCACCCCCACACGCCAAACACCAGCAGGGCGAGCAGGACGACCAGGCTGACAGCTACGCCGTCGAGCAACCTGAACTGAACCAGAACAGCCGCCACGAACATCGTCAGGGCAAATCCGGTCAATGGGCGAAACAGTTGCAACAGGACATACACCCACGACGGACGCCAGATGATGCGATCATCACGGATTTCGGGGTTAGGCGGGTAAAGCGCCGGGATGGGGAATCGTTGCGTGCGGGCTTGCAACGCAGGCGCAGACTGCGGCGGTATCTTGTTGCCGTACACCTGATCTTCGATCAGCGCGCGCAGCAGATCGGGTTGCTGACGACGGCGCAGGTTGCGCACCTGATCCATGATCGCCTTTTCGATCTCGCGCGGCTTTGCTGCGAAGTCGAATTCGAGCGTGCGCGGGCTGAACGACCGGATGATGATTTTGCCGTACCCGAACAGCGTCGCCTGATAAGTGTCTGCACGCACATTGACCTGCTGAATGTCATCGATCAGGATTTGCTGCCGCACATGGCGGATGAACATGGTCTCTTCGTCATAGATGACGCGCTTGTTGGTGACAATCAGCACATCATTGCGCCAGTCGTTGTAGAGATAGGCCACTGCCAGCAGCATGAACGTCGTAATCAGTCCCAGCACGATGTTGATCGCATCGCCAGCGCGTGCATACACCGGATCGATGACGATCAGTTCACCGCCGATTGACCGGAACCAGATCGCCAGCCCGAGCGCAAGGATTGCCAGCAGGTAGAGAACGTCCGGGTTACGCCAGGGTGTATCCTTGCGGCGATCCTTCTTTGCCTCGCCACGCGCCCAAAGCGCTACAAGGACGATGGTCAGCGTCAGAAGCGCAACGTTGATCGGATCGGTCAACGGGCGCGAAACGCCCTCACGCATGATCAGCAACGTTCCGCCAGCCGCGCGAAACAGGGCTACCGCCGCAGTGATAAAGCCGATGACCAGAAAAACCAGACTGGATTGCAACAGTTCGATCCAGTGGCGCTTGCCGACCAGGATAACCTGCTCGTCGCTATCAAGTTCCAGCGGGATCGGAAGTTTCGGCTCGGTCATAGGCGCGCGTATCCTGCGAGTCGTCCGGGTCGCAATCGATGCGGGAGACGACCAGATCAACCACCTGATCCGGTGACAGCCCATCACTGACAATAATACACGCATCGGTCGCTGGCGCGCTCACGTGACGGTCCAGGCTATCACGACGGATGATCTCGTTGCGGATGTGCTGAAGATCGGCGCTGCCGCCGCGCTGCCGGATCTCATTGGTGCGCCGTCGGGCGCGTTCATCGACCGATGCGTCCAGATAGATCTTGAGCGGTGCATCGGGCATCACAATACTGCCGATATCGCGCCCGACCATCACTACGCGCCCGCGCTGACCAATGGCGCGCTGCCGGTCGCGCAGGATGGCGCGCACCGCCGGGTGTCGCGCCGTGATCGAAACGATACGCTCAACTTCGGGATGCCGCAATTCCCAGGTGACGTCGACACCGTTGACCAGCACCGTATACAGTCGTCCATCGGTCGCATCACCGGGTGGATGCACTTGAATATCGAGACGCCGCACCAGCGCTGCAACTGCTTCGTCGTCCTCGGGATTGATTGAATGGCGCAAAACCGCCCATGCCAGCGCGCGATACATCACCCCGGTGTCGAAGAAGAGATACCCCAGGCGCCTGGCGAGCAACTCGCCAAGCGTACTCTTCCCGGCGCCAGCAGGACCATCAATCGTGATAATCGACGGAGCAGACATGCAAAAAAGAGCGTATCATGGCTATACCGTATGGTATTGTAGCACGCGACGCTCACGATATGCAAGCAATGTCGGAAGGAATACGGAGCCTTTTGATGATGTTCTCTCGACGTGTATGGGATCTGCTGCTGATTGCAACATTGCTGACCGGCGGCGCATTCATCTGGGCGACGCGCATCGCTCCAGTCGCTCCTGCAACGGCGCAGGCGCCAGAACCGGCGGCGACGCAACCTGCGCCGCTCGTCGGGCATCCCGCACCCGGATTTACCCTGAGCGCTATCGATGGATCGCAGGTTGCACTCGACGATCTGCGTGGTCAGGTGGTGCTCATTAATCTCTGGGCGACGTGGTGCCCGCCATGTCGCGCCGAAATGCCCGCGATTCAGCAGGCTTACGAACGCTTCCGCGATCAGGGTTTTGTTGTGCTGGCGGTGAATCAACAGGAAGACGCAACGAAAGTCGTGGCGTATATGAACGATCAACGTCTGACATTTCCAGCGCTGCTCGATAGCGACGCGCGGGTTGGCGCTGCGTATCAGGCGCGTGTGCTGCCTTCCAGTTTCTTCATTGATCGCAGGGGGATTGTTCGCGCTGTGTATCGCGGACCAATGTCGCGTGGTATGATTGAGGGCACAATCGAGCAGTTGATTGCTGAGACACCGTAACGTGTACCCGATTATTGAACTCGGACCGCTGAATCTTGGCAGTGGCGCACTGTTGCTGGTGATCGCCGTTTTCATCGGTCATACGCAGTTTGAACGAATAGCGCACAAACGTGGCGGCGATGAACTTGAGCAGCGTGCTCGTCGCTGTGCGCCATTTGCTCTGTTGGGCGCGGCTGTTGGCGCGCGTTTGTGGTATGGTCTGTTCAACTGGGATATGTACAGTCAATCACCCGGTCTATTTCTGGCGCTTCGTCTGGGTGATCTGGCGTGGCCCGGCGCATTGATCGGAGGTGCGCTCGCCGGGTATGCGTACCTGCGGTTGCGACGCCTGGACGCCGCAACTGCGCCGCTGGCGGATGCCGCTGCGCTGGCGCTCCCTCCGGCGCAGGCAGTCGCGGCGCTGGGCTTGCTGCTCAGTGGCGAAGCTCCTGGCGCCCCCACCGATGTGCCATGGGCGCTGCCATTGTTTGGCGTGCCGCGCCATCCTGTGCCGCTCTACTATCTTCTGGCGGCGCTGGTTACGTGGGGCGTGCTGGTATGGTTTGCGCCGCGCGTGACCCGACCCGGATCGCTAGCGATGATCTATCTTGCACTGCAGGGCAGCGCAATGCTGCTGCTGGAAGCGTTGCGTGTCGATTCGCTGGTGACCGTGGGCGGCATCCGCGCAGCGCAGATTGTCGGTCTGGCGATGCTGCTGATCGCTCTCTGGCAGAAACGAGCGCAGATGGGACGGGCGCTATGAACATCTTAACCGTACAGGAGCGGGGACTGGCGCTGATCCGCGTCTATGGCGATCTGAACGATTTTCTGCCGCCCGGTCGGCGCGAAACGTGGTTTGAACGTCCATGCAAAGGGCACGAGACGATCAAGAACCTGATCGAGACGTGTGGTGTGCCCCATCCTGAGATCGGCGCGCTGATCGTTGGCGGTCATCCGGTCAATTTCGACTACCCGGTGCAACCGGGCGACATGATCGAGGTCTTCCCGATCACCATGGCGCCCGCCTCGTCAGTCACACTGCGTCCCCCGCTTGATGAACCACGCTTCGTACTCGATACGCACCTGGGGCGACTGGCGGCATACCTGCGGATGCTGGGCTACGATAGCCTGTACTGGAACGATGCGCACGACGCCGAACTGGCGCGTCTGGCGGGTGAGGAACGCCGGATCTTGCTCACACGCGACCGGGAATTGCTCAAACGAAGCATTGTTGTCTATGGCTCGTTTGTGCGCGAAGTTATTCCGGCGCGTCAGATTGTCGAAGTCATGCGGCGGTTCAACCTGACGCCGACGTCAACCGTTTTCCAGCGTTGTATGCGGTGCAACAGTCTGACGACAGCGGTCGAGAAAGCCGATATTGAGCATCTTCTCGAACCCAGGACGCGGTTGTACTTCGATACCTTTCGACGTTGCATTGCCTGTGGCAAGATCTACTGGCAGGGTTCGCATTACACCCGCATGGCGACGCTACTGGAGCACTCGGTCCGGTTGAAGGTTGAAGGTTGAGCGCGACTGCGATGGCTTTCCAACCGAACCATTGTGTGGCAGACGGAACGGCAGGGGCGCAACGGCGCTGCGCTCCTGCTTTACACGAAAGGAGGCAATGACCTGTGCGTATCGCAGTTGTTGGTGTCGGCGGGGTGGGCGGCTACTTTGGCGGGCGGTTAGCGCAGGCTGGCGCGGATGTGATCTTTATTGCGCGCGGCGACAATCTGGCTGCGCTGCGCGAACAAGGATTACGGATCGAGAGCATCATTGGCGACGCTCACGTCGCGCCTGTCCAGGCGACCGACGATCCAGCGCAGGCGGGTCCTGTTGACATGGTGCTGGTCGCCACCAAAACCTGGCAACTCGATGAAGCGATCGATCTCATGCGTCCACTCATCGGACCGGAGACTGGCGTTGTCCCGCTGCTCAACGGCGTCGAGGCTTCTGATCGTCTGGCGGCGGCGCTGGGCGAATCGCACGCATTGAACGGCATCTGTTACATTTTCGTCGCGCGCGTGGCGCCGGGTGTCGTGCGACACTCAGGGATCCATCCGCTGATCATCTTCGGCGAACGTGACAACCGTCGCACAGCGCGGGTCGAAGCACTGCGCGACTGGCTGGAACGCGCCGGTGTGCGGGTGACGATTCCGCCGGACATCGATGCAGAGGTCTGGCGCAAATTCGTCTTTGGAGCGACAACCAGCGGATTGGGAGCGGTCACACGCGCGCCCATGGGACTACTGCGCGAACTTCCAGAGACGCGCCCACTGTTCATCCAGGGTATGCGCGAAATCGTTGCAGTCGCACAGGCGTGCGGCGTCGCTCTTGGCGAAGAAGCCGTCACCGCCGCCCTGGCGCAACTCGATGCGCTACCCTACGAAACGACCGCCTCCATGCAACGCGACATCATGGCCGGTCGTCCATCAGAGTTGGAAGCACAGAACGGCGCTGTTGCGCGTCTGGGTGCAGCAGCTGGCGTTCCAACGCCGCTGCACGCATTCATCTACGCCACCCTGCTGCCACAGGAACGGATGGCGCGCAACCGGCGCCTGAACGAACAATCGCAGTGAAACAGAACAGGGTGGTCGCATACACAGTACGACCACCCTTCCGTGTCCTATCGTCGTTCAACCAGCAGGCGGATCGCTGTGCGCTCTTCATCATCGATGGCGACATCAATGAACGAAGGGGTGCAAACAATGTCAATACCTTCTTCACTGAGATAACTGCGCGCAATTGCCACTGCTTTGATCGCCTGGTTGGTTGCGCCTGCGCCGATCGACTGCACCTCCGCCACACCGCTATCGCGAATGACGCCGGCAATGGCGCCGGCGACCGCACTGGGACGCGAGCGTGTGGAAACCTTCAGAACCTCAGCGCTTTGCCGCTCGACCACGTCGGCGCCACTTGCGCCAACGGCGCGAGTGGCAGGTGTGGAGTGCGAAAGATTGCTTGCCATACGTGCCTCCTCCGAACTGGGTTGGGCGCCGGCCGATGCGCCGGCTGGTAACTTGCGATGGAATGACCAGAATCGTCGCCATAACGGGGAAGGACCCCCGCATCGGCCACAGAGAGAGTGTGCGGCGCGGTCGGCGTCGAGGCCGTCCTGTGCCGTGAAGCGTTCCGTCGCTTCGGGTGCTGTTCCGAATCAACGTGCATAGTCCACTGCGCGCGTCTCGCGGATGACCGTCACCTTGATCTGGCCGGGATACTGAAGACTCTCCTCGATCTTTTTGGCAACATCACGGGCAAGGTGAATACTGCCGAGGTCGTCGATAGCATCCGGTTGCACCATCACGCGAACCTCGCGCCCGGCCTGAACAGCAAAGGCGCGTTGAACGCCTGTAAATGACGTTGCGACCGTTTCGAGCGCTTCGAGGCGCTTGATATACAGGTCGAGCGTTTCGCGGCGCGCTCCGGGGCGCCCGCCGGAGATGGCGTCGACAGCCTGCACCAACCAGGCTTCGACGGTTTGCGGTTCTTCATCGTTATGATGGGCGGCAATCGCGTGCACAATTGCCGGCGATTTTCCAAGGCGACGCGCAATCTCAGCACCGATCAATGCGTGCGGTCCCTGCACTTCGTGGTCGACTGCTTTCCCGATATCGTGCAGTAACGCGGCAGTTTTCGCCACATTGATGTTTGCGCCGATCTCGGCAGCAATATGCGCTGCGAGCAGAGCGCACTCCAGCGAATGCTGCAGAACATTCTGCCCGTAACTCGTGCGATATTTCAGTCGCCCCAGCAGTTTGATCAGGTCGGGGTGCAACCCCTGAACGTTCGCTTCGTAGGCGACTCGTTCGCCCTCTTCGCGCATGATCTGTTCGACTTCCTGCTGGGTTTTGCTGACGACTTCTTCAATCCGCGTCGGATGGATGCGCCCATCCTTGAGCAACTTGATCAACGCCAGTCGCGCCACTTCCCGCCGCACCGGATCGTGGCACGAGAGGGTCACCGCTTCCGGCGTGTCATCGACAATAATATCAACGCCGGTAAGTTGCTCGAAGGCGCGAATGTTGCGCCCCTCACGCCCGATGATTCGTCCTTTCAACTCTTCACTCGGGAGCGCGACGGTGGAGACGGTCACTTCAGCGACATACTCCGAAGCGCACCGCTGAATGGCCATGCTGATCACTTTGCGTGCCAGTTTATCCGCCTCTTCGCGAACGTTCTTTTCGATTTCACGAATACGGCGTGCCGCCTCGTCGCGCGTTTCATCCTCGACGCGTTTCAGAATAATCGCACGGGCTTCTTCCTGGCTCAACGCGGAAATCCGCTCGAGTTCCGCGCGTTGCTGCTGACGCAGTTGTTCAGCTTCCTGATGAAGTTGCTCCATCTGGCGCTCGCGTTGCTGGAGTTGACGTTCACGCCGTTCGAGTCCCTCGATTTTGCGGTCAAGATTTTCCTCTTTCCGTTGCAACCGTTCTTCCTGCTTCGCCAGCGCTGCGCGCGCCTCGCGTATTTGCGCCTCGGCTTCAGCGCGGAGCCGAAGCGCCTCGTCGGTCGCGCGCAAAATGAGATCTTTCTGCTCAGATCGCGTCGCTTCCAGTTGCAGTCGGGCTTCCGCCTCGATCTGTCGAATCTGGCTCTGTACACTCTTTTTGTAGATAAGAATGCCTATGCCTGCGCCAATGGCAAGTCCGATCACCAGGGCAGGCAAGGCCCATATGAGCCATTGCACAACATCCTCCTGCTCGATTGTAAAGGTGCAGCATGCTACAGCCCAGTGCCGGGCTGTGGCCACGGGCTCAAACATGCGCTAACGTGTGGGTGAGTACATGCTATATTACTCTGCGGATACATCTTCTGTCAAGATGAACGGATTGTCAAGAGTGTTGATGGTATAATATCACGCCATCTTGCATGGATGTTGCAAACCGATGTATCTGCGTCGTCTCGAAATCCAGGGGTTTAAGACATTCGCCGGGCATACGCTGTTCGAGTTTCAGCCTGGCATTACTGCGGTGGTTGGTCCCAACGGCAGCGGGAAGTCGAATCTTGTCGATGCCATCCGCTGGGTGCTGGGTGAACAGCATCCAGGGGCGCTGCGCTGTAAACGCACCGAGGACCTGATCTTCAGCGGCGGCGGGCGGCGAGCGCCTGCCGGTTTTGCGGAGGTCTCGCTGACGATCGATAACAGTGATCGCCTGCTATCGGCGCCGTATGGCGAAGTGACGATTACCCGCCGTGCGACACGCTCTGGCGATCAGGAGTACTTCATCAATCGTCAGCGGGTCCGGTTGCGCGACGTGCAGGAGATTGCTGCACCAATCAATGGCGCCTACGCGATCATCAATCAGGGTCTGGTCGATGCCGCGCTCAATCTGCGTCCGCTGGAGCGGCGGCGCCTCTTTGAGGATGCTGCGGCGATCAGCGTGTACGAGCAGCGCCGCACCGACGCCGAACGTCGTCTGCGCGAGACGAACGCGAACGTTGCACGTTGCTCCGATATTCTGGCGGAACTCGAGCCACGATTGCGCTCACTGAAGCGCCAGGCGGCGCTTGCTCGCTCCCATCGCGATCTGATGGCTGAGCTTCATGAGTTGTTGCAAACGTACTATGTCCGTCTCTGGCTGACAGCGCAGACAGAGTGCGCTGCCACTGAACAAGCAGCGCAGACGCTGGCAGCGACCCTTGCTGTGCGTCAGGCAGAGATGACTGCCGTCTCAACCGATCTCCTCCATCTGCGGGAGCGCATCCGTGCCATCCGCGACCGGATTGGATCGCTCCACGCCGAGAGCAGCGCCCTGCACGCGCGCGCCGGGTCGGTGCAACGCGCACTGGCGGTTGGTCAGGAACGACTCGCGGCGTTATCGCGTCAGATCGAGGAACAGGATCGCGCACTCCGCGATCTGGATCACCAGCGCGCTGCCCGGCACACGGAACAGGAAACGGTTGCCGCCCAACTTGCCAGCGCTGAGCAACGCCTGGAACAGGTGCGGCAGGAGTATGCCGCGCACGAAGCGCGTCGCGCCGAACGGATCGCCGGTCGCGCTGCGTTTCACCAGGCGTTTGATGCCGCTCGCCGCAGCCTGATGGAGATTGGCGCAGCGCTCGGCGCAGTGCAACGTCAGATCGCGCAGATCAACGACCAGCGTGATCGCCTGATCCGCGAACGTGCAACTGCCGGGGAGGCGCTGGCAATTGCTCAGGACGAACTGGTAGCGCGCCGCGCCGCCGCCGTTCAGGCGGATGCGCACGTGACGGCGCTGGAACAGGAACTGAACGACGCAGCACGTCGCGTCGAACTGACAACGGGCGATGTCGAACAGCGCCGCCGACAACGCGCCGCTGCCGCTGAGACGCTTGAAGCGCTGCGCCGGCAGCAGATGGAACTGGAAGCGCGGTTAGAAACATTGCGCCGTCTCCACCGCAGTTATGCTGGAACGTTCGCCGGGGTGCGGGCAGCCATGCAGTGGGCCGAGTCACAGCACCGATCCGGATTTGCTCTGGTGGCGACCGTCGTGCGTGTGCCGGCAGAACTCGAAACAGCCATCGAAGTGGCGCTCGGTTCACGCCTGCACAATATCGTCGTCAATCGCTGGGAAGATGCAGAAGATGCTATCGAAGCGCTCAAACGCAGCGGTGAGGGTCGCGCCACGTTCCTGCCGCTGGATACGATCCGCCCCCGTAATGCTGACGGGGTGCGCATACGATTACACACTGCTTCAGAAGATGGCGTCCTGGGGGTTGCCGCCGATCTTATCGATGTTGACGAACGCTACCGACCGGTGGTGGAACTGCTCCTCGGTCGCACGCTGGTTGTTCGCACGCTGGCGGTCGCCCGACGAGAACTCCAGCGCATCGGCGGCGGATGGACAATTGTCACGCTGGCGGGAGAGCAGGTGAGCGCCGGAGGCGCAGTCACGGGAGGCTCGGCAGCGAAGGAGAGCGGCACGCTGCGGCGCGAGCGAGAATTACGCGAGCTCCCCGAACGCCTGGAAGCCGTTTCACGTGAAACAGAAGCGGCGCGCGTGCGCCATGTCGTTGCAAATGAAGCCTATGTCGCTGCCGAACAGTCAGTACGCGACGCTGAACGTCACCAGCGCCAGGTCCAGCGACAACTCGACCAGGCGCGCGTTGCTGCGGCGCAGACGCAGCGCGCCGTTGACCGCGCCGAAGCTGAGTATCTTGTGTGTCAACGGCGTATCGAGCAGATCGATGCCGGGATGACCACGCTTCTTGATCGCCTGCAAGCGGCAATCGCCGAGCAGGAAGAGTTGATGCAGCGGGAAGATGCAGCGCGCGCGCAGGTCGAGCGTCTCCACGCTGAAGAAGCGGTGCAGCGCAGCGCAGACGCTGCCGACGACGAGATCCTGGCGCACCTGCGCACGCGCCTCGCCGATGCTGAGGGCGACGTGCGCACGGCGCGCGCTATCCTGCACACGGTTCATCAGGCGCTGGCGCGTATCGACGAGCAGCGCGCTGCGCTGGCAGAGCGCATCGAACATCTGCACCGCGAACGTGCTACGCTCATCGATGAACTGACACAAACCGCAGCCGAACATCAGGCGCTACTGGCGCAGATCGACACCCTGCGTGCGCAGATCGAGCCGTCCGAGGCAGAGTTGAGCGCGCTGGAACAGCAACGCGAAGCACACGAAGTGCGTGTGCAGGCGCTCACCACCGCACTGATCGACGCCGAGGCAGCCTGCAACCGCGCAACGGTCGATGCCCAGCGCGCGCGTGATCGTCTGGAGGTGCTGCGGGAACGCGCCGCAGGCGATGCCATCGATGTCGAATCCGCTGCTCAATCCTGTGCAGACCCATCGTCGGACGCCAATGTGGAAGACATGCAGCGACGTATCGATGATCTGAAGCGCCGCATCGCCCGCCTGGGGATCATCAATCCGCTGGCGCTGGAGGAGTATGATGAAGCAGCAGCGCGCTATGAGTTCCTGAGCGCCCAAATGAACGATCTTCGTGCAGCATCGGCAACACTCAACGAGTTGATTGCCGAACTGGACAATGCCATTCGCACCCGCTTTGAAACGACGTTTCAGGTCGTCGCTGCGGAGTTCGAGCGCAGTTTTACGAATCTGTTCGGTGGCGGCGAAGCACGCCTGGCGCTGATCAACGACGACGATGATGCTGCCGATCAGAACGGCGGTAAACCTCCCGGCATCGCCACGCTCGGTGTGGAGATTATCGCCCGTCCGCCGGGGAAACGTCAGCAGCATCTGGCGCTACTGTCGGGCGGCGAGCGCGCGCTAACCGCTGCGGCGCTGCTCTTCGCCATTCTGAAAGCCAACCCGACCCCCTTCTGCGTCCTCGATGAAGTCGATGCCGCCCTGGACGAAACAAATGTCGGGCGTTTCCGCGAGGCGCTTGTTGGGTTGAGCGAAAAAACACAGTTTATCGTTGTTACTCACAATCGTGGGACGATCGAGGCTGCCGATACCATCTACGGCGTGACCATGGGCGACGACGGCGCCTCACGGGTGCTCTCGCTCAGGTTAGAAGAGGTCGGTGAGAGAGGTCGGTGAGAGGTGACGTTCGCAACTGTCCGATTGTGCATACAAACAATATCTCATTCGCATCCAATCCGAAGCGCTCAATCGCACAGGGGTCGGGGTTTATGGTTGTTTCGGTGTAGCCTGCGCAGGCGGGCTTCGCCCTGGATAGCCGAGGGCTTATGGTCTTTGAATACATAATCCGCCATAGCCCGCGCAGGCGGGCTTCGCCCTGGATAGCCGAGGGCTTGAGCCCGACGGCAAGAGGCGCATGCCGGATTAAACGCTCAATCTCCATAGCCCCACGGATAGTTCGGCATACCGGATCATAGCAGTTATCACAAAGATTGAACCCAATGGACGAGGTTGAACATTCCCGGAGTCGCGCGCCCCACGCGGCGACCGAAATGAATTTCGGTCTACACTTCGCCGGAAGCAGGTGTCTTGCGCGACACGGCAGACCTAGACAAAGGTCAACGTATCTGAGAACTGCTATAAATGCTCAATCTTCATCAGCCCCACAACCGGAACGTTCGGTGTACCGGATTAGCCGCCGGGCTACCGGGCGAATACCGGATCTTTAGACGGTGGACTCCCGCGCTGCAAGGCAAGCATCTGTGATCGACAGACCGGGCGCCAGCGAAAGAATGGTCGATGCAGCACAAGAAAGTGTGATAGATGAGCGCCACAAATCGGACATTCGTGGCGTTCTCCCCTGAACAGGAAAGAGCGCACGTCTGGCGAGAGCCGAAAGAAGAACGCGGCAAACAGGAAATCAACAGCACGGCGTAGACGGTCGTGTGAACGGAGCGCGACGGATATTCGAGAAAACATCGTTGTCAGAGACATTTCACTATGCAATTCACCAATAAGGAGTATATCACGATGATCACGTTCGGAGCGGCAATCTTTGATATGGACGGCACTCTGCTCGACAATATGCCACTCTATTTTCGGGCATTCCGGGTTTTCATTGAGCGACATGGGTTGCAACCACCCCCGCCATCCGAAGCGGCGCAGTTGATTGGCAGGCGACAGAGCGACATCTTTCCGGCGCTGTTCGGGCGACCATTGACGCCAGAGGAAATCGCGCGCTACAGTGATGAAGCAGCGCAGATCTACCAGGACTTGCTGATTGGAGTGACCCCATTGCCGGGATTGGTGCGATTCCTTGATCTTCTTGAACGGCGTCGAGCAAAGATCGGTCTGGCAACCTCAGCGCCGCAGGCGACTGTCGCGCCGACGCTGGCGGCGCTGGGCATCACCGGACGGTTTGCTGCCGTCACCCTCGGCGATGAGGTGCCGCGCGGCAAACCGGCGCCCGACATCTTCCTCGAAACTGCGCGTCGCCTTGATCAACCGCCTGATCGCTGCGTGGTCTTCGAGGATTCGCTCGCGGGAATTGCAGCGGCGCGCGCCGCCGGGATGCGCTGCATTGCGCTCGCCACGACCCACTCCGTCGCTGATCTGCGCGCTGCTGCGCCCGACCTCGTTGTTGCCGACTACGATGAACTGCTCCGCGTACTGCCGGAACTTGCAGTCGAGGAAGGCTGAACATCGAAGGAAGAGGGTGTCACATCGGCGCTGCCTGCTCAGATGGGTGCTACAGAATTACCCATCCGGGCAATCGAAGGGATCATATTGTAGGGTTGCTGGTGGCAAGGACAGCCATCGTCGCACATGCAGACAAAGAGGAGAAGGGGTGCAGGAAGGTGCTCACAGGGGTGGGTTTTTTGGAAGCCCCTGCATGTCATCTTCCGTTTCAGGCATCAGAACGCCCAAAATCCTCCTTCTCCTCTTGTGGGAGAAGTGGGCAGAGGGATGAGGGGGCAAAAGTGCACCGGAATGCAGAAAATCACTCATCTCTCCCAAGAACTCTACACTTGAGAGGGCGGGGATGTGAGGGAAAAAGGGCTTCAGAATGGGGCAAACGCCTGCGTCCCTGAACAACTCTTTACCTGCAAGAAGAGAAGTCTGAGTTAGTACAGGATGACGCGCCTCACATCAGCACTTCTTTCTTCAACGCTTCCAGACTCTTCAACGCCCGGTCAGCGTTACGGCGCAACAGTTCATACGTCTCGAGCGATGTGTCGTCTCTGAGTTGCCCCTGGACGATCATATCCGCCGCCAGCACCAGTACGGTGAGGCACTGAATAAGTTCTGTTGCCGCAGAAGAGCCGGTGAGTTGATACTCGCGCAAGCGGCGCAGCGCCTCTTCGGCCTGGCGGGCATTTGGTTGCAGCCAGATCAAGAGCGACTGCGACACGGCGCCACCCCTGCGTCCCTGGGTGAGCATATCGGCTGCGCTCGCCAGGACGGTGAGCGATTTATTGAGCTGGCGCATGATCGCCTGGAGCGCTGTGCGCGTGTGGTGATTGGTGCGTGGATCTGTGGGCGCCGCCTGTGCGCGATTGGTCAGCACAGCGGGCTGCGCCGGATATGGCTCCATCATAATACTGCTCCTGCGATGACTGGATGAGACAGGCTGCGTCTCATCAGCATCATGTCGCGGATGCTCTCCAGTCATAATGCGAACACTCTCAGATGAACATCCTGTCATTTTCATTAATAAATAGTATACCGTTTGATCCAGGGCTTGAGCAACGTACCATGAGTCCTGATGTTGAACAGTACTTACGCTGGTCTGTAGCAAGGCGCAATGGGTCTAACCTTCTGTTACAATCATCGTTGATAGTTGCGCAACGAGGTGGAAGGATGCAGATAGCGGAGCAGAACGCTGCGAGCGATGCAAGCGTATGTGCAGAACACCGGGCTGCTCGTGATGTTTTGAAGGCGCCGATCATCGCGCTGATGCTTGGTGTGCTTGCACTTGCGCCGCGTGTCATCGGGCTTGCCGATTTTCTCACCACCGACGAAGCGTACCACTGGATCCGTTTTACCGAACGTTTCGATGCAGCAATTTCCGAGGGGCGCTGGGCTGATACCATTTTCGTCGGGCATCCCGCCATCACGATGTTCTGGTTGGGGCGCGCAGGATTGGTGCTCGAGCGCGCTGCGCGCGATTTGGGCTGGATAGGCGCCCCTTCGATGATCGAACATCTGGCCTGGCTGCGGCTGCCGGGGGTGTTCCTGCAGGTGGTGTTTGGGGTAACCACCTGGATGGTGTTGCGTCGCCTCGTTGATCCGATGGTCGCGCTGGTTGCGGGATTCCTGTGGTCTACATCGCCATATCTGATTGCGCACGGGCGGGTGCTGCATCTCGATGCACTGCTGACGGGGTTGCTCACACTGAGCCTGTTGCTCCTGCTGGTTTCCTTGCGGCAACAGCAGGCAGGCGCAGGCGGATGGACAGCGCTGCTCGGTTCCGGTGCGTTGACCGGACTGGCGCTCCTGACCAAAGGACCGGCGATCATTTTTTTGCCATTTGCCGGTCTGATGCTGTTCGCTCTTGCGCCTGCGAAAGACGCCTCGAACCGACGTGTTTCCGGCGTGGTGTCGGATGTATTTCGTCGCCTGAGGTATGCGATCGTGCGTTATGGCGTATGGCTGGGGGTTGCGCTCGGTGTTGCATTCGCCGGATGGCCCGCGCTGTGGGTGACGCCGGAAGCGGCACTGCAAGCCTATGTGGGTGAAATTATCTTCAACGGCGGACGTCCCAACGGCGATGGGCAGTTCTTCAACGGTCAGGCAGTTGGTGATCCTGGCGTGTGGTTCTATCCGGTCGCCAGTCTGTTCCGCACGACGTCGGTGATGTTCATTGGTTTGGTCGCTTTTGTGGTCTTTGCGGTGATCGATGGCCGCCGCTTCTTCACGCAACGCGATGCCGTCATTCCTGTCCTGATCGCTTTTGCCGCCTTCTGGACACTGGTCATGACGCTGGGTCCAAAGAAGTTCGACCGATATGTCCTTCCGATCTGGCCGGTGTTGCTCGTGCTGGCGGCAACCGGAATCGTGCGCGGGTACAATGCTGCGCGGGCATGGTGCATCCGGCGTGCGATTGTCGTGCCCCGGGGCGGTGATTTTCTCAAACGCGCGCCTCTGGCGGGGTTGCTGATAATGGGCGCAATAGAGATCGGTCAGGTCGTCTGGTACCATCCCTACTATCTGAGTTACTACAATCCCTTGTTCGGCGGCGGTGCGGCAGCGCAGCGCATGTTTCTGATCGGATGGGGAGAGGGTATGGATCAGGTCGGCGCATGGTTGAGTTCACGCCCTGATATCGGGTACGGACCGGTTATCTCGGCGCTCAGACCAACGTTGCAACCGTTCGTTCCGGTCGATGTTCGTGACATCACCGATCTGGGGAAACTGCCGGTCAACTATGCCGTCGTCTATCTGGAGTCGATCCAGCGCGGCGCGCATCCTGATATCTATCGCCAGTTCGAGCCGATGACTCCCATCCATACAATCACCATTCATGGCATCGAATATGCAAAGATCTACCAGTTGCCGCGCCCATACCGGCAGCCGGTCGGCGCGCGCTTCGGCGATGCAATCATGCTCCACGGCGTCTCAGTCGAATATGATCAGAACCATCTGACGGTCACGCCTTCGTGGGGGGCGCTGGCGCCTCCGCAGGGCGATTACGTCGTATTCCTTCAGGTGATCGATGCACAGGGACAGCGGGTTGCCGGTGTGGACGTACCGCCATCCGGCGTTGGGGGGATGCCGACCGGCGCCTGGCTGCCGGGGTAGCAGGCGGCTGTGCCGCTGCCGCTATCGCTGCCGCCCGATCTTCCGACAGGCGAGTACGAGGTTATTCTGGGATTGTACGATGCCGATAGCGGCGAACGGTTGCCTGTCAGCGGCAACTTCGATCCGGCATCCACCGCAATGCGCGCCATCCGGGTGGCCACGTTAACGTATCCGTAAAGGAGGACCGGTTATGAAAAAAGCGCTCGTCCTTTCCGGCGGCGGCGGTCGTGGCGCCTACCACGTCGGCGTGATCGAGGCGCTCGTCGAACGTGGCTGGATGCAGGATGGCGTCGGACCGGATATCATTGCCGGGACCTCGATCGGCGCGATCAATGCTGCGGCGCTGGCGTCTGGTTTGACCGTCGCACAACTGAAAGCGCGCTGGCTCGATATGCACACCGAGGATGTGCATCGACTATCAGGCGATCTGCCAGCGGTCAGTCGACCGCTCGTCCGTTTTCTGATGCGCAGCGTCTTGACCTCAGAAGCGCACGGCGGCGCGAGTGTCGTTTTGCCGCCTGAAGAGCGCAGCATGAGTGCCCAGGGATTGCTCGAGCGCATCGGTCAGGTATTCCGCACGCGCCCATTTCGCAGTCTGCTCGATACTGCTCCCTGGCGTCACACGCTGAGTCGCTGGATGGACTTTGACCGGATCAACGCGCCGGATGCGCCTGCACTGCTGCTGACTGCGACCGATCTCCAGACCGGCGACCTGCGGGTGTTTTGCAATCGACCGCTCCGTGACCACCCGGCTGACCGGATCACTCTTGACCATCTCATGGCGTCGTCGAGCATTCCGACCGTCTATCCCTGGACCGAGATCGATGGTCGCAAGTACTGGGACGGGGCGGTGCTGGCGAATACTCCGTTAGGACCGGTGATCGATCTTGCGGCGGGCGATGATGTCGAGATTGTCGTCGTTATGATGACGCCATGGGATGTCGCGCCGGAAGCGATGCGTCAGCAGTTGCAAAGCGTGCCGGAAGACCTGGTGCAGGCATTATCGTTGACGCTGGATTGGGCGCTGCTGGCATCGTATCGCGCGGCTATCAAGATGCTGCGCGCATACAATCGGCTGGCAGAGGCGGCGCGAAAACTTGAGCGGGCTGCACAGCAAACCGGCGACCCGGCTCTGACTCTGGAAGGAAACATTCCCCGCATCATCGCCGAGCCGCTGGTCATTGCGCCACAGCAGTTGATGCCGCTGGAATGGATTATCGATTACGAAGAGCGCAATCATCTGGCATTGTTCGAGATGGGGCGGAATGACGCCCTGCGCGCACTCGACACGCGCCTGCTCAATCGGTTGCTCGACCAGCCATGATCGATCTGCACATTCACACCAACGCAACACCTCACCACGCGACCTGGACGCCAGACACATTGATGGCAGCGGCGGTGCGCGCCGGATTGCAGGTGATCGCCGTCACCGATCACAACACCACTGCAAGTGTCCGGGCAGTGCAGGAAGCGGGTGGGCGCACCGGCATCCACGTCATCTCCGGCGTGGAGATCGATGCCGGTTTTCCCGCAGGGCAGCGTGATGATCGGCTGCCGTTCAAACTCTGGCATGTCCTCGTATATGGCGCCGATCCGGAACATCCTTCGCTCCTGGCGTTGTGTCGCTCCGTCGATGAGCGCAACCTGGCAGATGCGGACGGGTTGCAGCGACACCTGATCGCAGCAGGATTTCGACTGCCCGGCATCGACGCGATTGAACGTCCGCCACGTGTAGCCGACATTGGCGCGGCGCTCGGACGGGCGAACGATCTTCCCGATCGCGCGCCAGAGGACGACGATGAGAGTGCCGGGATGCGCTATATTCTGACCCGCCTGCCGGGTATGTATCGTCCCCCAGGGGTGGAGGAGATCGTCGCCGTTGCCCGCGAAACCGGCAGTGTGGCGGTGCTGGCGCATCCCGGTCGCTCAAAGGGTGTCTACGCCATCCCGGCGACTGCTGAAGACATCGCCGTAATGGCGGAGGTCGGATTGGATGGCATCGAAGTCTACTACCCGACTCATCGACCGGAACAGATAGCGATGTACCGTCATCTGGCGCAGCAGCACCGATTGCTCATAACCGGCGGGTCGGACTCGCACCATCCGCACCAACCGCTTGCGCGCTGGCCCGCTGCGTGGTGCCGGGCATTTCTTGAGCGTGTCGGGTGTGTTACAAACTGATTACGATTGGCGTTGTGTTGCTGGAAAAGCATTAAGATATGGTAGAATAGGAGTATCATTACCGTGTCCTCCGGCGTTTTCATGCATGAGGTGCAGTGACCAGTCAGGGAAGCCAGACTTGGGATAGAGACGGATCATTCTCTATCTTGATCATATGTCTCTACGGTCAGTCAGGATGGTCGCCAACGGCTCCAGGATATGCAGAGCAATGGAGGGGTGTGTATGTCTGTGACGACGGAACGGTCGCATAATGGCCACAATGCTGATACGGTGCTGATCGTTGAGGATGATGCGGCAACCCGGCGTCTGTACAAGTTCCTGCTGTCGAACGGCGGGTATGTCGTTCTGGAAGCCGAAGACGGCGTGGCGGCAGTCGAAGTGCTCCAGCGTCATCGCTGCGACCTGGTGATTACCGATATGAATATGCCGCGGATGGACGGGCTGGATCTGATCCGGACGATTCGGCGCGATTTTGGTGATATCTATGTTATTCTGATTACGGCGTTCGGCACCCCCGATACCCAAAAGCAGGCTATGCGCCTTGGCGCCAACGACTATCTTGCCAAACCTTTCGACTTCGAAGAACTCGAGCGGCGGGTGCATACCTACTTTCAGAATCGCCCTCGCCCCTCCGCTCCGTAATCGCACCTCCAGGCGACCTGGTTTGACCGCGCGGCAGTCTGCTGGCGCGGTCGTTTCTTTTCGACGCGCATACCCTCGGGCGAATCGACAGGTTCATTGCATGCGCCCCGCAGCCGCTTGATCCCGCCAGAGCCAGGCCATGCGCGCTGATTACAGATGGCGCCACAAACTGGTACGCTCAAAGAAATGCCTGCGCGCTATAATGGCAACCTGGAAGATATGGCATCCACCAACAAGTGAGGCGGTGATGAATCAGTCCCTGTCGACGAATGCCGATCCAGTTTCGATCCTGGTCGTCGAAGACGATCCGATGGTCAATAGTTTCTGCGCACGGTTGTTGCACATGAAAGGGTACAGTGTCAAGACCGTGTTCAACGGGCGAGAAGCGTTGACCATGCTCCAGACAAACCGGTTCGATCTGGTGCTGACCGATCTTCAGATGCCTGAGATGGGCGGTATGGAATTGCTGCGGGAGATGCGCGAACAGCATCCCGATATTGATACCATCATGTTCACCGCATATGCAACCGTGGAAACGGCGCGTGAGGCGCTGAAGCTGGGTGCATTTGATTATCTGACCAAGCCATTCAGTGTCGATGAGCTGGAACGAACGGTGCGGCGCGCCGTCGAGTGGCGGCGGGTGCGCCAGGAACGCCAGCGTCTCTCGGAAGTGGTGGCGCTGTACGAGATCAGCCAGGCATTCACCAGCACCCTCGATACTGAAACGGCAGTGAATGAGATTGTTGGTCTCCTGTGGCGGCGTTTTTCACCGGCAACGCTCTCGCTCTCACTGGTGCATCCTGACGATAACGAGCTGGAACTTCTGGCGCTGCGAGGAACTGCGTCACGTGTTGCTGTCGGCGCACGTATTCCGCTTCAATGCACACCGGGGAAAGAGAGTCTTTGCGAGGATCACCTCCGTCTTACCGGTGCTGCGGTGTCCGTCCCTTCCACGCATGCCGCGCGTTTTGTGTTGCGCAGCAACGACCGGATCGTCGGGGTGCTCGATCTGAGTCGGGCGCCTGATCAACCGGGGTTCGATCAGGATGACCGCACCTTGCTGACGATCTGCGCGTCGCAGATCGCCGCATCGCTCGACAACAGCCGTCTCTATCGCCAGTTGAAACAGCAGAATATCGAGATGATCGCAGCGCTGGCCGCTTCGATCGACGCGCGTGATCCGTACACTGCCGGGCATTCGATGCAGGTGATGCGTTATGCCGTGCGTCTTGGCGAAGTCATTGGTCTCGACGCTGCCCGCATCGAAGCGCTGCGCTACGGCGGGTTGCTGCACGACATCGGCAAAATCGGTGTGCCCGACGCCATCCTGCTGAAACCTGCATCCCTGTCGTCGGAGGAGATGGAAATTATGCGCGCCCATGCGGTTATTGGCGTCGAGATCGTGCGTGGGGTGAAAGCATTGCGCCCGGTGCTGCCGGTTATCCGGCATCATCATGAGCGCATTGATGGCGCCGGCTACCCCGATGGACTGTCCGGCGATCAGATTCCGCTCGAAGCCCGGATCATGGCAATTGCCGACGCCTACGATACGATGACCTCGGAGCGCGCCTACCGTCGCGCAATGACGCAGGACGAGGCAATCGCCGAACTGCGACGATGTCGCGGTGTGCAGTGGGATGCCGATCTGGTCGACCGATTCGTCGAGTTGCTGAAATCTGAGGCTCAGGCATTGCGCCTGCAACCGCGAGCTGCCCAGGCATCGCTCGACCAGAATGTGCTCCACGTTCCTCATCTGTTTGTGTCGCTGGGGGATCTGCACATCGACTAGCATCGCCTGCGACACCCCTACCACGCCCGCAAAAGGCGTGCCAATCTCCGGAGGCGGCAGCGTCTCTCCCGCACGCTGCCGCGTTCCGTCGATCAGGCGCTTGTGCCAGCGTTTGCACAAGCCGTTCCGACACTGATTGTTGATACGATTGGGCAGCAATGCCGCGTCGTCGCTCCGGCGGCGGAACGTTGTCGGGATGTCTTTCGCTTGACAAATGCTTCACCTGTCGGTACCATAAAAAAGAGCGCAGAATTTCTTTGATCAAAATCTATACGTCCCTCTCCGCAGGCGCTCTACACGTGTGCGTTGCACAACAAACAACGCTGATCCGCCAGATCGCCTGATACCGAAGTTTCTTGCTGCAACGAAAGGATCGGTTCAGTGAAGATTTCCGGTAGCTACACGATTGACGCGCCACGCGACGTCGTGTGGGAGGCGCTGAACGATATCGAGGTGCTGGCGCGGTGTGTTCCAGGTTGCGAGCGTCTGGAACAGGTCGGCGACAATGAGTACGAAGGGACGATCAAGATCGGCATCCAGGCAATCCGTGGCGTGTATAGCGGTCGCATCCGTATTGAAGACATTGATCCGCCGAACCACTATAAACTGATCGCCAGCGGGAAAAGCGCCAACGGCGTGGTCGACGGGGTCGGCACCGTTGATCTCGTGGCGCAGGATGGGAAGACGTTGCTCATGTATGGCGGCGAGGCGCAGGTCGGCGGTACGCTGGCAAGCGTCGGGCAGCGCCTGATCGAAGGCGCTTCGCGTCAACTGATCAACCAGTCGCTCAAGGCGCTTGCCGAACAGGTCGCCACCCGCGTTGCTGCACCGGTGGCTGCGGCTGCGGAGGCGCCCGCTGCTCCGAGCGCTGCGGAAGCCCCCGCCGCGCCGGCGGCTGCAGTTGCGGAAACTCCTGCCGCTCCTCCGCCACCCACACCCGAACGTCGCACAGTCGTGGTGCCGCCTGAAGAACAGTTGCGTCCCGAATCGGTCGTTTTCGGCATCATCAACGATTTCATCTCTGAGCGCCCGTGGGCGCCCTGGATTGTCGTCGCTTTCCTGCTCGGCTACATTCTCGGACGGTCGCGCAGCCGCCGGGAACGCTAGCATATCTCCCCTGCTCCGTCTATTCGCTGCTCAATGAGGAGGTGTCTACAGTGGCAACAATTACGGTTACGGTCAACGGCAAATCGTACACCAGCGAGGTTGAACCGCGCACGCTGCTCGTTCATTACCTGCGCGAGCATCTGAACCTGACCGGTACGCATATCGGGTGTGATACCAGTCAGTGCGGCGCGTGCGTGGTGCTGGTCGACGGCGTCAGCGTCAAGTCGTGTACGATGCTGGCAGTACAGGCGGATGGCGCCAATGTGCTGACCATCGAAGGTCTGGCGCAGAACGGTCAACTCCATCCGCTCCAGGAAGGGTTCTGGGAGTGCCACGGTTTGCAGTGCGGCTACTGCACGCCGGGCATGATCATGGCAGCATACGATCTGTTGCAGCGGAATCCTGAACCAACCGACGAGGAAGTGCGTCACGGATTGGAGGGGAACCTCTGCCGGTGCACCGGGTATCACAACATCGTGCGCGCCGTACAGTACGCCGCCGCAAAGATGCGCAGCGAAGAGGTTCCTGCGTAAATCGCTCCGGTTAAAGTGGATGATTGCACCTGTCGTTCGACTTCTGGTTTCTCCGCACTAGAAGGGAAAAACAGCAATGACGGCTGAAGCGATGCCGACGAAACTGGTGGGTCAGGCTATCAAGCGCCGCGAAGATCCGCGGTTGATTACAGGACAGGGCACATTCCTCGATGACATCAAACTCCCCGGCATGACGCATGCGTGTGTGCTGCGCAGCCCTTACGCCCATGCAAAGATCAAGTCGATTGATACGAGCAAAGCGAAAGCCCATCCGGGCGTCGTTGCCGTGTTTACCGGCGAAGACATGCTCGATCTCAATCCGCTGCCGTGCGCCTGGCAGGCGGGGCGGGTGAAGAATAATGTCAATACTCCCCGCGTTCTGGCGGTTGGCGAGGTGCATTTCGCGGGTGATCCGGTGGCGCTGGTGATCGCCGAAGATCGCTACATCGCACGCGACGCCTGTGACCTGATCGAGGTGGAGTACGAACCGCTGCCGGTCGTGGTCGATGCAAAGAAAGCAACCGAGCCGGGTGCGCCGCAACTCCACGAAAATGCGCCGAACAATATCGTGATGGAGTGGGAGGCGGGCGATAAGGCGAAAGCCGATGCAGCCGTCGCTGCTGCCGAAGTGGTGGTGCGCGAGCAGATCATTAACCAGCGCCTCATTCCTACCCCGATGGAAACACGCGGCACCGTCGCGCGCTACGAGCCAGCGACCGATGAGTTCACCCTCTGGACAACCTCTCAGGCGCCGCACGTCTTGCGCCTGCTGTTGACTGCCTTTGTGTTTGGGATATCGGAGACGAAACTGCGGGTCATCTCGCCAGACATTGGTGGTGGCTTCGGGCAGAAGATCTTTTGCTACAACGATGCTGCCTTCACAATGTGGGCAGCACGCAAGATCGGTCGCCCGGTGAAGTTCGTCGAGGACCGCAGCGAGAACTACAAGTATTCGACCCACGGGCGCGACCATATTACCGATGTCGAGCTCGCCGGCAATCGCGACGGTACGATCACCGGTCTGCGCGTCACCACCTACGCCAACCTGGGCGCGTACCTCAGCACAGTTGCGCCCGGCATTCCAACAACGCTCTACGGACGGATCATTACCGGCGTCTACCGCATCCCTGCGGCGTATGTCAAAGTGTACGGCGTCTATACCAACACGGCGATGGTCGATGCCTATCGCGGCGCCGGTCGTCCAGAGGCGTCGTACCTGATCGAGCGCATGGTTGATCGTTTCGCCGCCGAGATCGGGATGGACCCGGCGGAAGTGCGACGCAAGAACTTCATTCCGCCCGATGCCTTCCCCTACGACAACGGTCTCGGTCTGCTGCCATACGACAGCGGCAACTACGAGGCGGCGCTCAACAAGGCGCTCGAAATCGTCGGGTATGCCGATTTCCGCAAAGAGCAGGAGGAAGCGCGCAAACAGGGACGTTATCTCGGTCTGGGCATCAGTTCGTATGTCGAAATCTGCGGTATCGCGCCGAGTAAGTGGATAGGGCTTCCCGGTGAAGGATGGGGCGCCGGGTTGTGGGAAAGCGCCAATGTGCGGGTGCACCTGACCGGCAAGGTGGTCGTCACGACCGGGTCGCTGCCGCACGGTCAGGGTGTTGAAACCACATTCGCGCAGATCGTTGCGGACGAACTGGGCGTACCGTATGATGACATCGTGATCGAGCACTCCGACACGCTGGGCACGCCATTCGGCTACGGCACCTACGGCTCGCGCTCGCTGGCAGTCGGCGGCACGGCGGTTTACCGCAGCGTGGCGAAGATCAAGGAAAAGGCGAAGAAGATCGCTGCGCACATGCTCGAAGCCAACCCTGACGATATGGTCTACGAGAACGGTCGCGTCTACGTCAAAGGGTCGCCCGACCGCGCAAAGACGCTGGGCGAGATTGCGCTCCAGGCGTCGGTGGCGTATGACCTGCCAGAGGGCATGGAGCCATTCCTCGACGAAACGAGCTACTACGATCCGCCGAACTGCACCTTCCCCTTTGGCACGCACATCGCGATTGTCGAGGTTGATCCAGATACCGGCATCGTCGATCTGAAACGTTACGTGGCTGTCGATGACTGTGGCAATGTCATCAACCCCCTGATCGTCGATGGTCAGATCCACGGCGGCATTGCGCAGGGCATTGCTCAGGCGCTCTACGAGCGGGCAGTGTATGACGAGAACGGGCAACTGGTCACCGGCACCTTGATGGACTACGCTGTTCCTGCGGCGCACATGCTGCCGCCTTACGAGACGGCGCGCACCGTCACGCCCAGTCCGGTCAACCCGATGGGGGTGAAAGGCGCAGGTGAGGCAGGCACGATTGCCAGCGCCCAGGCGGTGATGAATGCAGTCATCGACGCGCTCTCGCCGTTTGGCGTGAAGCACATGCAGATGCCGGCAACGCCCGAAAATGTGTGGAAGGCGATCCACGCGGCTCAATCGGCTTCCTGAGAGGATCAGCAGTGATGCGCGACCGGCAGCGACGTCGGTCGCGCATTCAGGCATAGAGGAGTATCTCGATGATACCGGCACCCTTTCAGTATTTTGCACCCAGGACGGTCAACGAGGCAATCGGGTTGCTCCAGCAGCACGGAGACGACGCCAAGTTGCTGGCAGGCGGTCACTCGCTGCTCCCCGCGCTGAAACTGCGCCTGGCACAACCCGCAGTGCTGATCGATATCAGTCATGTGTCGGAGTTGAAGGGCATCACCTCCAACGGAGATCGTCTGGTAATCGGCGCTGGCGCAACCTATCACGAGATTGCGACGAGTGAGGCGGTGCGTTCCGGTTGCCTGGCGCTTGCCGAGTGCGTTGGACAGATCGGCGATATTCAGGTGCGCAATCGTGGAACTCTTGGCGGGTCGCTGGCGCATGCCGATCCGGCAGCTGATCTCCCGGCGGTTGTGCTGGCGCTCGGCGCGACGATTAACGTGATGGGACCGAACGGCGCGCGCAGCATTGCCGCCGACGATATGTTCGTGGCGATGATGACCACGGCGATCTCGCCAGACGAAGTGATGACGTCGGTGACATTCCCCATTCTGGGCAGGGGCGAAGGCGCAGCATACGCCAAACTGCGCCAGCCAGCGTCGCGCTACGCTATCGTCGGTGTGGCAGCGTATGTCAAACTCGACGGCGGAACCGTTGCTGCGTGTCGCATCGGCGTCACCGGCGCCGGTGCAGTTGCGGTACGCCAGCCAGCCGCAGAAGCGGCGCTGGTCGGCACCTCTGGCGATGACGCAGCGGTGGCGGCAGCGGCGAATGCTGCTGGCGACGGGATCGATTACCTGGGGGACATCCATGCATCGGCGGAGTACCGCCAGGCGATGGTGAAGGTCTATACCCGCCGCGCGCTGACCGAAGCGCTCCGCCGCGCACGCGCGTAAGCGGTCGGGTAGAAACGGCAGTTCACACGAACACTCGCGCCGTTGGTTTTTAACCAACGGCGCTTTGTTCTTTGCCATCCATCGGGTCGTCGGGTCTTTGCGGTTGGAGCCGTCCGCCGTCCCGGCCCCCCTTCTCACGTGCAATCCTCCCCGTTTTCAACACCCAGGCATGTGTCATGGAGTATCATAACTTCCGTGATCCGAATGCGCGAGGGAAAGAGGATTCTTATGACACATCGCCGCCGTCGGGCGCGGATGCGGAACCGGATCGATGACCTGATCAGTACGCTTGCGGCAGAAGATCGCATGACCGATCTTGAACACGAACTCGACCAGGTGACGTTCTGGAAGTTACGCAGCAGCGAACGTGAAACCTGGCACTACGCGCGGGGCATCGCCGCTTTTCGTCGCGGCGACTACGCGCAGGCGCTGCAACGCTTCGAGAAGGGACGCACCGCTGCGCCGCGATCTGCACGGATCGCTTTTGCGCTGGGTCAGGAGTACGAGCGGGTCGGGCGGGTCGCAGATATGCTGGCGGCATTCGACGCCTGTCCATTCCCGCGTGTGCCGTCCGCTTACGCGCTGATGCAGGCGCGTTTCGCCTACCTGTGGGATCACCCGCAGAAAGCGCTCCAGTATGTGTTGCCCATTCTTGACACCTATGAAGCGCTCCAGATCGCCGACGATCATTTCCTGTTCATACGGGGGTTGCCCTTCTTTGGCGAAACGTGGTCATATCTGGGAGCATTCCTGGAGTTGACCGGCGATCTTGCAATGTTGCGCGCGCTTACCGAACGCGCCCGCCAGCATCTCAAGGAGTATGTCTTTGACGGACAGGTGTTGGTGCTCGAATGTCTGGAGCGCAACGATGTTACGCCGCTCATCGCAGCGCTCGAACACACCGTGCAGGAAGGCATGGCGCTCGGATGGCCCGTCGGGTACCCGGCAATCTGCCTGGCAGTGCTGCAATCGCAGCGCACCGATGATCCGCAGGAAGCCGAACACATCCTCGACGCAGTGACCCTGAGCGATGAAGACCCGCCCTTGCTGGACGATATCCGGCTTCTGGCGCGGTGCGCCGTTGCTCACCGGGCAGGAGATGATGAACGTGAAGCGCTGTTGATGCGCCAGTTTCTGGAGCGTCAGCCGATGCTCCTCGAACCATCACGCGCGTTCGATGTGCGCCTGCTTCAGTATCAGGAGCGGTTGAAGCCGCTCTATCGGGAGGGGAGAGTGCCAGAGGGCGCTTCTGGATAGCCCGGTGTGCTACGGATTATGGTCTGAACCGCGCCAGGTACTGTCTGATCTCATCGGCGCGGATAAAGAAGCCCTGGAGGCGCCGTCAACCGAATCCATCCAGTCAACCGCTTCTTTTGGTTTGGTGATGAGCTTTCTGCCAATTCCGGTGCGGATGACCGGTGGCAGACGCGGATGGACACATCTGTGCGAGCGTCCAGGCAGCGTGGCGCACTCCCGGCAGAGACGGACAGACCGGGACCATGCGAACGAATGGCGGGAATTATGCTGGTTCTGGTCAAAAAATAGTCGTTCCACCGTTCATTGGTGTAAGTGCCGATGTAACCCTAAATCTAGGCGTACTGTGGGATAATATGAATATATACATGACCTGCGACTGTATCGGTATCAACTTTTATGTTGAAATGTTTGGGGTAAAAACGTTCGTTTAGTATTTGCTTTACCCGTTCTACTACTGACCAGTAAGATTCTACGGTATAATGCGGAATTTGAAGATAACGGGTGAAGTGTTTCTTGGGGATGACAAGCGTGTGACCAGGGGAAATCGGGCGTCTGACTAACACAGCATATGCATTGGCAGACTCGGTCAGTAATTCATAATCATTTGCAGGTGTGCAGAATGGGCATGTCGAAGGTGTAGAAGGCGAAGATAGTTGATTATAGTGGCGATAGTGGTATATTTCACAATGATCGGTGCGAAGAATACTTTGATAGGGGAGCGTAACTGAGCACTGATACACCTCTACACGATGTTTCAGGTGAAGACGAAAACCATCACGTCGAATATCACGTCGAACGGCAAAGTATGCGCTTCCCTCTGGAAGAAGCAGTTCAGAAATGGACATCAGGACGTACTCTTGCTCTTTCGGTAGAAGAACGTTCAATACATAGATACAAACAATGGTATCAAACTTGCCCTTCGGTTGGTCTGGAGCATAATGAGGATCGTAGCCAGTAACGTTGTATCCTTTTTGTCGAAGGAACCTTACATCTGATCCCAGACCACACCCAAAATCTAAAACACGACCGTTTATCAAACCCTTTTGAAATAAGTACCTTATCGGAAATGACTCTCGGTTGCGTTCTTTTGCAGTCATATGGCTGTGAGGATTCTTCGGGGAATGGAAAATAAGTTCCATAGAATGACCTGTTCATACAAGGGGTTTTCCATTTCATCGACGGTATTCCCAGTCGGTCAGGAAACCCATGTTTCGTGCTATCTGAACCTGTGGAATAATTGTGTCCCGAAGGTGTTGACTAAAATCTTGGAGATCCATATTTTGTAGTTCGGAAGCAGAATCGACCTTGAAAAGTAAAATGTGATCTTCAAGTAGTTTCGGTTTCTTTTCGGAGACTATTCTCACTGCATCGAGTTGGGTTTTTGCAAAAGAGTCAAAGTATTTGTCAATTTTGGGAATACTGTCACTTTTGGATGAGTTAACTTCTTTAGTTGTCGGAATAATATTCCAGATACAATCATTCGCAGTAAAGCTCCACGGAATAAAGTGGTCGAGTGAGTATCGCTTTTCGTCCAGGGTTTCTCCTGAATATATGCACTGCAGCGTTGTTTCTTTCTTGAATACGATGTTCCAGAACTCTCTTGCCCGCTTCATATCCCTTTCTTGGGGTTCAAACAATTTTCCGGGAATATTCGGTACATTAGGATTGTGTTTTTGTAGATATTCGATTAATTTCCATAAACAAAATCCTCTTAAAATCGTAAGGTGTTGCTTGAGGTATTCGAACCATTCAGGATGTATCTCGATTGCTTGCTTTGTTTCAATTTCTATAAAACGGTATAAGCACGGAGAACGGTCGAAGGTGCTTTGAGAAAGGTCTGAGATACGACGGTTTATCTCGGTGTCTTTTATGCCTCGCAGATCTCCCGAGAAAAAAGGACGAAGAAACCGGTAAGGAACAAATCGAGCGATTTTATAAATGGATTTTCCGGCGTCATCTTTATCCTGCATGTGCTTCAAAGCTTCGTCAAATACCTGGCTATAGGAACTATCTATTGGTAGCCCAGAACTTTCACGGAGAAGTGTTGCGACATTGCTCAGTTGATCCTGTTTACCAAAAGAGAGACGAAAATAGTTTGTTGGGAACCATACCCTGGCTACCATATGCGCCAGTAGTGTAGTGACAGGTATGGTGCGTGTTTGAGATTCCTTAATATGATCCAGGATGGCAAGAAACCAATAGAATTTGTACGAGTTTGTTACCTCGTCGAAACTCGCTGCCAGGGCAAATATGGGAAGTTGATTGGAATGAGGTAGACTATTCACGGACATGCAAGTCAGGTTTAAGTTTTATTATATTACCGTCTGATACCAGGCAGGGTTACGCTTCGTCAGCTTGCATCTTCCAATGTTTGCACACCCGCCGGTTACTTCGTCCTATCAATACATCCTTCCCTTTTTCCCGGCTGACGGTAGCAGTCCAGCATACACGCAATGTCACGCTTGAGTGTGACGTCGGAGGGGTCGCGCAGGTTATGTGTGCGGATATATCCCCGGATCTGCCGCGCCAGCCCGTCGATGGTAAATTCGCTGCCTCAGCACACCGACAAACCCTCCCGGCTGCATATGGTTGATGTCGTCCAGTTCACTGCCTTTTGTAGGCTCACAGGTCTCTCCGTCGCCGGGTGCGCCCCGGCTGGCATGCTCTTACGATAGCATACTTTTCGCTTTCACAAATCATCGAGCGGTCATATCCGTCGCCTCCACCGAAACAGGCGGATATGCGACCATCGACGGTTCACGGCAGGGCGCGTAGCGCGCCCGGAAGTCGCCGGGCGCTGTTCGCCATTGCACGCCACCGGACGCGCCCCGCGCATGTCGCTCCTCACCTGCACGCCACAGACTCGCCCGTCCCCATGACTTTAGTCCTACTCCCGGATCGCCTGTTTGTCCGGCGACGGTTAGACACAATGACCCCTTTCGTTAAGTCCGGGTTAATGCTATCCTACCGTCCGTAGCACGCGGCGCTCGCCGCCGCATCCAGGACCGGACCCGCAGGCGCGCCGCGCGGCGCGCCCGTCGCACCAGAAAGGAGCCCCTGTCGTATGGAACCGCACGTCCGCGTTTCTGCCGCTTCCGTCCCGCCTGACCGCCGCGATCCGCCGGTTCCCGCCGGGGCATCGGCGTCCAGTGATGTCATTCCCGTCTCCCGCCAGCGCCTGGAAAGCCTCCAGCGGCATCTGACGTGCAGCTATGAGCGCTTCCCGACCCGCCATCTCCGCCAATCGCTCCGCATTCTTCAGCACCTGCTCGTCGATGGCGACCGCACGCCCTGATGAGCACAGTCGTCTGGCAACCTGAGCTGGCAGACTCGACGACCGTGATCTGCGGATGATTCGACCGCAGCGCACCGCCGTGCGCGGGCGCGTTCGAATCGTCCGCAGGTGATTCTTGACGAGGCGCATATGCGTATACCGTTCTTCCCTGGGCGAACCCGTGCGGCAACCGGTGCGCCGCTCCGCCGGTCATACCCGCCCGCCGCGTGCCCGGCGCAGGCGTCCCCATCCGGGCGGCGGTGGACAACGCCGCTCCACGGCGCGCTGGGATTGCCGCTCCCGTGTCGTCCCCGTCCGGCGGCGCGCCGACCGTCGCGGTGTCCGCGCTGGACGCGCCGGGGGTGAGCGTCCAGCGCGGCGTCGCCGGGGCTGGAACCCGGCGCGGCGTGTGCGTTTTCCAGCGTCTCCTCACTGCGCCCTCCCCGCGTGGAGCATTCCCCGTGTGGGATCAAGGGGCAAGGGGGATGAGGGAGCAAATGCGCACGGGAATGCCCGCGCATCTCTGCCAGGAACGCTCCCCTTGTGCGGTGCGCGCGCCTCCGGTGCGCACGCGGGCGGGACGCCCGCGCACCCGGCGCAAACCTCAGGTGCGCGCGCCTCCGGTGCGCACGCGGGCGGGACGCCCGCGCACCCGGCGCAAACCTCAGGTGCGCGCGCCTCCGGTGCGCACGCGGGCGGGACGCGCTGCCCGCCAGGAACTCGATGCAGAGTTCCGCACCTCCGGCGCGCACGCGGGCAGGACGCCCGCACTCCCGGCGCAAACCTCAGGTGCGCGCGCCCTTGCAGGGTCAGGTTTGTTGGCAAGCCCCGGCGTGCCATCTTTCCTTTCAGGCATCAGGACGCCCAAACTTCCCCTGCTCCCACAAGGGGAGCAGGGGGCAAGGGGGATGAGGGGGCAAACGCACACGGGAATGCAGAACATCACTCATCGCTCCCAAGAACTCTACCCTTGAGAAGTCGGGAGATGAGGGGCAAACGCGCACAGGAGCGCGGCACACCGCTCGCTGCTCCCAGGAACTCTCCCCTTGCGCAGGGGGAAGAAGGGATCAAGGAGACGGCAGGAGCATATCTGACGACCGCTGACGTCACGGATACACGCGACGTGGTTGAATTTACGGAGGCAAGCGATGCGATCCCGCCGACGCTGGAGTTCATTGAGTGCGCTGGTGCGCGCGACGCTGCGCCAGGAGGAATGGATGACGGTGCGCGAGGCAGCGGCGCTGTACCGCGTGACCGATGAGACGATGCTGGCGTGGGTGCGCGCCGGGGCGTTCCCGATGCAGGTCGAGGAGGGGCGCACGTGGGTGGCGCGTGCGGCGCTGGAAGCGGCGCTGCATCGCATGCCGGAACGCCGCAGCGACGACCGCGACCATCCGCGCCATACCGCCGATGCACTGGCGATGCCCGACGATCCGGACAGCACGCCCGAGAGCGCTGGCAGACGCCAATAGCCTGGCGTGCCGGAAACACGCCAGCTGAATGCGCAGACGTAACGATTCCACCGGGTTGCGTCCGAACGCTGGCGCGTGGCGACCCACAGCAGGACGCCTTTCAGCGGACGATGCGCCGGGCAGGGGAGCGCTCTACGCTGTCGAAGCGCAGTACAATTGCGAGCCAGAGGAATTCTGTCGTTCTGATGTGCAGGTCGCATTCCCGGCCTCGATGGGGTACAATTGGGAGAAAGAACAGAGAGAGGAACGATAAATGAACGACCATTCGCTTGCATTTTTGAAACATCTGCTTGCCACGCCCGGTCCCTCCGGCGATGAAGTGGCTGTCGGGCGCATCTGGCGGCGCGAAGCCGAAACCTTTGCCGATCGGGTCTACGCCGATGTGCGGGGCAATTCGTATGCCGTGCTGGAAGGCGGATCACCGCGTGTGCTGCTTGCCGGTCATATCGACGAGATCGGCGTCATGGTGAGTTCCATTGATGACGACGGCTTTCTGTGGTTCTCGCCCATCGGCGGATGGGATCCGCAGGTGCTGGTCGGGCAGCGGGTGCGTCTGGCGGGGCGCACCGGTGATGTTATTGGCGTTATCGGGAAGAAACCGATCCATCAGATGAAACCCGACGAGCGCGAGAAAGCCAGCAAGATCGAGGACCTCTGGATCGACATCGGCGTGACGAGTCGGGCGGAAGCCAGAGAACTGGTGCGTGTCGGCGCCACCGGCGTGATCGATGCGCCGATCTACGATCTGCCGGGCGGGAGGATCGTTTCACGCAGCATCGACGACCGGATTGGCGCATTCACGGTACTGGAGGCGCTCCGCTTGCTGGAGCGCGATCGTCCGCGCGCAACGGTGGCGGCAGTGGCAACGTCGCAGGAGGAAATCACGTTTGCCGGCGCGCATACCGCAGCCTTCAGTTTCGAGCCGCAGGTCGCTATTGCGGTTGATGTGACCTTTGCAACTGACCATCCGAACGCCGACCGCCGGCAGTATGGCAATGTGCGGCTTGGCGGCGGACCGGTGCTGTCGCGCGGTTCTGCCAATAGTCCGGTGGTGTACGATATGCTGACGGCGATTGCAGAACGCGAGGGCATTCCATACAGCATCCAGGTGAATCCGCGCTACACCGGAACCGATGCCGATGCCATTCACCTGTCGCGCGGCGGGGTCGCCACTGCTGTGATCTCGATCCCCAACCGTTATATGCACTCTCCGAATGAAATGATCGCTCTGAGCGATGTCGAGTATGCCGCACGTCTGATCGCTGCATTCGTGCGCAGTCTGACGCCGGAGACCAGTTTTATCCCGATCTGATGCGCTTATCGCGCAAGGCGGACAGGCTGTTCAGTCGAACATCCAGGGATGAGGGGCAGGATGCGTCATTGCACCCTGCTCCTCATCTGACGCTCTTTTCATAGATTGCAACGCGGATGGGGCTGGCCGTTATGACAAAGATTGCGGAATTGTCTGCATCCCGATCATTATCAGGTATCAATACGCTGGAAGAGGCATGGTATGATGAAGATGCCCACGCCTGTCGCCGGTGCGTGACTGCCCCGTGTGCAGCGTCTGTACCATGCGCCATCGGTTGTGAGAAGTTGCAGGGAGGATCGCAGGGGTAGAGACTGGAGATACGTGGAGGAAAGGCATGCGCGACCGATTCAATGCCATTATGACGACCCGCGCCACCGATGTTGACGTGCAGCGTCGCGCGCTGGCGGTCATGCAACTGATCGCTGCGATGCTGGTGGCGAATGTCCTGTTTCTTGCGCTCGGTCTGCTGTCATCAGGCGCGCAGAGTGCGTTCATTCCGATTGCCAGCAGCATCTGCTTCATTGGGGCATTTGTCCTCGCCCGGCAGGGGCGCGCCAGCGTTGCGGCGTGGATCGTTATTCTCGCCTTTCTCGCCGGCGCCATGATCGCAGTCACCAGGACACCACCTGAACAGGCATCAAACGTGGGGTATTTCCTGACCGCCCTGATCGTGATTGCGAGTCTGACTCTTACCCCAGGGCAACTCTGGCTGGTCACGTTTGGAGTCGTTGCCAGTTTTCTTGCGACGCTTGCTCTCGCGCATCCTGGCTTCTGGGATATGGCCCCGGTTCGTTTGCATACCATGAACAGTAGTGTACTGCTCGTGGTTGTCGGCTTTGTATCGTATGTCGGGGCGCGCCTTGCGCGGCGCGCGATTAACGAGGCGCATCAGGCGCGCGCGCTGGCGGAGCGGATGCAGGCTGAACTGGCGCAGGCGAATGCGCAACTGGAAACGCGCGTTGCAGAGCGCACGACTGAGTTGAGTCGGACGCTCGCGGCGCAACAGGCGCTGACCGCAGAGTTGCAGCGCAGCCTGGCAGCTCAGCAGGAACTCAGTCAGATCATCCTCGAACTTTCGCTGCCGGTCATTCCTGTGCGTGAAGGAACCGTCGTTGTGCCCCTCTCCGGCACGATCGATAGCACACGAGCGGCGAAGTTGACCGAGAGCGTTCTCAGGGTCGTCGAGCAGCGTCATATCCATACCGTCATTCTGGACATCACCGGCGTGCCGATTGTCGATACCCAGGTAGCGCAGGCGCTGGTGCGCACCGCCAGCGCTGCCCGGTTGATGGGGGCGGAAACGATACTGGTCGGCATTCGACCGGAAGTTGCGCAGACGCTGATCGGTCTGGGCATTCACCTTGGTCTGCGCACTGCAGCAACGTTGCAGGAAGGGCTGGAACTGCCGACGAGGGACGCGCGCAGGCGCAACGGTGGCGCTGTTGCGCCTGGGCGAATGAAGGCGTCGTATGAAGATACTTCTGATCGGTAATGATGGGCGCACGCACGCGCTGGCGTGGAAACTGATCAACAGCCCGCGCGTACCGGAGGTGATCTGCGCGCCGGGAAATGGCGGAACGGCGCCATTCGCGCCGTCGGTCGATCTCGACGTTGCCGATGCCGCCGGGTTGAGCCGCTGGACGTTTGAGGAACAGATCGATCTGGTCATTCCTGCATCCAGTGCACCGTTGCACACCGGGCTGGTTGATGAAGTGTTGATGTTGAATATCGGCGTGTGGGGAGCGTCACGGCGCGCCGCATCCCTGGAACGCAGTCGCTGTCTGGCAAAGGAGTTTATGCTGCGGCATGGTGTTCCAACCGCGACCGGACGTGCATTCACCGATCTGGCGACTGCCGAACGATACCTGGCGACGTTGCCGTTGCCGGTGATGATTAAGACCGATCATCCTTCCGGCGGTGAGGAAATCTTCGATGACCGGTATGCTGCGCTCGAAGGGTTGCGCCGCCTGTTTGCCGCCCGTTCGCTCGATGGCGGCGAAGGGGTTGTCATTGAAGCCGTGCTCCAGGGTCCCCGCGTGGCGCTCTCGGCGCTGACCGATGGACGCACTGCGATACCCCTGCTTGCAACGCGCCTGTATGATCGGGTGGAGGAAGGGGATCGCGGCGCACAGGCGTGCGGTGTTGGCGCGCATACGAGCAACTCGATATTTGCGCAGCGTCTGACGCGCTACCTGCACGAGAAGTTTATACTGCCGTTCGTCGCCGGGCTGGAAAAGGAAGGATTGCCGTGCTGGGGGTTGATCGGCGTGGATTGCGTCATAACTGCCGAAGGTCCGCGCGCAACGGCGCTCCGTTTCAGTTTCCGCGAAGGAGAGGCGCAGGTGGTGCTGCCGCGCCTGGAGGACGACCTGTTGCCCTGGATCGAAGCCTCGATCACCCGGCGCCTGCACGAACTGCCGCCACCAGCCTGGACGACGACTCCGAGCGTCGGTCTTGGTCTGATGGCGCGCGGGTACCCCAATTTCTTCCCGACCGGCGGACAGATCCGTGGGCTGGAGGATATTGAACCCGGTGTGATGATCTTCCACAGTGCTACAACTAATCCGGCAGCGACAGCGCCCTACATGCCGCGTGCGCTGCGCAGTCGCGGCGGCAGCGCAGATGCTCTGAGTTCGATGATCGGCGGGTTGCTCGGCATGGGCGGTTCGCCGCAGGGCTGGAGCGGGTTGCGCACAACGGGCGGACTGGTGGCGACAGTGGTGGCGCAGGGGATTTCGTTGCCCGGCGCTCGCGGGCGCGCCCTGATCAACGCCGACCGGGTGCAATTCGAGGGGCGCATCTACCGCAGCGATATTGGCGAGCGCGACTTTGGTTGATCCTGTTGAACATGCCCCATCTGCAACCTGGCCCGATACGCTGGAACTCACCCTTGACGGCATTGCCCAGGGCGGCGATGCCGTCGGGCGCTGGCAGGAACGGGTGGTGTTCGCTGCCGGTGGCATTCCCGGCGAGCGCGTCGTCGTGCGCCTGCGCGAACGGCACGAGTCGTATGCGCGCGGGGATGTGGTAGCTGTGCTCATCGCTTCACCTGATCGGGTAGAACCGCGTCTCCCCGGCGCGAGCCATATGCCATGGCAGCATATCTCTCTTGCTGCCCAGCAACGTTTTCGCCGCCAGATCCTTGCCGATCAACTCGCCAAGTTTGCCGGTGTTGCGCCGGAACTGGTCGAAGCGACCGCGCCAGCGTCGAAACCGTGGGCATACCGCAGCAGCGCCCGGCTGCACTGCGAAAGGCGACGAGTCGGCTACTACGCTGCGGATACGCGGTTGATCACCGAACTCGATCGTGATCCGCTGCTGCATCCAACCCTGAACCAGGCGCTTGCAGCGTTACGCGATGCGCTCGCCGGTGAACCAGACGATGATCAGCCGCTCGATGTAACGTTGCGCGTCAGCGAAGCGCACGGGTATTGCATCGCTGCCATGCGCGGACGCGGTGAGCGGCGACGGCTGGCGGAACGCTGGCGGTCGCTCTGTCCACCGCTCGCGGGCGTCGTTTTTACCGTTCCGCCGCCGCATACCGTTCCCCCTGTCGGCGTTGATACGCTCGTCGAGGAGTTGGACGATCTGACGTTTCTGTTGCGCCCGACGACGTTCTTTCAGGTGAATGTCGCCGCTGCCACGACGTTACTGAACCTGATCCGCGCCGGTCTTGGCGACGAAGCTGGCGGGCGTCTGCTCGATCTCTACTGCGGCGCGGGGACGTTTACCCTGCCCCTGGCACGCGCTGCTATCCAGGTTGTCGGCGTTGAGGAGTATCCCGGCGCAGTTGCCGATGCTGAGCGGAGTGCGGCGGTTAACCATGTCTCAAATGTGCGCTTTGTTGTCGGTCGTGCCGAAGCAGTGTTGAGCAGTCTCGAAGGCGATTTCGACGCGATCGTCCTTGACCCGCCGCGGCGCGGATGTCACCCACAGGTGCGACAGGCGCTGCTCGAACGCGCGCCACGCCGGATCGTCTACGTCTCGTGCCATCCGGCAACCCTTGCGCGCGACCTGCATACCCTGATCGGCAGCTACACGGTCGAGCGCGCCACGCCGGTCGATCTCTTCCCGCAAACGCCGCATGTTGAGAGTGTGGTAGTGCTGGTGCGATCCTGAAGCAACGTGGAGAATGATTGAGTCGGCGTATAATGCTGTTGCGCAATTCCTCCGCTCCCGCGCGCACAGGCGAGCTTTGCCCTGGATAGCCGATAATCGATAGCCGAGAGCCGATAGCCGATAGCCGAAGGTCGATAGGGTCGCTGTTGGAGTTCGCGTTCCGCGCAGGCGGGCTTCGTCTCGCATAGCCGAGGGCGTTATGGTCTTTGAAGGTAACTGCCTACCATTCTACGGGAAGTGGTAACTGCCTACCATTCTACGGGAAGTGTGGTAAATTATCGCCGTGGCTGAGCAACTGCCGGAAGTAGAAATCCTGCTCAAGCGACTGAGTTCTCTTGAGGCCCAGATTGTCCGTCTGCAGGCGGAAGCAGCCGATCTGCGAGCGGAGAACGCCCGCCTGCAGGCCGAGAATGACCGTCTCCAGGCCGAGAACATCGAGTTGAAGCGTCGGTTGGGACCGAACAGCCAGAACAGCCACAAGCCACCCAGCAGCGACGGGTATCGGAAGAAGCGAATACAGCCGGCGCTGCCCAAAGACAAGAAGCCACGCGGCGGACAGCCTGGGCACACGGGTCGAACCTTACAGGCGGCGGAGCAACCCGACCAGGTGCAGGTTCATTTGCCAGCGCGTTGCGCTGGGTGTGGGCGGATCATCTCGGCGCATGAATCGCATAAGGGGGCGGGCAAGCGACAGGTGTTTGATAGACCAGGGCCGCGCTTGGTCGTGACCGAACATCGGTTGGGGGAAATCACATGCTGCCAGCAGGCCCAGCGCGGCGTCTACCCGGCGAATGTGACAGCCAGCGTGCGGGATGGGCCTGGAGTACGAGCACTGGTCACCCAGTTGTCGGTGGATCACAACATGCCGCTGGAGCAGATGTGCCGCTTGTTCGAGGACGTGTTTGGATACGCGCTGAACCGTGAGACGGTAGCGACGGCTCTGGAACAGGGGTATGAACTGGCGGCGGCGGTGGAAGCAGCCACGGTGGAGCAGTTGAAGCGAGCGGAGGTGGCGCATGTTGATGAGACGGGGCTGCGGGGAGCGGGGAGGCTGCGCTGGCTGCACACCGCGAGCGACAGCCGGTATACCCATCTGTTTGTGCACCCCAAGCGCGGGGGCGAGGCCGTGCGCAGCGATGCGTCGGTGCGCAAGGATTTCGGCGGACGAGCGATTCATGATTGCTTGCCGGCCTCCTACCAGTTTGAACAGGCCAACCATGGGGCGTGCCTGGCGCACATCCTGCGCGAACTGCAAGGATTGGTAGAGCAAGGGTCAGCATGGGCAGAGGTGATGCGTGACTTCCTGTGGCATCTGTATGAACAGGCGCGGCCCTTGCAAGGGGAGGCGGCTGCGGCGGCCCGGAATCGCTATCGGCAGATCGTGAGTGCGGCGGAGTTGGCCGAGCCGCCGCCTGAACAGAAAGCAGGCCCGGGACGCCCCAAAAGCACAGCGGGGCGTAATGTGCTGCGGCGGCTGAAGGAGCGTGAGGAAGCGGTGCTTGCCTTTGCACTGGTGGAGGGTGTGCCCTTCACCAACAACCAGGCTGAGCGAGACTTGCGCCCGGCCAAAGTCAAACAGAAAGTAAGCGGCTGTTTTCGCACTGACCAGGGGGCAGCGGTGTATGCCCGCCTGCAGGCGGTGATCTCTCCTTGTCACAAACAGGGGCGCAACGTCTTCGCCACGCTGCGCGACCTCTTCGCTCGCCAGCCAGTCTCCCTACTTGCAGGCGGCTAGGCAGTTACGAACTGCTACGATTTGGGCCGCACCTGTCGCTCGAAGGAGCGGAGTTTCCAGACAATTTTACGCTGGTGATCTTTGATACTGATGTTCCAGACGTCAACGCATGACCATCGGCAAAAACACCTGACTCTTTTTCGTTCCTATCAAACTGAACTCGCTCAGATGACATACCCTTACTTCAAACAGGTTTTGGTCAGCATCGAGCCGCTCATATCGCTCTGCGATCGGACATGTCTCGGCGGCATCCTTCCAGGAGTTTGATGCTCGATCCCAGTAGAACAGGTCGAGAGAGTTCTCATCAAAGATGTTGGCAAGATTGGTGTCAGTGTATCTGAGCGTAATGGTGATCGGTTGGTTAAACGAGAAAGTATCGCCTGGTACACCGTTGATCGAGACACTTAGCCGAAAGGCGTGGGCTGTTTGAGTGTTGGCTGGCAAGGGGTTGGCATTAGCAACCAGTGGATGGTAACTTAGCGTGATCGGCTGTGTTATTGCACCAGATGGTAATGTAATCGTGTGCTGGTTTCCACTATAGTCAGTAAAGACGACGGAATCTGCATTACTTGCTGCAAGATCTCGGTCTTGCCTGAACGTTTGGAGATTGAAATCGATGTGTTCCCAGACGGTAGCATTCGACCTCAAGAACAATGGCAGCGATGGGATGTCTTCTGCAAATTGGTTGATCACGGTGGCGTAGAAAGTTTTACGTTGTTCGCGGGGAAGCCGGGGATCGCTGGCTTGTATAATAGCGTCTGAAGCTTCCTGATTACACCATCCCATAAAGTTTTGACCAGACCAGTTGTTTGTTGGTGAAGGGATCTGGTTGCATGCGTATAGGGTGTAACCGCCAGGTTCGTCATCTTCGATGATCCAGGCAAAGTTGCCAAGTTCAAAATCACGTACCTGTAAGCCTGTAGAATCACCAAACCACCAGGACGCAGGTTGATGATTACGGATAATCCGAATGCCACAGGCTTTCATTTGCTCCTCAAACACGGTGAGATACGTCACTCTGAAAGGAGCGGTAGTCGTAGTCAATATCAACACCAACTCTTTTCCATCCTTGGATCGGTACTCAGCACCACTCTGAAGCGTCCAACCTGCTTCATCTAATAGTTGTTGACCAACCGTCGGGTTGTAAGGATAAGTTGTATTAGGAGCGGTGTATGCCCAGTTGGTCTTTGGCACAAAGGTATCCATGACCAACTCTTGCCGTTGCTCAGGTGTGAGCGCGGGATACACCGATGCAATCAGAGCATCCTTGTTGGTGCAATAGGCAATAGCCCGACGTATCCTGACATCACTTAAGATTCGGATGTGGAACGGGTTCGATAGAAGAAGTACTCAGTTCTAATGGCTTGGAAGTTTCAAGTGGCTGGTTGATTTGAGCGGTAACTGGATGGGTAGCACCGACTACAATCAGGGCTATTGTGGTGGCAACGAAGAGTAAGGCTACGCGTTTCATTGTTCGTACCTCCTCCCTGCTTGCTTTTATGCGTATGTTTACGCTTATAGGTCGCTTTCCATTGCGCCGATAGAGCGGCTGTCGGCTGGAAGCAGAGGTCAGGCGCAGCCCCTTTGCGATGGTTGGGCGCCGGGGCAGGACAATGCCCGCCCCGGTCTCGCATATGTCACCGCGCCGGCGTGATGGATACGTCGTCGAAGTAGCGGGTGCCGGTGGCGCCATCGTTAACGCCGGATTAACGGCAAGTAGACTCGATTGTGCAGGAACAGCCACACCTCCCCGCCGTTGGCATCGTTGGTCGTGCCGATGTAGAGGCGGTTGTTGAAAACGGCCGCGCCTTTGTCAAAGTAGTCGGCGTAGCCATTGTTGCTGTCGCCCCAGCCGGCATTGCCAACCTGCTCCCAGGTCATTCCATCCGATGTACGCCAGACTTCGGCCCCTGTGACCAGATTGCTGAAGACCAGATACAAGTAGCCGTTGAACACCTGAAGCCCATAGGGACGACCGTTGTTGGGATCTCCCAGTCCGCCATCAAAGACACGGGTAAAGGTTGTGCCATCGGTGGTCCGCCAGACTTCGCCGCCTGTGGTGACATTGCGCAGGCCAATGTAGAAAGCGCCATTGAACTCGGCCATTGCAGAGACATGGGTGTTATTTGCGGCCAGACCGTCGGTGAAAACCGGCGACCAGGTAACTCCATCGTTCGTGCGCCAGAGTTCTGCCACGCCAGCCCGGCCAATTCCCAAATAGAGATAACCGCCGTACACATCCATTGTCACATCTTGCCACACGCCGCCGCCACCGAAGCCGTCGGTCACGACAGGTGACCAACTCCCGGCATCGCCGCTGGCGCTGCGGTAAATCTGCATCACTCCATCTTCAGCGCTGGTTGCGGCGTAAATGGCATTTGAGAATACTGCCAGCGTGTTGATGCCGTAGTTATTGGTAATCCCAAAACCGCTGGTAATCACCTGTTCCCAGGTGATCCCGTTGGTTCGCCAGATCTCGCCGCCGTTATTGGACGCCGTGCCTACGTACAGATAGGAGCCAAAGGGCTCAGCATCAAACACAGCCGTATCAGTAGGCCATGTAGAGGGGGCAACCTGACTCCAGGTTTGTCCGTCCGCAGTGCGCCACATCTGGCTGGACCAGGTGCCGGCATACAGATAACCCCCGAAGACATCCAGCGTACTGACAAACGTGGTATCTCGATTTCCAAACCCGTTGATGTTCACCTGCTTCCAGCCCGGCACGCCGGGGGCGAATTTCTGGATGCGGTGGTTGAGCCTGTCTGCCACGTAGATGTTGCCAGCGTTGTCCACCGCCACACCCCGCGCACCGCGGAACTGCCCTGTTCGGGGGCCTGCACTTCCCCCGATTGTGGTCAAATAGGCGCCATTCGCGTCAAAGACTTGAATGCGGTGATTCCACTCGTCGCCTACGTAAAGACGATTGGCACTGTCTACAAACAGGTTGTTCGGCCCGTTGAAGTGGGCGAAATCGCTGCCCCAGATGCCAGTCTCCCCCATTGTGCGCACGTACTGACGATTGGCGTTGAAGACCTGGATACGGTGGTTGCCTCCATCGGATACATAAATGGTGCCATTGCTATCCACGGCAACATCTTCCGGCGAGTTGAAGTGGGCATTATCTGTGCCTGATTCGCCTGGTGTCCCCAGAGTTGCTACCAATACCAGGTTGGTGTTGTAGATTTTAACCGTGTGATTGCAAGTATCGGCCACATAGAGGTATCCGTTGGGGCCAATGGCCACCCCGCCCGGGCAGTCCAAGCCGCTCACCGTGGTGTAGTATGAGCCGTCTGGGTTGTAAATCTGCACCCGGCCATGCCAGCGGTCAGCAACATAGACCCGCCCATTCGCATCAAGCGCAAGGTCGTCTGGATTATTCAAGCGATCGTTGCTGGCATCCCAATCGCCTTTCACTCCAGCCGCACCTACAATCCAGATGGGTGTACCGTCAGGGCGAAGTTTGACCAACCGATGGCCTTTATCCTCAGTCAGATAGATGCTCCCATCAGGGGCCACGGCAACACTTGACGGAGTGTTATAATGATAACCGTCAGTGACATAGGGCACGCCAGTTGTTCCATAAGTGCGCACATACTGGAAAGCGAAGGGGGAAATGCTGGTAATCTTGAATTGCTGTACGCGAGTGTTGACAAAGTCTGCAACGAAGAGATGAAGCTCCGCGTTAGGATACGTCCCAATCGTCATGGCGACAACATCGGTTGGATTTCGGAACTGGTTGTTTCCACTTCCCCATTCACCTCCAATAGTGCCGATATACACCCGATCTATGCGTGTGTATGTCTGTATGCGGTTATTCCAGGTATCAGCTATGTAAATGAAGTTATCGTCTACCGCCACGCCGGAAGGGTTGTTCAGCCCCCCGATCGTTGCCACATAGGATGGTGACGCAGGATTGGAGATATTGAAGATTTGCACGCGGTTGTTGTTGGCATCGGGCACATAGAGTTCGTTGCCGTAGATGGCGATATGGCGCGGCCCACAGAATTGGTTGTTGGCAGAGCCACACACGCCGGTCTGCCCGAGCGTAGCGAGATAGGTGCCATCACTCCGGAAAACCTGGATGCGGTGGTTCCCACCCTCTCGGTTCCACCAGGGAGCGCCATCGCTCACGTAGATGTTTCCGCTGGCGTCAAAGGCAACGCTGATGGGATATGCAAATCGGTTATTGTCGCTTCCACTTTCCCACCGCTTTCCAAGTGTTAGGAGTGCTTTGCCAGAGGAGTTCAATTTGACCACCCGGCTGGAGGCCGCGTCCACTACCCAGATGTTACCGTCGCTATCAGTGGCCACGTCAGCAATTTCCCAAAACGATGTATCGGTGTAATCCTCAGCAAAGCCAGCATGGCCAAAGGATTGTTGAAAATTGCCATCGCTGGCATATTTGAGGAAACGGTTTCCCCACATTTCGCCAATCCAGATGCTGTTGCCCTCCACCCCAATGCCGTAAGGGTAGTTCAAGTGGGTAGTGGTTGAGATGTAGGGAGTCTCCGTCACCCCGAACGTCTGCACGTAGCGGAAGCTCAGCCCCGGCTGGCCGAGGGGGATGGAGGCGGTCCCGGCGCTCTGGATGCCAATGCTCGGAACGCCTGGGCGAATGAAGGGCTTGCCGAACTCCGGCGTCCCGAGCCGGGCTTCTGCGGGCAGGCCCAGTCCCTGGGGTGGATACGAGGGGAGCGGTGGTTGCGGCCCCTGGGCCGTCGCCAGCCCGCTCAGTAGCAGGATTGAGATAGCGAGGAGTGTGATGACGCGCAGGCTGTTTGCTTTCATCTTAACCTCCTGTTTGGTGTGATTTGGACTGCACCTAACAACCGGCTTCACCCGTGCAGTGGGTGTGGGAAAGAGCTTTCGCCACAAGACCGACTACAAAGGAAGAAGATTGGGGTCGTTTGTGCATATACACATTATCCAGCAGGCGTCCGATCTGCTAACAGGATCACGCTCGTCTACTCGCTGAGGGCAACCTCCTTCTCTGCAATGCGTTCTTACTCGTCGCTCCGCTCGCTGGCATCGAACCTGTCCAATTTTTGGGAGCGCCGCATATATACCTTGATTGCCAGTTCATATTCGTGCAGACAGCATTCACGCCGGGGCGCCGTGCCGTAGCGCCGGGCGCGCACCCGGCGGCACACCGGCACGGGGAGACGATCAATGATGAACACGTCGCCCGCAGTGAACACCTCCTCCAACGCCCCCGGAATCCAGGTCATCCAATCGGCAAGCTGATGGGGCCGACGATTGAAGCGCGAGACGCCGATTCATTCGGACCGAACGCGGCGTCTGTGCATCACCTGGACGGCCCGTTCGTGATGGTCGCCAGAATACCTGATGGCGACGACGGCAATCGTCACAATTCCGAGTTGGGAACCCGCGCCCGCACACCGCTGCGATGCCTCGACTGCTTCATCGTGGTGTCAATCACGGCAAAAAATGTCTGGTCTGGCGACTGCGATCATACCAGAGGTGTCGGCGGGCGTCAATGCGCAATCAAAGTATGGTTTATAACAGATTTGTCAGCGTGGACGATCGTCTGCTTCGCCAGTCGCAACGGGTCGGTATCAAGGTCTGGTTCTGCCCTCGTTCTCGCTACGCAGACTATGTGCAATGGCATCGCCAGTGGCAGGCGCAACTGGAACCTCAGCAGTTCTTCGACGACATCTTCACTCCCCCGCCGCCCCCTGACCAGACTGTTGAGCCCTGACATACACTGTCTTGACAGCGGTTCTGCTTTCGACCTTATCGCCAGACTCAGAGTGTGTGCGGGGGCATCCGCGCTCCTGATGCGTGCGATCCCGATGACTATAGCAATTCTCACAGAGGTTGACCCCATTGGACAGGGGTGAACACTCCTCGGACGACCGCAATGAACATCGCGCACCCCACGCGACGACCGCAATGATGGTTTTTGAACAATTATTCCGCTCTGGCACGCGCAGCGCGTAAACCGTTGCCGCTGCTGACACGCTGTGCTATGATTGAGATGTTGGAAACGCTCCTGGAAGGAGTTCGACGTGATCAGACAGTTCAAGATCATTATTGAGAAGCATTCAGACGGATATGTCGCCTACCCTCTTGGTCTCAAAGGTGTTGGAGCAGGCGAGGGCGACACATACGAAGAAGCGTTGACCGATGTCAAATCTGCTATCGCTTTTCATATCGAAACGTTCGGAGAACACCTGCTTGAGGGTGAATCGCCTGTTCTGGGATCCTGCACGACCTGCTGGTAAGTCCGCGCAGGCAGGCTTTGCTTTGCCCCGTAGAGACAGGGGCTTATGAGTTTCGAGAATTATCGCGGTTCTCAAAGAGGTTGGACCTCCTCGGACGACCGCAATCAACATCGCGCTCCCCACGCGGCGACCGAAATGATGGTTGTTGAGCAATTATTCCGCTCTCGCCCGCGCAGGCGGGCTTCGCCTTGCCTAGCCGAGGGCTTCAGCCTGACGGCTAGCGCGGGAGATCGGATTTAATTCTCAATCTCCATAAGCCCTGGCTGAGATCGGGCAAGCCCTGCGGGCTGGATCAACCCGGCGCCCCTCGGCATAGGGAAGGGTGACGGACACGCCAGCCCCGCAGGGGCTTCCATGCGCTCAGGAAGGGCTTCAGCCCGAACCACGCCCGACGACGGGGACGATGGTTGATGTCTTCTCTCCGACCGCGCCCGACGACGGGGACGATGGTTGATGTCTTCTCTCCGACCGCCATGCATGGCGGTCGCCGCACTGGGGGCGCAAGAGTGGCTGCGCTTGTTCGAGGAGGTTCAACCTCTGTGAGAACTGCTATAATTCTCAATCGCCATTGGCCCGACGGCAAGGGTGAATAACGAAATTTATAGCATTTCTCGCAAAGGTTGAACCCAATAGACGGGGTTGAACATTCCCGGAGTCGCGCACTCCACGCGGTGACCGAAATAAATTTCGGTCTACGTTTTGCCGGAAGCGGGCGTCTCACGCGACACGGCAGAACCGGATAGTGATCAACGTATCTGAGAACTGCTATAAGAGCCTATCCGAATAACCCGGCAGCACGCAAGGCGATCAAGCCACAGGCGAAGAGGTCACAGTTTTTCGGATAGGCTCTAAATGCTCAAGAAAGTATCCACACCTGCGCACTCCTGCACGCCCTCCGTTGAGTCGGCGTATAATCGCGCAAAGCGCGACACATGCTGAACAAGAAAGCACAGGACTTCCATGCCCAACGACCGTTTTCTGATCACCGGCGCACTTGGATGTATCGGCGCGTGGACAGTGCGCAACCTGGTACGTGAAGAGACCCCGGTTGTTGTCTTCGACCTGGCGAGCGATCCACGCCGCCTGAAATTGATCATGTCCGACGACGAACTGGCGCGGGTGACGTTCGTTACCGGCGATATTACCGATCTGGAGGCGCTTGAGCGCGCACTCGACGATCATGCCATTACGCGCGTCATCCATCTGGCAGCGTTGCAGATACCGTTTGTACGTGCCAATCCGCCGCTCGGCGCGCGCGTCAACGTCGTCGGCACGGTCAATGTGTTTGAAGCGGTTGCGCGGCGACGCGACCGGATCGGCAGCCTTGTCTACGCTTCGTCGGCAGCGGTGTACGATGCCGTTGATGCTGGCGAATCCGGCGTCGTCGCCCACGGCGCCGCCGGTCACCCGACAACGCTGTACGGTGTGTTCAAACAAGCCAACGAGGGAACGGCGCGGGTCTACTGGCAGGATGCGCGGGTGGCAAGTATCGGACTGCGCCCGTACATTGTGTACGGTCCGGGACGCGATCAGGGGTTGACATCCAGCCCGACGAAAGCGATGGTCGCGGCTGCGCTCGGCAAGCCGTACCACATTCCGTATGGCGGTCGCGCGGCATACCAGTACGCCGATGATGTGGCGCGCACCTTCATCGCCTGCGCGCGTGCGCCATTTCAGGGCGCGGAGATCTTCAACCTGGGCGGTAGTGTGGCAACGATGGGTGAGATCGTTGCAGCAATCGAGGCGGCAGCGCCGGAGGTGCGCGGGTTGATCACCTTTGATGATAAGCCGCTCCCTTTCCCCGAAGCGTTCGACGCCGCGCCGCTCGAACAGGTGATCGGCGCCCTGCCGTTTACCCCGCTCGCCCAGGCTGTCGCCGATACGATTGCCCTTTTCCGTGAACGGATCGCAGCCGGGGTGATGCCGGACGCAGTCTGATTTCACAGGAGATGATGCTGATGCGACGTCGCACCTTTTTCCAGGTTGCAACTGCTCTGGCAACCTTCGGCATCACCGGTTGCACTGCGCCGGAAGGTGTTCCCGCCGACCGGCTGGCGCGCCTGGCGCGGGGCATTAATATGAGCCACTGGTTCGCCCAGGCGCCCTTCTCCCGCGCAACGCTGCAATCGCGGCACGCCGCCGATGAATTTCGCACGCTGCGCCGCGTCGGTTTGAGCCACGTGCGTCTGCCGCTCGACCCGTATGTGCTCTTCAGTGAACGCAATCCGGCGCGCCTCGACCCCGACCGGCTGCCGCTGCTCGATGCCGCGCTCGATATGATCCTCCGGGCGGACCTGGCGGTGATTGTCGAGTTGCACCCGGAGGATCGCTTCGTTGACCGCCTGGCGACCGACGATACGTTTGTGGCAGCAGTCACGCAATTCTGGCGTGCGCTGGCGAAGCACCTCAGTGCGCGCGATCCGGGGATGATCTTCCTGGAGGCGTTGAACGAAGCCCACTTCGATGACCCGCCGCGCTGGGAAGCGGTGCTGCGTCGCCTGCTCGCCGCCATGCGCGAAGGGGCGCCACGCCACACCTGATCGCCAGCGGCGACGGTTGGGCGAGCATCGATGGGTTGGTGCAACTCACACCGGTTGCGGATCGCAATGTGGTCTACAATTTCCACTTCTACGAGCCGTTCGAGTTCACTCATCAGGGCGCGACGTGGGGGTACGAGATGTGGCGGCACTATCGTGGCGTCCCCTATCCGGTCGATGCGGCGCGAATCTCCACGGCGCTGGCGCTCATCGACAATCCACGCGCACGTGAGGAGATCCGCTTCTACGGTCAGAGCGGATGGGGCGCTGCACGTATTGAGCAGCGTCTCGACCAGGCAGCCGCCTGGGGCGCGCAGCATAACGTGCCGCTGACGTGCAACGAGTTCGGCGTCTATCGCCTGATCACCGATCCGGCGGATCGCATCGCCTGGCTGACCGACGTGCGCACCGCGCTTGAACGACGCCGGATCGGTTGGGCGATGTGGGACTATGCTGGCGGCTTCAGTTTGACGCGCGATGGAATGAACGACCGGGCGCTGGACGATGAGACGCTACGGGCGTTGGGGTTGCAGGCGACCGGAAGTCTGTCGCTGCCGGGGGCGTGAGGGTAACAGGGTAAGGTTAAGAATTATGGCGGTTCTCATAGAGGTTGAATCCAATCAACGAGGTTAAACACTCCCGGAATTGCGCTTTCTACGCTGCGACCGAAATGATGGAGATTGGGAATTATAGCAGTTCTCTCAAAGATTGCTCTGGTTGGACAGGATTGCACACGCCATCGAAAGCAGACGTTTCGTATGGCATCTCTCCGCGTGCTCGGCAGTGAGATTTTGCAGTGGAGTCACTTCTTCCTTGGTGCGGGTTTCAACTCCAGTATCGTTCGAGCGCCTTTCTTTCTCACGTCGATCACTTCGACGCGGGCATCGTTGCCTTCCTGGTAGCGTGACGTATCGTTCCCGGCGATTGTTTCGGCGCGCATAACACCGACCACCTGCTCCGCATCGAAATCTTCTACCTGAATCACCACGGCCTTTTCGCCAACCTCCAGCACTTTGCCGCGAAACACATCTCCCTTTTGGGGAATCTTCTGGTGAATCGATGACGCCCTCGATGTTGCGGGTTGCCCTGGCGAAGCGGTGGAGTCGGTCGGTGCACGCGCAGGATCGTGCCGGGCTTCTGATGACTCCCCGGATGCTGCGGATTGCTCTGGCGACCGGACGGAACCGGCTGATGTGCGAGCGGCATCGCCCTGGGGGGCGGATGGCGCAACCGCCAGCGGAATGTCGAGACCCTGACGTTCGGCTTCAGGAACCTTCTCGTAGTAACGCAGCAAACGGATCGCCCATGCCAGCGTCGCTGTCATATCCTCTGGCGGCAGATTGCGCAAATGGCGCCGGCTCAATTCCAGCAGGTCGCGGTAGTACCCTATCGTCTGATTCGAACGAATGACCACCCGCCCATTCTGCACTATCGCCTGGAGATAGGCAAAATAAGCCTGTCCGTCCCTGTTGATGCGCAGATATGCCAGCGCTTTCTGCGCTTCGTTGTGATCAACCTGCGCATCGCGCAGATCACGCGCCAGCGCCGATGCGCGCTCGATCAAGGTCATCATGGTCAATAACTCCTGTCCGGGCAGCGGCGGTCGTCGCGGGGCCAGCGCAGAATGTCTGCCAGGCGATGCACCTGATCCTCCAACACGAGACCTTCGTTGCGCGCTGCCTGAATCAATGTCTGAATGTCTCCCGCCTGCGCTGCCGGTGGATCAACATCGGCATACCATTGCGTCACGGCGTCTGTCATCTCAACCTGTGGCTCGATCACCTCAATCGTTCCCAGACACGCGGGTTTTCCACCCCCCAGTTTGGGATACCATCGAGGCTCGCCAAGACCCAACGCGATCAGGATCAACCCCAGTTCGCCTGGCGTCAGGTTCTCGAAATCCAGACGGAAGGTAAACGTGCTCTCGACCGGACATACTTCCAGCGGCAGGTCGCCGGACGCCGGTCTGCCGTGCATGTAGAATTTGCGCCCTCTTAACTGCCCTCTTGCGTCCAGATAGACCGGTGCTTTGGGTCGAGGAGCGAACAATTGCGGCGTGCCCTGGATCGTGGTCTGACCTCTGTCGAGTGCAGCGTCGCTGATGCGTATCTGCCCCTGGTACCCAAGCGCGCCAAAGATGCGTTGTGCGACATCCAGATGTTTAGTTTTATCCGATGCTTTGAGATCGCGTGGGAGTTGAGGCGCGCGCGTGATGCTGACTGAAGAAGGAGAAATCGCTTCGACGATGCTGCGCATGCACCCTTTGAGCGACGTTCCCGGAATGACCGGCGTCCCGTTGGCACGGAAATGCGCCTTGATCAACGGATAACGCGGATCGCGACTCTGGGTAAGCAGACCGGAAGCGACGTGCACGGGCGACCGGGCGATCAGACGCGCCCGCAACGTGCCGCTCAGGTGCAGGTAGCGATGATGTCCGACAGGCACCTTGCGCTCGACCTGCGGCGCAAACGGAACGAAATCATACGGTTTGGGGAGCGGTTGCGCACCGCCGCTTCCCCTGTTGCGCTGGCCCTGGCTCATTCTTGCTCCTCCTCTGTCGCCACCCCGGTCAGTCGCATCAGTTGCAACGCGCCCAAAGGCGCACAGTACAGCACGTATTTGAGAGCCGGACGATCACCGCTTTGCAGAATCATCGCCTTTTGCGGGCGACTGATTTCCCACGGCGCGTCTTCGCACGTCAGCGGTCGCGCATCTTCAATGTTCAGGGGCTGTTCGCTCAGGATGAGCACGTCGTAGGAGTCGGCATCCAATCGTTTCCAGCGCACCTCGGCATTGGCAGAGAATGCGTGCCCGAAGTCGCCGCTCACATCGAGCAGAGCAATATCTTCCAGCCTCGTTATCGGACGCAGATTCGCGCGTCCTGCGTCCGGTTGAACGTCCCACAGCGATGCACCGCCAAATGTCCAGCAGGGAATGTTCACGTATGCACGCACCGCATCCCGTACCCGATCGCTGGTCGCGTCGAGCAGGCGGTAGATATAGCCGATTGTGCTCATAATCCAATCTCCCGTTTCCAGGCGGGCATGCATGCCCGCCAGAATGCCTTCACCTGATCGGCGCCCTCGGCGCGCAATTGTACTCCCATGACCTCATCTGCCTGGAAACGCCAGCCTTCCGGCAACGGTGCAACATCGTCGGAAGGGAAATCGTAGGCGCGCCAGGCATCGCCGCCAAATGCGCCCACGCCGCCGAAGTGACCGGCGGGCAGGCGGATGTCTCTGCCGACGAGACGCAGGGCCCCATCTTCCAGGATACACGTCGGATAATGGATTTCCAGCGAGTCAAAGGAAGCCGTGACCCGTCCCAGACCGCGCGATTTGCCGAACCCCAGCGCAATGCGTCCTTCCGCCAGATCGCGCAGCGCCAGCCCCAGCAATCCGAACTGTGCCAGCGTCACATTCTTGAAGTCGATCCGTGTCGGAAACTCGCCTCCGACAACTGTCTCGTAGTTGAACGGACCGACCATGACCGAACCGTACACCCGATCGATTGCCACACCGTTGCGCTCTTCGACGACCACATTGTTGCCATAGGCATCGGCGAAACGCACCCGCCCTGCCAGGGCTGTGTTGCCGAAGAGTTGCGACACGAACGACGAAAGCCGGTAGACTGCGGCAGTGCTGATTTTGTCGCGCAGTTTCTCAATCGCCCGCCCGGAGTTGTAGCGCGTGTCATTGAGTCCTCCGTATTGAGCGCCATCACCGAGTGGATTGTCGGCAAGCGGAATGCGCCGGTACTCCATCCGTATGCCCTCCGCCTCATCGAGCTGACGGCGGCGTTCCTGGCGCTGCTGTTGCAACGCTTCTCCGTCAAGCGTGCGGCAGATGCGCTCGCAATGGGCGCGAATCACGCCTTTCAGCGACGGTCCCGGCAGATAGATGGCGCCAGCCGCGCGCTGTGATCCGCTGCCGTCAGACACCGCATACTTTGTGCGCACGAACTGCATATCGGGCAGGGTTGGATCGCCGCTGCCGGTCTCGCCCGCCTTGATTAGAATCGGACCATCAGGACGGATCGTCAGGCGCAGCGTCCCCTGAAGAAACGTCGCTTTATGCATCGATCATCTCCTTTGCCGTTTCGGGTCGCTCCAGCACAGTACGGAATGCTGCGATCCACTCCTGTTCCTGTTGTGCGCTGACCGGTTCGCCGCCGCCGTTGAGCCACGCCAGCACATCATCGACGCCTGCAACGCCCTCACGCACGGTGATGAAGCGAATCTCCGGCTGCTCCCGGCCGCCGCGCCCGACAAGTTGCACATACCCCAGTCCACGCGAGCGGAATCCGCCGATCTGCGCGTCGCCGCGCAGCCAGGGTTTGAGTGCCGCCAGCAGCATGCCCAGTTGCCAGGCTGCCGCATTTTCCACAACCAGGTCGAAATGGAATCGAACGCCAGCCGGAACGACTTCGTAGTCGTACAGCAATCCCTGTTCAACCGTTTCGGTATCGCGGTTGATGCCGACACCGTTGCGCATCTCGAACTGCCCGAACCAGAGCGTGCGATCAACGCGGGCATCCTTGAAAAAGACCCGTCCGGCGGTCCAGGGCGCGCCGAAGGTCAGGTCGATCAGCGTGGACACGCGCCAGATCGCTTTGCTGAGCGTCATGTCGTCTGAAGACTGCTGCTCTTTCAGTTGACTGATCTGTCGGCGCATGCGCGTTTCGAGTTGATCGAGATCGGACGCCTGATCAGGATGAATGGCGCGTACCACGGCTTCAACCTGGGCGCGTAACGCGCCCTTGAGCGAAGCGCCGGGAATAAAGGGAGCGCCGAGCGCATCGCGCAGCACCGGCAGGTCGGCAGCGATAATCTCCGTCGCGCGTCCCGCGCCGATCCGCAGCGCCGTCAGCGCCAGCAGGTCGCCGCGCACCGTCAGACGGTTGTGCACCGCCGCAAATGAATAGATCGGTTCACGCGACACTGACGACCTCCTTGAGATGATCGAAGCCGTTCGCCTTTTTGGCGTACACGAAGGCGCGATTGATATACCCCAGGTAGAGTTGCATCAGGCGCACCTGAATGCGCGGCTTGAGCGCATCGGCATCGGTGATCCCGATCTGCTTCAGATGGGCGACGACCGTCTCAGTCTCCTGTTTTCCCAGTTCTCCCAGATCGCGGATCACGTGATGGCCGAAGTCCTTCCAGATATTATCATCGCGCCCGATCTGGTAGCGGATAAACCCGGCAGTCACCTCGACCGAGCCAGACTCCATGGCAGCGTCGAGCAGGTTGCGCAACTGACTTTCCTCCATTTTGTCACGCTTCTCGCGCAACTTCATTACAGCCCTGTTTGCGCGACGCACCAGATGGTCGAGTTGCGCGCCGATTGCCTGCTCAAGCGCCAGTTCACGGCGCAATTCTTCACTGCTCTGTTGATCCATGCTTCCCCTCCCAATCGATCAGATGAAAATCATCACAGATGCGGATCTGCCCAAATCCTTCTGCGCGCCGTTCGCCAATGCCATCACGCTCCAGACGTTCCAGCGCAGCATAGTGCTCGTCGGTCAGCGCATGCGCCGTTTCAAAGACGTAGAGACTGCCGTACCGCACCGCGACATGGGTTGTCTTTGGGCGCTGCCAGAGCGCCTGCCATCCCCCGACAATCCGCGTCGTCGTGAAGGAACGCAGGAGCGTTGCCTCGATACCGGTCAGATCGCGGAGCATATCTGCGCTCAGTTCGTGGGTCGGGAGCCACCCATCGCGCAGCAGGATGGCGTCGGAGATCAGGTTGACGGTCAACACCTGACGGTCGCCGGGTTCCCAGAATGAGCCGCCGAGTTGCCGGTAGCGCGCAATCTGTCGTTTGAACTGTTCGGTCAGCGCCTCCACCCGTTCGCGCACCTTCCGGTCTTGAACAGACGGCGCAAGGTCAAGTGTGACGCCGCCAATACCCGTGGTCTGGCGCGCGCCGAGACGACGAACCCGCTCCCTGAGCAGCGCCTTGACCCTCTCCCATGTTTCGGGATCGCCGGAGTCAACCAGCGCCAGACTCCCGATGAAACGGGTCGGCGTCGTCGTATTGGGGATGGTCTCATTGATGGCAAAGAAGGAGTACAACAGGCTATCCTCCGCCGTGCCACGTCGTCGGTTGATGGCTACACGGGTATGGATGCGCTGCGTGACGGTGCGTTTCTCCAGTTTGCCGTCCCTGATCGTATAGAACTGCTGACCAGCCGGTTCCCACGGTCGTCCATCGGCATCAACAGGGGCGTACAGCAATGCTGGCGGACGTTGCCGTTCCCAGCAAACCCGCTGTACCAGCGAGTCGCGCATATGCTGATCGTCGCCTTTGGGATGGATGGCAGTTGCGGGCAAGGGGCGCACCCAGGCATCCCCCTCACGCATCGGGTAGGCGTTGCGACACCGCAACCGACGCAGAAGGTCTGGATCGAACTGACCGGTATGCGCCAGTGTCTGCCCGATAGCGCCAAAGAGCACGGCGCCCGGCACGAACGGCAGGCTTTTACGAAACTGGGTTCCCGGTTTGCTTTCGGGGAAAGCGAGAGGTTCGCGCGCCTCGATGATCAGCATCGTTTCGCTCATTGCCCTTCTCCCCTCTTCACCAGGCTGCGCAGCGCTGCTTCCAGGTCATCGTCGCGCTGCGGCTGACCGTTCACGATCACCTGCATACGGGTTGTCGCCCAACCGAGTCCGCGCGACTTTGCGCCCCCCCAGCGATCAACGGCGCGTAGCGCAGCCCAGAGCAACGCCAGATGCTCAATGTCGGGCAGGGCGCCGACAATTGCCGGTCGGGCGGCGAAGATCATCCCCTCCAGCGCCGTTTCCTGGAACAACAACCGCTCATCATCCGCCGTGCCGCGTCGCCGATTGATCGCCACGCTGGGACGGATATGGCTCAGGCGTTGCTCCGGTCCGATCTGCGACGGTTCACCGAGGACACTGACCAGACTGGCGAAATGGAGTGGTGCGCGATACTGCGGTGAACCAAAAATGCGTCGGATGGCGGTGTCGGCATTGTCGTCAAAGCCACGCGGCACAGGAAGACCGAGCGATCGAGCGATTGCCTCTGCTGCGTGGCGGGTGCGACCCTTAACCTGCGAACCCGGAATGATCGGAAGATTGCGGCTATCGCGCGCGATGACTTTATCGGCGAGCGTGCCGGCGCTCCCGCCGGCGCCAACGCTTACCGGTGTTTCGCTGAGAACTTCGAGAGACACCTCGACATCGATCATGAGCATTCCTCCAGCGTCGCGGGGACCATATCGTACATTTCGGCGAGATCAGACCAGATCGTTTCATAAGCATTTTTGCTTGTCGGCAACCACGGCGGCGCTGTCGAACGTTGCAACGGATCTGTTGATCGCCATGCATTCTCAATGTGCTTCATCAGCATCGTGTGCACCTGTTCGTTCTGACGCACACGGGTATACAGATATTCCATCGTGCTGGCGATCACGCCGGGGGTTGTCTCCATCATACGGCTCAGGCGGTAGAGTTGGGATCGCGGGAAGTTGCCGCGTTTGAGCGCCCGTGTCGTTTCCAGCAAACCGGCAAACTCGTGCCAGGTGTACGGACGTGCGGTGAGACGGCGCGGACCTCTCAGAGCCGGAAAGTCGTCATTGAATGCCGCTGCGCGGAACGCTTCGATAGAGTCGGTGACCATCGTGATTGACTTCAGCACCATGAAATCAATAGCGCCGCCGTAGTAGTGCTGTCCGGCATAGCGTCGCGCCAGTTTCTTGGCTCGCTTGAGCAACTCTTCCACCAGATCGCGCAGGAAGAAGATCGGTGCCGACTCTTGCGCAATAACGATGCCAGCCGATAATCCAATCGAAGGGGTATACGGCTCGATTGTGAACAGGGTCTCGCCAGCATACCGGGTATGGATCGCGTTGGACGCGCATGCGCCAGGCGGCGCCGGGATGCGCTGCGCCAGCGATTGCTCGAACGTGTGCGCAATCCGTTGCGCAACATCAAACGCGCGATCACCGGGGACGATGAGCAGCAGATCGTCGCCGCCGATGGTCAGGATCTCGAAGGGATGCACAACCACTCTGTCCCGTTTGCGGCGTACCTCTACCGGTTGAAGGCAGTGCGCCAATGCGAAGAACACGGCATCTGTAGCGGCATCCGAGAGATGCTCAGACGTTCGACGGAGGTCATCAGGGGTCGAAAGCGTGGCGATCAACCGCCCGACATTATTCCCATCGGCGTAGATCATGCCGATGTAGCGATCCGGTCGAGAAGCCGCGCCAATCTCGCTCAGGTCGCCCGATGGAACAATCTCGCGGTGCTGCTTCAGTGCGCGACCATACGGCGTATTGCTGCCCTTTGCGCCGAGAAAGTCTTCCCATTGCGTTTCCCAGGAGCGACTCCGCAGGTCATCAGGTGCGCGCCAGGCAAAGGTTGATCGAAACCATCCCGTCTGGCGCTCATCATCACGCTTGATCAGTTGACCGACATACCGCTTGCGCGCCGATGGTTCGCTATAGGCGCGCGTTTCGCCAGCAATTGTTCCACCCCACTCTGCAGGACGCACATCGCTGCTGTCACATCGTTCCGCCCACGGCAGCATTGGATAGAGTGGAATGAAACGCAGTCCGCCAGCATAGGCGCGTTCGTCGCGGCGACGGTTGAACATTGTCGCCAGGAGCGTCACCAGTTCGCCGAACTGCTTACGGTTGAAGAATCGGCGCGCTGCCTCGATGTCCGCGTCGTTGAGCGTTCGCCCAGGCAACGCAGCACGAATATCGTCGGCATCGAGTTGCGCAGCCATACTGCCCGGTACCGGCGCATGGTAGTACGCCTCAAGTTCGGCACGCATCTGCGGATCGCGCCATTCACGCAGAAAATCGTCCACCCAAAAATCGAGCGGTCGGCATCCATAGCGCAGTTCGAGCAGCGTGAAGGTTTCGGCGACCGCAACACTGTTGGCAGTAAGGGTCTGGCGGGTGAATTCTTGCTCAATCAGGCTGGCGAGTTCCGCTCCTTTCGCGGCTGGCGCAAAGGCGAGAAAACTGCCGCCGCCAGCATAGATGATCGAAGATGAACCGAGATCGTCACCCAGGTGGTCGCGCCAGATGGCGGCGATGCGCTGATCGTTCACCCATTCGAGCAGCGCGCTCGCGCCACGAATCTCCGGCAGTGCTGGCGCTTCGAAGACATACCCCTTGATTTTTGTTGCGCCGCCGTACACCAGCGCAACCTTCGCGTCCTGCAGGTTGTTCGCATGCAGACCTTGCGTTACAGTGCGGTTGAGTTCCTCCAGCGCCGCGCGCCCTGGCGCCTTCGGCGCTTCCTCGAGTACACGACGCACAATGTCTGTCACCGGATCGACGCGGGCATCCGTGCCATGGGTCAGACATCGTGCCACGGTGTGGGTGAAACGATCTGGATCGGTCATAGTGCGCTGATTGTCCCTCGTTGACTCACATCCCGGAACCGGAAACGTCCGTAGAATATTGGTTGGGGTAGAGACTTACGCGATCAGAATAAACCCTCAACCCGTCACAAATATGACGATTGCCTGTCGCAGATCAAAACGCTTCAAAATGAGCATTTGTCTCAAAAATCTAAAAACGACAAAACGACAATCGATGGGGTATATTGTCACACTCTTGCCACGCTCGCCAGGGTTGCGCCTGTGATCGCCGTGGTTCACAGGTTCCCTTTTTCATCCCTCACGCGGCGCTCGAGGTGCGTCTGTGTCTCTCTACGCTCCAGGCGGGGCGCGCCTTCAACCTTCAGTCCGCCGTGCCCAAACGTGCTCGCTTTGCCGACATGCACCAGACTGCCGAGCGTCAGCAGCGCGCGCAGTTCGGCGCCGACGCCGCGCAGTGTCACCATGCCAACAATGCCTCCCTGGGGCATCGTCTGGCGCTGACGCGTTGATGTGCGCTGGAGATCGAGCCAGCGGATCTGCGCCTGTTCAACGGTGACTGCCTGTGCCGCATCGATCAGGCGCAGGTGATCGACCTGCCACCTGCCACTGCCGTGAAATGTTGACAGGGCATCGATGCGCCACGATGCCGCGCGGATCAGCGCTGGCAGATCAAAAGTTCGCAGGATGTCGCCACGCTCACGAATGCGCAGCGGCGTCTGCAATCGCAGGTGCACCCTGTCGGGCAGCGCCTGCGCGCAGGCGGCGATTGCTGCTGCATCGATAGACGGCAGCGGCTCTGAACTCTTGAGCACCTGCCCGTCCTGATACACGACCACTCCCGTCGGTTGCCAGGGGCGCAGCGCTTCGACCCGCTCCAGCCGGAAGGGCGCGTGATCGCGTCCTAACCCCATTCTGCCGAGTTGCTCGAAACTGAACAGAAAATAGGGAAGGTGCTCCATCCCCCGTCCAATCAGCGTCAACCCAAACTCCAGCGCCTCACCAGCCGCATACTGCGTTCGACCGTCGTCCGGCGGCTCGATGACGAAGGGACGCGGCACATCGCGGAGGTCGTGCAGGTGCGCTATATCGGCGGGATGCGGCGTCTCGAACACCCATCGGTACGGGCATATCAGCGTGACTTCGCATTCGTGCGATCGTCCCCAGCACTCCTGGAGACAGGAGGCGCGCTGGAATGCGTAGCCAAAACCGCCACGCAGCATTGCGCCCTTATACGCGGGCAGGCGGGCGTCGGTGAGGAGGCGGAGCGTGAGACGCAGGCGCAAAACCGGCAGATCGGGCAGGACAAGCGTATCAACAAGAGCAGACATGGCACCTTCCTTTTGACTGGTGTTCTACCTGGAAGACACACGCTTCCTTCCTGTTCTGGCGCAGTTTCGGGCGGGGATGGCGGCAGGACGACGAACTGTTTGCATTATTGTTGAAACGATCCTCGTTTGTCAACATGTGCGCACGGTTGCGTCTTCGCGTGTTGCTGTGGCGGAATGGCAACTCACAGCGTGTCTGGTCGCGCTTCTTTCCGTTGTAAAATCCTGCGGGCGTCTCATCTTATCTGTATTGCAGCAATGCCACTATGCCGAAGGAGTTTCCACCATGGCAACGTTCAACCAACGACGACCGATTGACGCTCCAATCCCTCATCTGCGGCGCGCCTGGCGGACTATCGCCGGGTTGGTCGCCGTGTGCTGCTTCCTTGCGTTGATGCTAGCGACAGCACCGGACGCAGGAGCGAAAACGACCACGCCAACCGCGCGCCCAACTGCCGCCCGACCTTCCCCGACGCCAACCGGCGTGCAGGCGCCATCGCTGCCGGGGAGCGGACTCGAACGCGCAACGGTGACCAACATTGTGGACGGCGACACGATTGATGCGACCCTCAACGGGCGCACGGTGCGTATCCGATTGCTCGGCGTCGATACACCGGAGTCGGTGCATCCCTCACGTCCGGTCGAATGTTTCGGGCGTGAAGCATCGCGGTTCCTCAAAGAACTCCTGGATGGGCAGACGGTGCTGCTCGAATCTGACGCGAGTCAGGGGGATCGCGATCGCTACAACCGGTTGCTGCGTTTTGTCTGGCTGCCCGATGGGCGGTTGATCAACTATGAGATCATCGCGCAGGGATACGGTTTTGAGTATACGTTCAATCTGCCGTACAGGTACCAGGATCAGTTCAAAGCGGCGCAGCGCGCCGCACGCGAAGCGCAGGTCGGTCTCTGGTCGCCGAACGCCTGCAATGGCGAACGAACCCCCGCGGGTGCAGGTGCAACGCCAGCGCCCACCGCTGCCCCCACTGCCGCCCCCACTGCGGCAGCGAGCAACCCGCTCCCGCGGTCGTTCAACAACTGCAAACCCGATCCGAACGCCGCGCGTGCACCAAATGCGCCGGTTGCCATCGTCGAAGTCAACAAGCGCGCAGAAACGGTCACGCTCAAGAATGTGAGCGCTACAACGGTCAACCTGGACGGATGGATCATGTGCAGCATCAAAGGGAGTCAGATTCACCAGGGGATCGGCGGGGCGCTGGAACCAGGCAAGACGCGCACCTTCAAGCATACCGGCGGGAACATCTGGAACGACCGTGAAACCGATCCGGGCGCACTGTACGATCCGCAGGGACGCCTGGTGTCGTACTGGGCGGACAGGTGATCGCCGTGTCTCCTGGCGCACCGGAACAAGGCGCGTCCTCGCACCGCCTGGGAGCGCGGGCATCATGCCCGCATATAGTGATGTGATCCAGCACGGGAGCGCGAGCATCTCCTGGGGTGGCGGAACAAAGCGCGTCCTCGCACTGCCTGGGAGCGCAGGCATCATGAAAATTAAGAATATAAACCGGTATTCGCCCTTGCCGTGGGGCTGATGGTCTTTGAATAAATAATCCGCTATCCGAGACCGACATACTGTAAAAGCTTTGGCGAGCCGGTTGCAAATGACGCGAAGAAGGCATCCAGATGGCTGCGCAACTGATCGAGATCCGTCGCCCAGCGATGCACGCGGGTGACCTCCTGACGCATCCACCGCCACAGCGTCTCGATCGGGTTGCACCACGACGCATCCGTCGGCGCCGGCATCCGTTGGATGGGCCGGCGGACATCTCCAGCCCGGCGCACGGCCCGTCCACTGGGGGTGGCCGGCCCATTGCCAGGACGGGAAAACGCCCAGCGGGTCGTTTGCGGCTCAAGCGCCACCAGGACATCCGGATGACCATGGACCGGCCAATTATCCAGAATGACATCGATGCGCTCAGCCTCAGGATAGGCAGCGCGCCGGTCCGGGAAGCACGGCGCCAGCGTCGCCAGGCCCATCGTCTTCGCCCGCCGGGTGACCACCTGGCCCGTCACGACGTCCAACCTGCCCACGATGCGCAGGTCACCATCGGTCGCCAGACTCCGTTCCGCCCGCACCTGATCGGCGCCCGCCCGCCCATACCCGTTGGCCAGGGTCGGGCGCCGGGTGACCGTGACTTCATCCAGATCCACGGTCACCACCTGGTTGGGGTGCGCGCGGGCATCCTCCACCACGTCCGCACTCTCCTGCAGTTTGGCCTGATCGTGAGGATCAGGGCGAGGCCCATGACTGCGGGCGCGCTGCCAGGTGATGCCCAACCGATCCAGGATGCGGGCGATCCCGCTCAGCGAGGCGTCGCGTCCCCACACCAACGGGCTGCGGATGGCGTCCAGGGTCCAGCGCGTCTGGGTCAGCCCGCACTGCCGCGGGTCACGGCGGACCAGATGCTCCACCTCAGTAGCCGCCGTCTCAGGGTCATGGCGGTCAGGGGGAAAAAGCGGGCGTGCGCCCGCGTCCGTCCCGGATGGGGAGGCTATCGATGCCCTCGGCGTCCCAGCGCTTCAGCCAGCGAGAGACGGTTTCCGGATGGCGCGGACGCAGCAAGCGTTCGCGGGCCACGACGGCAGGCGGTACGCCAGACGCGATGAGCAGTAATGCCGCCGCCCGTTCGCGCACATAGGGCTTGGGGGCGTGATCGCGCAGGTCTTCGAGGGCCTCCCGCTCCTCGACGGACACGTGAAGGGTCCGGCGTGCCGGCATCGCAACCTCCTGAGAAAGGCTTGACACGGATGGATATCAGTATAACGGAATATTTTTTCAAAGTCCATCAGCCCTCGGCTATCCAGGGCAAAGCCCGCCTGCGCGGGCTACACCGGATGTATAGCAGTTCTCAGATACGTTGACCCCTGTCTGGATCTGCCGTGTCGCGCGAGGCGTCCGCTTCCATGGGAGCGCGGGCATCTCCTGGCGCGCTGGAACAAGGCGTGTCCTCGCACCGCCTGGGAGCGCGGGCATCGTGCCCGCATACAGTGATGCAATCCAGCACGGGAGCGCGGGCGTCTCCTGGGGTGGCGGAACAAGGCGCGTCCTCGCACTGCCTGGGAGCGCGGGCATCATGCCCGCATATAGCGATGCGATCCAGCACGGGAGCGCGAGCATCTCCTGGGGTGGCGGAACAAAGCGCGTCCTCGCACTGCCTGGGTACGCGGGCATCATGCCCGCATACAGCGATGCAATCCAGCACGGGAGCGCGGGCATCTCCTGGGGTGGCGGAACAAGGCGCGTCCTCGCACTGCCTGGGAGCGCGGGCATCATGAACATTAAGAATATAAACCGGTATTCGCCCTTGCCGTGGGGCTGAAGCCCTCGGCTAGACGGGGCAAAGCCCGCCTGCGCGGGCTACACCGGATGTATAGCAGTTCTCAGATACGTTGACCCCTGTCTGGGTCTGCCGTGTCGCGCGAGGCGTCCGCTTCCAGCGGAATGGAGACCGAAATGTATTTCGGTCATCGCGTCGGGAGCGCCATTCCCAGGAGTGTTCAACCTTGTCCACCAGGTTCGACCTTTGTGAGAACTGCTCTATTTCGGTCATCGTGTGGGGCGCGCCATTCCCAGGAGTGTTCAATCTTATCCATCAGGTTCAACCTTTGTGAGAACCGCCATACGTTCTCAATCTTCATCATAACCATCAGGTTGCAGCGCACCATCGCATATCTGGTATTATTTCTCTGTTCGTTGATCTATTCGCAGGCATCCCATTGCTGCGGGGCGCCTGTTGCGGACGAGCATACGTGGTAACATGTCTCCTGGGAGCGAGGGCTTCTTGCCCTCATAGACACGACGAGGGCAGGACGCCTTCGCTCTCAGGCGCGTGTGTTCCCCCTGCCGGAAGAGCGTCTTTGGTATCAATGTGAGCCGACCGCCAGCAAAACGTCGTCAGCGCCGGCGCGAGCACGGGTTGGTGCAGCGCGCCTGGAATGTCTGGATGAACGACATCCGTTCCCGCCGATCATTCCTGGGGCGGGTATTGTCGATCACGGTCGGCGTTCTTCTGATCGCCGCCGTTGTGCTGCTGATCATTGGTTTCGTCACGGCACGCAGCGATCTGTTCGTTTCGCCGGGGGCGACGCCATCACCCCCGCCACAGGGCGCAACCACTTCGGCGTCGGTTGCCCTGCCGCCCTCGCCGGTATCGCTCACCCTTCCGCAAGGGTTGGAGCGCGCAACGGTCATCAACGTCGCCGATGGCGACACCATCGAGGTGTCGTTGAACGGGCAAACGGAGCGGGTGCGTCTGATCGGCGTCGATACGCCAGAAACCTCGCACCCCTCACGCCCGGTCGAATGTTTCGGGCGTGAGGCGTCGGCTTTCACCCGCGAGTTGCTGCGTGGGCAGACGGTTCTGCTTGAGGATGACCCGACACAGGATAATCGCGACCGCTTCAACCGTCTGTTGCGCTTCGTCTGGCTTCCTGACGGACGGTTGGTCAACTACGAGATCATCGCACAGGGATATGGTTTTGAGTATACCTTCAGGACGCCTCACCGCTACCAGGCGCAGTTCAAAGCAGCAGAACGCGCCGCGCGCCAGGCGCAGATCGGTCTGTGGGCGCCGGAAACCTGCAACGGTGAGCGGATCGCGGCAGATGCAGTCACCCCCGTCGTCCGCACGACGCCGACAGCGGCGCTGGAAGTCACGCCATTGCCGCCATCCTTCGACGGGTGCCGCACCGAACCGAATGCGGCGCTTGCTCCGAATCTCCCGGTCGCTATTGTGGCGATCGACAAACGCGCCGAGGTGGTGACGCTGCGCAACGTCAGCGCGGCGACGGTCAACCTCGACGGTTGGACGATGTGCAGCATGCGGGGCGCGCAGATCCATCCCGGCATCGGGGGAACGCTGGCGCCGGGCGAAACCCGCGACTTTCCACGCACCGGCGGTGGAAATATCTGGACCGACAGCACTTCCGATCCCGGCGCGCTCTACGACGCCGAAGGGCGTCTCATCGCCTACTGGCCCGATTGAGATTGCGGACGAATCGCCGGGCAGAGCATCGTCCCTATCCTACTCCAGGTTATGCTCAATCCGATACCGCTCACGAAGCGCATCAATACTGATAACATTTCCCTCCTGGTCTTCACAATACCAGTACTCCCAGCCGTTAAAGGCGGGCTTGTTCTGGGCAAGAGCGGCAATTCTGTGAATAGAGCCAGTGACATTCCCCCAGAGAAGGTGTGAATCCGCCTTGACGGTTGCGACGACCTTTCGATCCTTCGAGAAGACCTTTTGACCAACCGTGATGTAGTGCGACTCGATCAGTTGACCAAAACTGACACGCGGAACCGTGCGTTTGGATGGCGTGACCAGCTCAGTCTCATCAAGGAGCGACATGGGGAGCGTATCAATTCTCTTCCGGGCAATGTCGATGTAGGCAGGTTCGAGTTCAATCCCAATATAGTTGCGCTTGAGTTTCTTCGCAACAGCCCCCGTCGTACCGGAGCCAAAGAATGGATCGAGTACAACATCTCCGGGATTGCTGGAAGCCAGGATAACACGGTACAATAATGCTTCTGGCTTTTGGGTTGAGTGAACTTTCTTTCCGTTGAGCTTGATGCGTTCTGGACCGGTGCACAGGGGGATATGCCAGACATTCTGCATCTGTTTCTCGTCGTTGAGGTGCTTCATTGCATGGTAGTTGAACGTGTATTTCTTCTGTTCAACGGACTTCTTTGCCCATATGAGCGTCTCAGTGGCATTTTGAAAGCGAGTTCCGCGAAAATTGGGCATTGGATTTGTTTTATACCAGATGACATCGTTCAGAATCCAATACCCTAAATCCATCATAATGGTTCCAATGCGGAAGATATTGTGATAGGAACCGATCACCCAGATCGTCCCGTCGTCCTTGAGAACTCTGCGGCATGCGCTGAGCCAGTTGCGGGTGAATGCGTCGTATTCGGCAACATTGGCAAACTGATCCCATTCGTCATCTACACCGTCCACAACGGTTTGATTCGGACGGAGCAGCTGGTTGCGAAGCTGGAGATTGTACGGCGGATCGGCGAAAATGAGATCGACCGACTTCGCTGGAAACGTCTTCAAGACCTCAACACAGTCGCCCTGAATAATCTCGTTCACGGGAAGCTGCGAGGTGTTTCGTTCGTCCACCCATGCCTGTGGCTGCATCAGAGCGCTTTCCTCTGCTACGAATCCAGGACCCGGCGTCCGAGCCTGCCCCGCACTGTTGCGCAATTATACGCTCTTTTGTGCTATTCGTCAATGGTCGAGGCGACAGGAACATGGTGGAAAGATTGAGAGCCTGTCCGAATAACCGGACAGCGGCGTCACCAGTCTCGTGGTCGTGAGGGGTGATCTGATCTCAGAGCCAGGATACCGGCATACCGGCTCTTATCCACATCAGCTTTGACGGACCGCTACGCACTGATCGTGAGCGGATGCAACCAGATGATCGGTATTTGTTCGGACATTGACGGTGTATATGCCGACAATGCCACAATCTCATTGACTGGTTCACGACGCAGAATATCGATGACCAATTCACGCATCTCTGCGGAGAGTTCCATGAGACCAATTAGCGGAAAACTCCGCGGCCCAATTTCTGTCGCCTGGGCCACTAATGAATAATCGAGCACCGTCATGCCGATAGCGCGCCGTTCCGCCTTATTGATCCGGAGAATAATATGATCGGTTAACTCAACACCGGTGGCGCGTTCACCTGGAGCAAATGAGATCGACAATGTGTCACTGGTTTCATCATAGGTATAGGTTGTGCTCTGCATACGATCACCCAACTTCTTTCAAGTACGCGGTGACGATGTAGTTGTTGGCGATGGGCTTTCCATCCGGACCTTCAGCATACCGAAACAGAACGATTACGACCACATGCGTATTGTCTTCGGGGAGATGGCCGAATGCTTTACTATAACGGTATTTTTGCGGATTCAAGGCGTCTTGCTTGCGCTGTCCCGTGCGGATCGTCTCTTGTACTTCTGCTTCCAGTCCCGCAAGTTCAGGGTGATTCGTCGGATCAATAATGTGACTCCAACGCTCATCCGTCAGGTATATGCGATTGCCAATACGATCCTGGATCGTCCAACGTCGTCCACGCTCCATACCGGCCTCGCTGACCGAACATCCGCGCCTGCGTGATACCGACAGTATAGCATAGTGGCTTATTGTCTACCAGGATGGTCTCATTGTGCAGCCTGCGTGAATATGCTACCCAACGGCCTGCGCTTCAGCCGCACACAGAGCAGTGTCAGTTGCGAGCATGTGTTGAGTGTCCATGCTTGGCTTGCAGCAACCCTACTTGCTCGCAACGACAAAGACACGCCCTTCCTTTTCAGGCTCATCGAGGGCTGTCTTCAAGTCTTGAATCCTGGCAAAGTAAGCGTTCTTCCAGCCAGCATCATGTAAGAGATCGCTCACCTTTTTCATTTCAAAGACGGTGTTGAAGACGATCTCTTCAAAGCGCTCATATAATCCGTTGGGCAGGCGAAAAAATCCGCTTATTCTTGTCCACGCCTTATCGCTCGTCCCATCATATATGCCGTGAGTGATGATCACCGCATCTTCGTCGCTTTCGTCGACATAAACGTTGTTCCAACGTCTCAACCCGCTACGTGTGTTGAGGTCAAAGATAAAGTACCCATCACTGACGGCGGAGACGCATTGAAAACATCGGTACAATGCCTGTTCGTCTTCGAGATGATTGAGCGCGTCATAGGTCGAAACGACCAGACCAAAGCGCTCATCGAACGTGAAGTTACTTGCATCGCCCTGGACAAAAGCGGCCTGCCCCGAATCGATGTATGGGCGCGCATGTTCACGAGCATATTCAAGCATGGGTTCCGAGAGATCAAGTCCAACGACGCGATACCCCTTCTCGAGAAAATAGACCGCAAGATGTCCGGTGCCACAACAGAGATCGAGGACGGTCTTGTCCTTGTGTCCAATCGGCGTGGCGGCATAAAAATCGAGGATAAGCGGAGCAACCTGCCTGGCAAAACCAGACCATCGCAGATTGTAGGCTCTGGCGAAGCCCTGACTGTACGACTGCATCTGATTCACTCCTGCGAACATGAGATCGCCCAACGGTTTGCGGCTAAGCCATAGCGCCGGAGCGAGCGAAGCGAGCGGAGACGCTGTCGGCTGGAAGCGCGGGTCGGGCGCGGTTTCTCTCTTCTATTACATCATATCGTCGTTAGTTCCGGAACATGTTCGCCTTCGTATTTCTCAATCAATACACCAATTACTTCCATCAACGACGCTAAGGAATGATTCTCGTCCTCGCCTACCACATCAATCAAAGCGTCGAGTAATCCCACCAACCGTTGATATTCGCTCTCGCTGTGAGGCACAAACACTATTGAGGCTAACGCTGGCCAGACACGTTCAGCGGTCTGTAATTCTGTTGCCATAGTCTACTCCTTCCATTTGCCTTTATCATACTCATCGTGCGTTAGCACCGCACGAATGTAGATCTTCCGCCGATTGTAATGAATAGCTGCAATCAGACGCGCTTTACCACCACCAATATTGAAAACGGTCAATTTTCCGACCTGGTCGGCACTGGGAAAGATCGCGCGCAACTCAACAAAAGAACCAAATTGATTCTCTTTCATCAATCTATACCAATGCTGGAGCGCAGACCTGGCATCGGGATGCTTCTCTGCAAACTCATTCAGCCGTTTCCGTGTAATGATGTGCACTGGCTGTCCCTACGTCGCGTGTTCGAGAATGTACGCATTGCTTACTATGTCATCGTGCTGCGCACTGCCCCCAACGGATCACGTTTCAGCCGCTGCGAAGCGAATCGAGTGTTCCAGGTAAAGGCGCCTGGTAATCGACTACTTCAAGATGATCGGCAAGTGCAACGCTGCAGAGAGTGGAGCGTAGTAAGCCACCCGCACTCCGCACAAACTCAATGTAGCCGAATCAGGCGTGCCCAAATTCTTGCGCCATTCGACCAGGTAGTTGTAGTTCTGGTTGTCAATCGTCACCGGGTTGTTTTCTACGCTGTTGGTTTGCCGGTAGCCGCTCGTATTGGGCGGGCTTGTGGCTGACACCGAAAATCCGCCGTTTCCCTTTCCATCGTTCAAAATGAAATAGGCTGTGCTGGTGGTCGTCGTGATTACCGAATCATACGTATAGAGTGTGATCGACACCACCTGTGATCCTTGCGGCAAGTGCACCGGTGCGGAGAACGGAATGCCCAGGGGCATCTGGTTCACGCACCCGGTCGCCTGGCGCGAGTAAGAAACCAGTCCGCCAGGCGTAAACGTGTTCCCGCTGATGAAATAGTAACTCAGCGTGGAGGACAGGGCTACCGGGCTGGCGGCAGATTGAGCGGTGGACACATACGGCTGCGGAGGCGCTGGTATGTCGGACCCCACTATCTGAGGCGCTGGTGCGACGGCCTGACCATGCTGCCCACCGGCTGCATACACGATGGCTGAGACTGCCAATAGCACAGCCGCAACAGCAACTATTCCAGGCGTAACGATAAGTCTGCGAACGTTCATAGCCCTGTCTCCGTCTAAGATTGCAGCGTCTCGGAAGTCGCACGGTTGACTTCCCCAGTATTATAGTCGATTGCTCGAATGATAGGGTTGCTCCTATCCCACGGGCTGAACTACGACATCTTCTCCTCTGTCTCAGGCAGGGATGACCGCAGGTGGCGACCTTCCTGCTATGCGCGCAGGTGGTTTGACGCTATCGCGCGCCGGTCAGTGGCATTTGGAGAACGGACCCTGCACGAACAGTGGTATCATGGCGCGTCTGACAGCCTTTACGGTCAACTCTTAAACCACGGAAAGGATCGCGCATTCCATGTCGAAAAAAGTTCGTGTGGCAATCATTGGCGTCGGCAACTGCGCCTCGTCGCTGGTGCAGGGTGTTGAGTACTATCGCAACGCTCGACCCGACGAATTCGTTCCAGGGTTGATGCACGTCAACCTGGGCGGCTACCATATCGGCGACATCGAGTTTTCCGCAGCCTTCGACATTGCCGATACAAAGGTCGGCAAAGACCTGTCGGAGGCTATCTTCGCGCCGCCGAACAATACCTATCGCTTCGCGCATGTGCCACACCTCGGTGTGCCGGTGCATCGCGGCATGACCCACGACGGTCTGGGGAAATTTTTGAGCCAGAAGGTGCGCAAGGCGCCGGGTTCGACCGATGATATTGTCGGCATTCTGCGCGCCACGCGCACCGATGTCGTCGTCTCGTATCTGCCGGTCGGCAGCGAAATGGCGACAAAATGGTACGTCGAGCAGGTGCTGGACGCCGGATGCGGGTTTGTGAACTGTGTCCCGGTGTTCATTGCCAGTCAGGCGTACTGGCGCAAACGTTTCGAGGAACGCGGGTTGCCGATCATCGGCGACGACATCAAGAGTCAGGTCGGCGCGACGATCACGCATCGCGTGCTGACGGCGCTGTTCCGCGAACGTGGCGTGCGCCTTGATCGCACCTATCAGTTGAATTTTGGCGGCAACACCGATTTCTACAACATGCTGGAACGTGAACGCCTGGAGAGCAAGAAGATCAGCAAAACCAACGCGGTCACCAGTCAACTCGATTACGACCTTCCCGACGATGCGGTGCATGTCGGTCCCAGCGACTATGTGCCCTGGCTGGAAGACCGCAAATGGTGCTACATTCGCATGGAGGGTACGACGTTCGGCAATGTGCCGATCAACCTGGAACTGAAACTCGAAGTCTGGGACTCGCCCAATTCCGCAGGGGTGGTGATCGACGCGGTTCGTTGCGTCAAACTGGCGCTGGAGCGCAAGATCGCCGGCGCGCTGATCGGTCCGAGCGCCTATTTTATGAAGACGCCGCCGCAACAGATGACCGATAACGAAGCACGACGGTTGACGGAGGAGTTCATTGCGGGGTGATCTGCACATGTACGCTTGACAATGGTCATGCGAAAGCGTAAGATAGGATCGCAACAGAGTGCCGGATAGTCTGCATGACCTGTCAATGGATATGTCATGCAGGGATATGGTGATTCGGTTGGCGTCTGAAAAGAAGGCGCCAGCCGGATCGCATTGCATCAACACGATCCCGGAAGGAGGCGCCGTGTTTGCACGCTGGACGAGATGGCGATGGCTATGCCTGGTCGTGATACTGCTCATCACGGCGTCGCCGGGGATCATTACACCGGCGCCGTCGGTTGCAGCGCAGAGTGATCTTCGCTACTTTGCGGAAACAGGACATTATCTGCGCGGCGCATTCCGCGCCTACTGGGAGCGCAACGGCGGCGTCGCAATTTTCGGCTTCCCGATCACTGAAGAGTACCGCCGCTCCGACGGACGGATCGTGCAGTGGTTCCAGCGCGCGCGCTTCGAACTGGCGCAGGCCAATCCGCCGGTGGTGCAACTCGGTCATCTGGGGCGCGAGTTTACCGGTGATCGCATCTTTCCGCAGGCGCCGCCCCAACCCAGCACAGCGCGCATCCGCTACTTCCCCGAAACCAACCATACGCTGCGCGGTCTTTTCAAGGAAACCTGGGAACGGCGCGGCGGTCTTGCGATCTTTGGCTACCCGATCAGCGAAGAGATCTCCGAAAATATCAATGGCCAGTGGACGCTGGTGCAGTACTTTGAACGGCACCGCTTCGAACTGCGTCTCTTTCCGAGTCGTGTCGAATTTGGCTTGCTCGGCGAGGCGCTGGCGCCAGCGCAACTGCGCGCCCCCTGGCCCCCCAATATCGCGCCTGACCAGCCGTTGAATGAGGACGGCACCCCATTGCCGCCACCCTTCCGTCCGGGCCTGTACGCGAATGCGCGGGTCATCGCCGAGGCTGATCAGACCTTCCGGATCGAGGGCGAAGGGTTTCGCCCCGGCGAACGGGTTCGCTTCCTGATCTCGTCGCCGGAGTGCGAATGTCGCCCGACAACGCTCGAACCACAACCGCTCGCCGATGTCAATGGTTCGATCTCGTATGCGCAGGTGCGCTTCAATGCGCGCGACTATGCGCGGGGACGCTGGTATCTGACTGCGCAGGGACAAACGAGCAACCGCGCTGGCATCGCGCAATTTTTCGTTGGCGTCGCTCCGCCGGTTGGTCAACCGGGCGGGGTCTTCGTCGGTACCACGCCGCAGACGGCAGGGTTCGGGCAGGCGGTCATCGTCCAGGGAAGCGGATTCCAGCCGAATGAACCGGTCAGTCTCTGGTTGACTGCACCGGACCAGTCGGTTCGCGGCATCCCCGAATCTCCGACTGCCGATGGCAGCGGTTCGATCAGCGGTGCGAACATTCGGATCGCCATCGATGCGACTTTCCGTGTCGGCACGTGGTTTATTACTGCGCAGGGACGCAACAGCGGTCGCCAGGCGATCGGCACATTTCGCGTCGAGTCAGGAGCACCGCCGCTGCCAGCCCAGCAACCGGGCGATCCTGCGCGCCTGGGCATCCTCATCCACAACGAACTGCGTGTGAGCGGCACCGGTTCAATCACGCCCCTCGCGGCGCCTCCCGGCGCTGGCTTTGTGTTCAACGCCAGCGGATTCGACCCGAACGAGAAAGTTGGCGTCTGGTTGACGCGACCGGCTGGCGCTGGCGTTGAGCCAATCGATGAGCGTCTGGTGCAGCGCGAGGGTAGCAGCGTGCGCGTCGCATTTCGCGTGGATCGCGATCAGCAGGGGATCTGGACGGTCACGGCGCAGGGCGCAAGCACCGGTCGCGCCGTGACGGCGCCGTTCAAACTGACCCGTGATTATGTCGCACCGCTCGGAACGCCGCGTCCTGCCACGAGCCGCAACGCATCGGTTTCGCCTGCCGAAGGCGGTCAGCGCACCACGTTCCGCCTGACGGCGAGCGGTTTTCGCGCCAACGAAACGCTGGAGTTCTGGGTGACGTCACCTGACGGGTTGTATGTGCTCAACACCCCCGTACAGGCGGACAATCGCGGGCGCATCGGGGTATCACCTGCGCTGGGGGTGCAACTCGGCGCCCGGAATCCAACGGGGGTGTACGGGTACCACTATCGCGGCACGAGCAGCGGTGTGCGCGCCGATATCTACTTTACCTTCACCGGAGCGCCGTAATGTGCACCATCACCCTTTACTCTGCTGTACCATCAGCGTTTCCGGTCAATTTGGGCAGCAACTGCGCCGCGATCAACGTCGTCAGTGCTGAAGTATCGCCACCATCGCCCTGGATCACAATTGGACGCGGTGCGCGTTTCATCAGCGTCTCGGCGACCTGTAAGCGGCGTCGGGCCAGTTCGTACTGCAAGACTGCCCGGTTATCCTGATAGGCCTGTCCCAGATATTCCAGACTGCGCGCCTCGTTCTCAGCCTGACGCAGAGTCGCCCGACCGCGCGCCTCGATCTCCCAGCGTACTCGCTGCGCTTCAGTCTCTTTCTCTTGCAGCATGCGGGCAACATCCTGGCGAGCCTTGTTAATCGCTTCCCGCACCTCAACCAGTTTGGCATCGCGTACCTTTTTGGCGCGTTCGATCTCCAGCAGCAACGTATCGATCCGCTGCTTTTTGATCAGCTCCCACTCGCGTTCGTATGCCTGCAATTCTTTCGCAACCCGCTCACGAGTGGCCAGATGCTGCTGGTATTGATCGGGCAACTGGACGTCGGGAATGTTGGCGCCGGTAATGCGAACGCCATAACGGGCCAACTGCCGATTGAGCAGTTCTTGCATATCGCCGACGTCACTTCCGCGCAGGTCGTAAGCACGTTCGGTTTCGACCCGTCGCGCCCGCTGGCGAATGGCATCCTGGACGGCGCTGCTCAGAACCAGGTCGAAGTTGCTTGCCCCCAGGCGACGGACGAAGGCTATCGGGTCTTCAATCCGGAATTTCAAGAAAAACTCAATTGATTTCAGTGGCACATTTTCGCGGGTTGGCGCTGCCATCACCGGTGCAGTGTAGGGAATCTCGGTACTGGTGTCAACCACCGCTTCGACCTTTTCCCATGGCCACCACAGATAGTGACGACCCGGCGGCATGACGCCAACGATCTGCCCCCAGCGCGAGAGAATGCCGGTCGTTCCCTGTTCGATCTCAACGATCGCCCCAAGAAAGAACGAAATACCTGCTATGATGAGCATCAACAGTGACAGGAACAGAGCCAGGCCGCCAAAAATGCCTCCGCTGAAGACGGCAACTCCAAGCAGATAGAAACTGATTGCCAGTGGGAAAAGCCAGCGTGCCCGCCGCCGGTCTTTGGGGATCACCACCGGTACCAGTTGACCCTCTTCGCCGGAACGGAGGAGTTGCCGGATGAGGCTCCAGGTTGCTACTGCCTCACGAATACGGGAAAATTCACGTCGCGTATCGCTCACCGGTTGTCTCCTTTCGTCTCGGCCCGATCAGTCTCGCCTGCAACCACCAACCTGATCTGTTCGTCCCGTTCCAGAATACGCTGGCGAATCTCTTGCGTGCGACGGCGGATCGCAGCGACATCTTCGGGTGAATAGAGTTGCGTGTCGGTGATGCCCAGCATACGCTGCGCCAATGCCAGATAGTCGATGACCGCCTCATCACTGCCGCTCACCTGTACAATCTGCGGCAGATGGTCGGCCACTGCCTCAAGTCGGTCAAGAATATCTTGTTGATAGCGGTACTGCAAAATTTCAGGGTATCGCGCTGCACCTACCGCACGAATATCGAGCGCCTGAGCTTCAAGCAACGCGGCATTGGCCCGTGCTGCGCTTTCGGCTTCGCTGAGCAACTGGCTGGCGTAAGCGTTCGCGCGATAGACCTCCTTTTCGCGAGCCGTGTCGATCTGGGCCTGATAGGTTGCAATTTCAGCCTGAATGGCCGACAACTGCTCACGCAGGCTGGTCAATTCACGATTGAGATCGCCCTCGTCCTGTTCTTTGCGCAGAGCCAGCTGGTATTCATAGGTGTATGCCTCTTTCGCGACCCGGATCATCTCTGGCTTGGCGAGATCGATCCGGTACTCCTGGCTTGATGGCTCGGCATGGGTGATGTTGGCATTAACGAAGCGTACTGCAGGGAGAAATTGCTGATTCAGCGTGTTGAGCAAGTTTTGAGTGCTCTCACCAACCAGATCGTAGATGGCTTCCGCCCGTTGTTCGTAAATGAGGGCGCGGGTGACTTCGCTCACCGCATTCTGCAACTTCTCTTGAAAGCCTTTGGCGCCGCCCAATGTGAAGATGAAGGCCGCCGGGTCTTCAATCTTGAATTGCAGGAAGAGGTCTACCGAGGCGTTAACCCGCGAAGCCGTCGGCGCTTCGCGGATCGGAGCATTGTACGGATATTCACGCGTGACGTTGACAATGTAGCTCACCCGTTTCCAGGGGTCGAGCAGCACTTTTCGCCCCGCCGGTGCGATCTCTTCAAGTTTGCCGAAACGGGTTATCAGCGCCTGACAACCATCTGGCACCATAATAAAGGAGTTGCGCCAGAGGCTGTAGACAACGTACCCGACGATGATGAGCCAGTAATGGGGACCAAACAATGCAAAGGTCAGGTTGGTCAGCCCAAACGAAATGGTGTCGATAATCACGCTCAATAGCCAGCCGATCAGGCCGATCACCACCAGGATGATCGTGACGACTATCCAGAGTTTAGAACGCGGATCACGCGGGATGACGACCGGTGAAATAACGTTGGCTACCTGACCGCGGCTGTCGCGTAGTTGCAGGTTTCGGTTGAGCAACTCGGCAGCTTCATCGAGCAGCACATCCATCTGCTCGATCCTGGTTGCCCCACTCTCGTTGCCTGAGCGTTGGGAAATGAAGTCGCTGGCTTTGATGTGCAGTTGTTCGAGTTCGCCGCTCCCCAGGATTTGTCTGGCAGTAGAAAGACCTTGTTGCAGAAGACTCATATCTTTCTCCCCTTTTGGCTATTAACACGCAGTATTATATACGAGACCTCCTGACCAGACGTTGCAAAAGAGGGCGACTCTGCCGCCCAAAGAAGGCGTCGTTCCAACCCTGACGCATGATGCGGGGAAAGACGAAATTGAACACTCCGCGAATGACCGCAATCATCATCGTGCCCCTCTCGCGGCGACCGAAATGATGAAAATTATGAATATAAACCAGTATTCGCCCTTGCCGTGGGGCTGATGGAGATTGAGAATTTATTCCGCTATCCCGCGCTAGCCGTGGGGCTGATGGAGATTGAGAATTAAATCCGCTCTCCCGCGCTAGCCGTCGGGCTGAAGCCCTCGGCTAGGCAAGGCGAAGCCCGCCTGCGCGGGCTGTAGCGGATTATTTACTCAAAGACCATAAGCCCTCGGCTAAGCAAGGCAAAGCCCGCCTGCGCGGGCTCTACCGGATTATTTATGCAAAGACCATAAGCCCTCGGCTATGCAGGGCAAAGCCCGCCTGCGCGGGCTCTACCGGATTATTTATTCAAAGACCATAATTTCGGTCTACGAGAGAAGTACGCCGAAATTTATTTCGGCATATTGTAGTTCTCACAGAGATCGAACACTTTGCTGGAAGCGGGCGTCTCACGCGACACGGCAGATCCAGACAAGGGTCAACGTATCTGAGAACTGCTACAAAACCATCAGCGCAAGAACATACGCCCCTTCCATACCACTCCCTTGCCGCTGCGGATCTGGCGCAGCGCCTGCGCAGCGAGCGCGAAATAGACGGCTGTTCCCACACCGTAGAGCACGCCCCATAACGGCGAGATACGGAAGCGATAACGAAGAACGATCCCCCAGCAGATCGCGCCGATCAGCAGCAGTGCGACGCCTGCCAGCGCAAGCGCCTGCGCCAGCGCCGGATCACCGCTAAGGAGCGTCAACGCAAAACGTGCCGCAAGCATGTTCCATGGCATCGTCGCCATCAACCCCAGGCGTAACCCCATCAACCCGGAACGTGTTCCGCCGCTGCGGTAACCGGCAACTGCATTCTTCTTCAATCCTTCGGAAAGGGTGCTCCATCCGTTGTACATCCGCACTTCCAGCAGATCGGGTGCGTGCGCCGCTTCAAGCGCATATCCGGACTGCTTCACCAACCGCGCCAGATCCATATCTTCGAGCACGCTCCCACGCACTGCGCGATGACCGCCGATCGCAGCGTAGGTTTCACGGCGCATCATAATGCACTGACCAATCGCAAATGCCAGCGGCGATGACGGATCGTTCACCCGGTCGAACGGGTAAATAGCCGATATCAACCCGATGAACGGCGGTAGAACCAGACGCTCGGCGAACGACGTCAGGTGAATGAGCGGCACCAGCGTGATCATGTCACGTCCGGCGCGTGCGCGTTCGACAAGCGCAGCGATCAAAGCCGGACGCGGCACGACGTCGGCATCAAGAAACAGCAGCCATGCACCGTGCGCATGGTTTGCACCCTGCCAGCATGCCCAGCACTTGCCAGCCCAGTCGTGCGGCAGCGTTTTGGATGACAGAACCGTCAGTGATGGAAGACATGCTGTGTAGGTGCGCACCACATCGGCAGTGCCATCGTGCGAATCATCATCGACGACGATCACCTCGAAACGGCGGTACGACTGCTGCGCTAGTCCTTCGAGGCACGCGCCAATGCGCGTTGCTTCGTTCCGGGCAGGAATGATGACCGTCACCAGCGGACCGTCGTCAGGAAGGCCGGGATGCGGATCGAGCCGTGGGGTGCGAAACGCAGCGATCACATCCTGGACATACCAGAGTGCGAGGAGCACGCTGACAAGCGTCAGCAGCAGCCACGGCGAAACATCGATCTGGTGAACGTCGAACACTGGGACTGCTCCCTCTGTGCGTACCTGTGCGGGCAGGGCAATATGTCGGGGAGTGAAGACTGTCGCTCAGGCGACCACTATCTTTCGCTTTTCAGCACCGTCTCATTATACTACCGCTCCTTCGTCCGACGTGGATGGGTAGTCGGCGCTGCGGTTCGCAGGTGGTAGAGGAAGACTGGCAGTTCGACAGATGCACGCATCGGGGAAGAACAGGCGAAGACGTCGCCTTCGCCTGCCACAGAGCAACTATCAAGAGATACAGGAGATGCCGGCGGTCGCACACCTCGCACCAGGCAGACGACCGCCGACACGGAACATAACCCGGGCTAGACGGCGATGCGCGCAGCGACTTCGGCGAGGCGCGTCGCATACCCCATCTCGTTGTCGTACCAGGCAGCGACGGACAGGAACGTATCGCCCATCACCTGGGTCAGCGGCAGATCGACGATCGATGAGTGCGGGTCGCCGACGATGCGCGACGATGCCCATTCATCTTCGAGCACCCCCATGATGCCCTTGAGCGGTGGCTCAGATGCTGCCTTGCGGAAGGCGTCGTTGACCGACTGCACCGTCACCGGCTTCTCGGTCACCAGGTTCAACTCGGCGATGCTGCCGGTGCGCACCGGAACCCGGTACGCTTTGCCGGTGATCTTCAAGTCTTTCCAGATGAACTGCAACGCACGCGCTGCGCCCGACGATGAAGGAATAATGTTCTCGGTCGCAGCCCACGAATCACGCCGATCTTTCATCGGTTGGTCGGTGAGCGACTGGGTGTTGGTGTATGCGTGAACCGTCGAGAACAAACCATGGTGGATGCCAAAGTTCTCCAGCACCACTTTGACGACCGGCGCCAGCGCATTGGTGGTGCAACTCGCCATGCTGACAATCTTGTGCTTTTCGGGGTCGAACGTATCAAGGTTGATGCCTGCCAGCAGAACGGCATCGCAGTCCTGGAGCGACTTGCTGGGTGCGCTGATGAGCACGCGCTTCGCGCCGCGATCCAGATGCTGCTGCGCTACATTGCGCACCGTTGCGCGACCGGTGCAGTCAACGACCAGATCGACCCCCAGCGCCGCCCAGTCGGGCAGTTCGTTCAATGAGTTGAAATACGGAATCTCGCGCCCGCCAATCACGAACATGTTGTCGCGCGCAATCACCTCTTCGTGCCAGCGCCCATAGTTCGAGTCCACCTCAAACAAGGCAGCAAAGGTTGGCACGTCGCGAATATCGGAGATCGAAACGGGGGTCCAGAGGTTTTCCTTCAGAGCGACTCTCAACAACGAGCGTCCAATGCGACCGAAACCGTGGATTGCGATTCGAGCCATACTGATCCCCTTTCTGTCTCTCACTTTGTGAGCGCGCAAATGTGTTGTGCGCGCGTCCAACTGTTAGTATACATTATATTCACTTCTCGCTTGGTTATGACCTCATGCCGTGAAGATCGCATTCATTCACCATCACCGGCATTCAGGCGCCGGAAGGTCGTCGAGCGCCGGTTCGGATGGTCAGCCATCGCACCAGACCGGGGGCGACGGCGTGTGCGGCATAGAGCAGGCGCAGCATCCGCGGCAGCACGATCTCGCGCTCGCCATGCGCAATGCCGCGCACAATCGCGTCTGCCGCCTGTTCTGCGGTGAGCGGGCGCAGCAGGCGACGCGCCAGACCCGGCACCCGATCCAGCACGCCGGGGTTGTGCTCGAAATAGGTGGTTGCCACCAGCCCCGGAATGATCGCGGTTACCCGTAGCCCGGTACCGTACACTTCGGCGCGCAGCGCTTCGACAAACCCACGGAGCGCCCAGCGCGCGGCGGTGTACGTTGCCGCGCCGGGCCATGCCACGAGCGAGGCAGGTGAGTTGACATATGCCAGACATCCGCGATTGCGGGCGCGCATGGCGGGCAAGAACGCGCGCGTGATGAAGAATGCAGCAAAGTAGGGCATTGCCATCATGGCAACCGCCTCTTCCGGCGTCGTCTCTTCGATGAAGAGCCAGCGTCCGGCGCCAGCATTGCTCAGCAGGATGTCGGGGGGACCGAGGTCGGCCATCACCCGTTGCGCAACCGCATTGACCGCCTGTGCATCGGTCAGATCGACAGGATACACCGATGCCGCGCCTCCGGCTGCGCGAATGTCGCGCGCCACATCTTCCAGCGCCGTCTGCGTGCGCGCCAGCAGCGCCACGTGCGCTCCGCGCCGCCCAAACGCCCGTGCCGTCGCAGCGCCGATCCCGTAGGACGCGCCGGTGATCAGAACATGCTTCTGTTGAAGATAAACCATTGTTCACCTCATACCGTTTGCCGATACAGTATAATGTGAAAGTTATCGGAGGGTTCTGGCGACCCGGTGCAGGTGAATCCGGCAGGCGGCGTGTTCGTTCGTCGAGGCGGCGTCGAATGCAGCACGCCAGGGGTTTTCGCAACCTCCGTTTGCCGCGCACGTTGGTGCTGTTTGCATTGCAGACAGCGACAATCCCGGAAGGAGTTCTGTCCATGTCTACGCTTCAGACGCTCTGGCGCAGCGATCCGGCAGTGGCGCGCATCATCGATGGCGAAATGCGCCGCCAGCGCGACGGATTGGAACTGATCGCCAGCGAGAATTATGCCAGCCGCGCTGTGATGGAAGCGCAGGGTTCGGCGCTGACGAACAAATATGCCGAAGGGTACCCGGGCGCACGCTACTATGGCGGATGTGAATGGGTCGATCAGGTGGAAGACCTGGCGCGTGAGCGGGTCAAGGAGTTGTTCGGCGCGGCGTATGCCAACGTCCAGCCGCACTCCGGATCACAGGCGAATATGGCGGTTTATTTCACGTTCCTGCGTCCCGGCGATAAAGTGCTCGGCATGAACCTGGCGCACGGCGGGCACCTGACCCATGGATCGCCGGTGAACTTTTCGGGTCAGTTGTACACCTTCGTGGCATACGGCATCGACCCGAAGACCGAGCGCATCGATTATGAGCAGGTCGCCGAGATTGCGCACCGCGAGCGCCCGAAGATGATCACGGTCGGCGCAAGCGCCTATTCGCGCGCCATCGACTATGCCGTATTTCGCCAGATCGCCGATGATGTCGGCGCATTCCTCTTCGCCGACATTGCGCATCCGGCGGGGTTGATCGCCAAAGGGTTGCTGCCCAGCCCCATCAAGTATGCGCATGTCGTGACATCGACCACCCATAAGACACTGCGCGGACCGCGCGGCGGCATCATCCTGATGGGAGAGGATTTCGAGAACCCGTTTGGGTTGAAAGCGGCGAAGAGCGGTCGCACCCTGATGATGTCGGAACTGCTCGACAAAATGGTCATCCCCGGTGTTCAGGGCGGCCCGTTGATGCACGTCATCGCTGCCAAGGCGGTTGGATTTGGCGAAAACCTGCAACCCGAATTCGAGACCTACGCACGCCAGGTGATCCGCAACGCGCAGACGCTGGCGAATGCGCTGATCGCGCGAGGGTATCACGTGCTCTCCGGCGGTACCGACAATCACCTGATGCTGATCGATCTGCGCAACAAGGCGGTCAGCGGCAAAGCGGCGCAGGAGGCGCTTGATCGGGCGGCGATTACGACCAATAAGAATGCTGTGCCGAACGATGACAAATCACCGCTGATCACCAGCGGCATTCGGTTGGGAACGCCCGCCCTGACAACGCGTGGCATGAAAGAGCCGGAGATGGAACAGATCGCCGCGCTGATCGATGATGTTATCACGCACATCAATGATGATCATGTGATCAATCGCGTGCGCGAAGAGGTGATGGCGCTCTGTGCGCGCTTTCCCGTGCCTGGTCTGGAACCGTCCACCTGATCCGCACGCGGCGCCTTCCGGGTACGTTTGAAGAGATGAGGACAGGAGCGTCTATGCTGCATCATTTGCGCATTGCAGTGATCGGCGCCGGGGTCATGGGCGAAGCCATGATCAGCGGCTTACTGAAACAGAATCTGATCGCTGCCGATCAAATCGTTGCCACCGAACCGCGCGCCGAACGACGTGAAGAGATCGAGCAGCGGTATGGCGTGCGCGTCACCGATGATAACCTGGAAGCGGCGCACTGGGCGCAGGTGGCGATCTTTGCCGTCAAACCGCAAACGGTTTCCAAACTGATGCCCGAACTACGCGGCGCTTTGAGGGAAGGGGAACTGGTGATATCGATTGCTGCCGGTGTTCCGATCCGCACCTATGTTCAGGGGCTGGCGCATGGCGCTGTGGTGCGCGCCATGCCCAACACGCCAGCGCAGATCGGCGAAGGGATGACCGTCTGGACGGCATCGTCCGCCGTCAGTGAGGAGCAGCGTGGTTGGGCGCGCGCAATCCTTGGCTCCTTCGGGCGCCAGATGTTCGTTGACGATGAAACATATCTTGATATGGCGACCGCCATCAACGGCACCGGTCCCGCCTATATCTTTATGGTGCTGGAAGCAATGATCGACGCGGGCGTCCACCTGGGGTTGCCGCGCTACATGGCGGAAGAACTCGTGTTGCAGACCATGCTCGGTTCGGTGCATTATGCCATGCAGAGCCGGCGGCATCCCGCCGAACTGCGCAACGGCGTCACGTCGCCGGGCGGTACAACCGCTGCCGCGCTCTACGAACTGGAGCGCGGCGGGTTGCGTACCGTCCTCTCCGATGCTATCTGGGCGGCATACCGTCGATCCGCCGAACTCGGAAAAATGATGTGAGCGCGACGCTTGATCAACGAACGCTCCCGCCGGCTGCGAAACAAGCGGGAGCGTTTTTATGAGTCCGCTGCAAAAAGGGTATGTCACCGCAGAGACGCGGCGTTCGCAGAGGAAGATGCCATAGCGAGTCGCTCCAACGCATCATGCTTTGCCGCGCATACCTTTCGTTTTTGAAATTCTCTGCACCCCCGGCGTCTCTGCGGTGCGTTTTTGCAGCAAAGTCATTTATGCACCCAGGATTACTGCCCCACAGGAACCCGCCGCGCCACATCGGGATCAACCGTCAGCAGGGTGCGATTGACCCAACCAGTGACGCCGCGAACGTTCGTGATCCGATACCAGTTGCCGTCGGGCGTCTTCGACAATAGTTGCACTGTCTCACGTGCATTGATCTGATCGAGCACCTGCCCCTGGAGATTTGGAGCGGCGCGCACATTACCGCCATTGAACACGATGGCGGTCAACCCGGTCGCAGGCGGAACCGTCGCATTGGGAGTCGGCGGTGGCGGGAGCGCGGCAACCGTGGCAGGGAGCGGCGTCGGAACCGTCTCGTTCGACACCGGAAGACGTCGCAGGTCATCAGGCGCAATCGTCAGCAGCGTGCGACTGACCCATCCGGTCATCTTCCGTTCGTTGATGATCTTCAGCCACGTACTATCCGCGTTTCGCGCCAGCAGGAAGACGCTCTCGCCCGCATTGATCTGATCGATGACCAGGCCGCGTAAACTGGGGCTGGTGCGCACATTGCCGCCGTTGAATACCGCTGCCTTGCGCAGATCGGTCGGCGTGGCGACCGGCAGTTGCGCTGCCAGGTTCTGATCGACTACCAGCAGCGTGCGGCTGACCCAACCACTCAGCCCTTCCGATGTCGTGACACGGTACCATTCGCCGTCGATGCTGCGTTCGATCAGGGTCACGACTTCTCCCAGCGCGAGGCGCCCCAGAACTTCCGCTTCACGGTTGGGTTCACGCCGGATGTTGCCGGCAATCGTGGCGGTTCCGGTCAATTCGCGGGTTGCCTCAACCACAGTCGGCGATGGTTCCGGCGTTGCAGGTGGTTGGGTAGCGGTTGGCGTAAGCGCTGGCGCAACGGTCGGTTCCGCCGCAATGGCGTAGAAATCATTGACGAAGGGGCGCAGTACATCGAGCGTCGCAGGATCGGATCGGGCGATTTCACCGCTTTGATCCGAAGCGATGGCAATGACCGTATAGGTCGCATCCTGACGCGGGGTTGGCGCGTTGGCACGGCGGTCGAGCACGATCTGCGCTGCGCCGCTCAGCGGATCGGGTTGCGCCAGCGCAGTTTCAGGGTTGAACCAGGGAAACTCCTGACCATCTTCACGCATGAGCGCAGTCAGCGTTGTTCCCGCTGGCAGGTTTTCAGTCTGGACGACCACCACGATTTTTCCGGCGCCAACCACCTCGGCGCGCTCGACCACCAGGCGCGGCTGTGGCGGCACGGGGGTTGGCGTTACATTGGAACCGCCTGACCCGCCAAACGTCAGCAGCAGCACGACAATGACGCCGATAAGTACGACCGGTGCGAGAAGAACCAGCGCCTTGATCGCTGGCGGCGCCGCACGGAAACGCTCGCCCAGGCTGCGCGGCGCCTCCTCGGGCAGCGATGTGTAATCGATGGACTCACCGATCCCGGCAATATCGGGCAACGGCAGGTCATCTGGTCGGGCAGCGCGTCGTCGTCGCACAATGATCAACACAACTGCCGCTATCAGCACTGCCCCAACCAACAGTGCAATGATCTCAGGCGACATTGAGCGTCCAGGTCCTTTCGATCAATACCGACGTATACCTGACACCATTTCTTCTCGTCTTTGTCATGCGGCTATCATATGACAACCTGGTGCAAGATGCAAGCGATGCATGCGATACCGATGTTGCGAAACCATATATCTTCCCGTCAGAGTGTAAAATGCAGGAGGTGTGCTATAATCACGTGACGACAGGTACGAAGAATTCAGGGGGCGCAGTATGAAAGACCTGTTTCGTCGCGCGCCAAAGCGTTTTACGGCAGCGCGCATCGAGAATCAGGCGATCCCCGACAATATGTGGGTCAAATGCCCGTCCTGCGGCGACCTGATCTATACCCGGCAGTTCAGTGACAATCTGAAAGTCTGCAAATGCGGCTATCACATGCGTCTGACCGCGCGTGAGTGGCTTGGATTGCTCGATGACGGGTCGTTCGTCGAGTTCGATGCTGCCCTGGCGTCGGTCGATGCGCTGGGATTCGTGTCGCCACGTCATGTCTACGAGCAGAAATTGATCGAAAGTCGGCAGCAGACTGGCCTGAACGATGCGCTGATCACCAGCAGCGGAGCGATCAACGGGATGCTGCTATGCCTGGCAGTCACCGAATTCGAGTTTATCGGTGGCTCGATGGGAAGCGCCTATGGCGAGCGCCTGGCGCGCGTGATCGAGCGCGCCGCCGATGCGCGCCTCCCGCTTTTGACGATCAACGCCAGTGGCGGTGCACGGCAGGAAGAAGGCACGCTGGCGCTCCTCCAGATGGCGAAGGTCAACATGGCGCTAACGCGCCTTGCCGCCGCCGGTCAACCCCATATCGCTCTGCTGGTTGATCCATGCTATGGCGGCGTGCTGGCGTCGTACACCTCGGTCGCCGATGTGATCATCGCCGAACCTGGCGCGCGAGTCGGCTTTGCCGGGCGACGGGTCATCGAGCAGACGATCCGCCAGAAACTGCCGGTCCACTTTCAGACCGCCGAATTCCTGCTGGATCACGGCATGATCGATATGGTGACGCCGCGTAGTGAACTGCGGGGCGTCCTGTCAACCCTCCTGCGATTGTATCGTGATGCGTTTGCACACACGTCAGCAGCGCAGCATGTTCCGGCGCTGACGCACGTCCAGGGATGATCGTTCCAATGAAAACGCCAGCCTTGACGCCATGGGACAGGGTGCAACTGGCGCGTCACCCGCGCCGTCCGCATACGCTCGATTATGTGCGCGCCCTGTGCGACGATTTTATCGAACTCCACGGTGATCGTCGCTACGGCGACGATCCGGCGATCATTGGCGGACCGGCGCGCTTCGCCGACCGCACGGTCATGATCGTGGGGCATCAGAAAGGGAGCGACGCGCGCGAGAATGTGCGGCGCAACTTTGGTATGGCGCGCCCGGAAGGGTATCGCAAAGCGCTGCGCCTCTTTCGCCACGCCGAAAAGTTTGGCTTTCCGCTGATCTGCTTCATCGATACGCCAGGCGCCGATCCGAGCATGGAATCCGAGGAGCGCGGTCAGGGGAATGCTATTGCGGAAAACATTCTGGCGCTCGCCGGGTTGCGCGTCCCGATCGTTGCATGTGTGATCGGCGAGGGGGGGAGCGGCGGCGCGCTGGCGCTTGGCGTCGCCGATCGGCTCCTGATGCTCGAACACGCAATCTACTCCGTGGCAGCGCCAGAAGCGGCAGCGTCGATTCTCTGGCGCGACGCAGGCAAAGCGCCGGAAGCGGCAAGCGCAATGCGCATTACGGCGCAGGACCAGTACGACCTGGGGATCGCGGATGCGATCATTCCCGAGCCAGAGGGCGGTGCGCACACCGATGCCGCCGCCGCAGCGGAGGCAGTGGGGGCAGCGCTGCGTGCAGCGCTCGATGCACTGGTCGGGCTGCCGATCGATGTCCTGTTGCAGCGCCGCTACGCCAGATACCGCGCTATCGGACGCTTTCAGGAAAGCCAACCAATGCCGAACATGCCTGCCACCGTTCCGCCGCTTCCCTTCAAGGGATCGTAACGCGGGTCAGAAGCAGCGCATCCTGCCCGGCATCGTCAGCCCGCTCCCCATTGGTTCGCAATGGCAATCGGGAGAAGGTCTGCGGATCGTAGACGCCAATCGCAAGGCGATAGGTTCCGGCAGGGAGATCGGGCGGCAGCGGAAAATGCTGCACCATCGAAACGTGCCTGCCCGGTTGCCATGATTGCGGGCGCCAGTGTTCCGTTCCCAACGGAACATCCACCTGCGCAACACGTTTGCCCGCGTCGTTCATCATATGCACAAAGATCATATAGTCACGGTCGGATTGTGCAAGCGCCTGCCACACCAGTGTGATCGTCAACGCCCCGGATGCGCCGATGGCGGATGTATCGAGGTTGTATCCGTGGAGGCGAACCATATCGCCGAAATCTGTATCCGGCACCTCAGTGACCGGTGGCGGAACCTGATAGATGTAGGCATAGTCAATGCCGTGAATCCGGACGATGTGGATCGGCTTGAGACGCCGCAGTGGAGCGTGCAGTTCTGGTCGCGTGTTGCGCTGGATCTGGTCGATATACGCGACCGCATAATCGACGCGCAGCGGGTTTTGAATGGCCTGGAGCGGCGCAACCCCTGCTGGCGCAAACGGACTCAGGACAGCCTGGTAGAACACGGCGATCGGGCGATCCCTGCCGTCTGGCTGCGCAGCGATAAATGCAGCCGCAAGTTCCAGCCCCTCACCCCAACCAATCGGCAACACCTGTCTGGCTACTGCACCGCCGCCGAGCAGCGGGTTGTAGTACGCCAGATAATAGGGGTGGTACCAGATCAGATTGGTGATCACTGCCGTTACCACCAGCACATACCCTGCCGACTGCCACGGATGCGCGGCGCCGAAACGTCTGAGGGCATCGATGATCCCCCGCTTGCTCAGAAAATCGTATCCACGGGAGAACCCGGCAGCCGCCAGGATTGTCAGCGCAGGAAAGACCGGCAGCGCATAGCGGTCGAATTTCTTCGCCATAACACTGATCGCTGCAACGAAAAGAACGACAAACACCGCCAGCAGCAGCAAGGGACGACTCGCATCCTTCCAGGCGTCTTTCCCATCGCGCACAATAAAGCTGATCCAGATCAGCACGCCGATCAGCGTCCACGGCGCCAGGCGGAACGGTATCGCCACCAGGTAGAAGAGCGGTCCCGGATCGGCGACGGCGCGACCGAAGAAGAAGTTCCCCCACGGGTGCGGCGCTCCGCCATCGAAGAGAATCTCGCTCACAACACCCCAGGTCGTCGCGAGCGGTCGCACCCACATGGCGGGCCAGAGCGCGATCCAGACGAGCGCTGCCATGCCGCACCACACTGCCAGGGGCGGGATGCAACGCACCATTGTTATAACCGCAGAGCGAACGGTTAGCGTCGATGGCAGCCCCTGCCCGATGAGCACAACCAACCCCGCCAGCGGCGCCAGCAGCAGCGCGGGTGATTTGGTCAGCAACCCCAGACCGGCGACGAGACCGCTGGCGATCCACCACGGCGAGTGGACGAAACTGCGTGTGTTGCTCTGGAGCGCCACCAGCATCAGCAGCAGGCTGAGCGTCATCAGGGACGTCAGGGTTGCATCCATATGGAACAGTTGCGAGTGAGCGACCAGAAACGGCTCGCCGATCCAGAGCAGCGCCGCCAGAAGCGCAATGGTTCGACCGGTCAGGCGCTCCAGGAGCGGGTACGCCAGCGCGAGCGCAAGCGCCGTAATCGTGGCAGCCGGTAACCGCATGACGGTGTAGAAGGTCGCCGGGTGTTCCTGGATGATTTCGAGTACGGTCAGAACCTGGTAGATCGTGTGCCCCAGAGCGCCAAGCCACAGCGTTGTGACTGCCGGATGCCCGAAGTAGAAGGTGTCGGCGAAGTTGCCGGTAGCAACTGCGGTTGCGAATCGCCGGGAGAGCGATATCCAGTGGTAGGCTTCATCAACGGTGAGAAAACGTCCATTGGGCCAGCGCGCCGCCATTGCCAGAACAAAGAGTGCAACCGGCGTCACCGCCCGACGCAGGACCTGACCAGGACCTGTCACAAGCCCTCCTTGAGTAAGGCTCGTCGTCACGATACCCTGGAGGCGCAGAAGCAATCTCGCACCACGAGTAACGACGGTTCTGGCGTGTCATCCTGAAATGAGGAATGAGACGAACAACGACGACCGGTGTACCTTAACGGGAAGAGCGCACAGTTGAGGTCTCTTCATCGGTTTTGCGCGGTTCGCCGGAAGGTTCGGCTTTCACGCGCATCCCGACAATCAGTGTGCCGAAGAGAAGCACAGCCATAGCAACAAACACCGCGATGGTAAGGAGCGACTCGCTTTTGGCAAGTTCGAACCCCAACGCGACAAACGGCAGCGCCGTCAGCAGAATGGCGAGCACAGTCCAGATACGATCAAATGTGTTCATGACACCACTCCGCATTCTCCCCCTCAACTCCTTCCATGGCATATAGTACCATAATTTCGTGGAGAGAACCGCAGCGTGTCATCTTTTTGGTTGATAGATTTCCAACGGCAGCGCCAGCAGGTGCAGTACTCGCTGTTGCAGCGGCGACAGCGGCGTCATGCTGGAAGGATCGTGATGGAAGTTGGGGGCGAAGGTCATATCACGAAAAGCATCGAGCAGGCGCTCGCCGGTGATCCGCGATGCACTTCGTCCGTTGTCCTGGTTGGCGGAGAGGGTAAACACGCCTTCCTCGATCAAGCGGCGGCGCGCGATGGCTTCGAGCGAGGCAAGCGTGCGCAACCCCAGTGAGAGCAGGCGTATCAGCCCGGTTTCCAGTTCTGGCGAATGCACGTCGTGCGGCGCCAGCGAGATCGGACGCCCGTGCAGGCGCTCGAAACCTGATGCGGCAGGCAGGGTCAGTGAGAGCATGTGATCCCTGGCAGGTTCCGGCGGGGTGATATTGGAACCGAATACCTGCCACCCCAGGCTGTGCACCGCCCGACTCAGCGCATCGGTATTGACCGACACGTTCATACGCACATCGCGCTCAACGCGCACGCCGGTTGGTCGCCCTCGATACCGGCGCACCATACGCTCCTCGATCTGCTCATCGAAGTCCAGGTGCAGAAGCCCATGCACCTGATAACTGTCGAGAATGGCATGGGCAGCTTCGCGCAGAGCTTCGATGGTACGGGGACGACGCTTGCCGCGTTTGCGCTCGCCAAGCGCCAGCAATGCCGCCTGTGCGCGTGTCAGGCGTGCGCGCAACGCTTCCTCCGAGATACGTGCATGGTTTGGTGAACGGATGGCGATCCGTCGCTCGTTCCAGACAATGGGGCTGCCGTTGAGATTGACGCGCATCGGGGTCAACCATTCGACGCCATCGCTGGAAGAAGAGGCAAGCGGATCATGATCGTCCGCTGGCAAGCGGCATGCTGGTCGAGCGCCATCAAGCGGGGCATCCGGAGCAGACAGCGAATCCGGCAGCAGGCAGAGATACTCGTGGTTGTGCTGATGGATCGCGCCGCGGAATTCAACTGCTGTGAGTGCGTCGCCGGTGAACCGGTATCGTCGTGGCGGCAGGTTCTGACTTATCCGTTCCACGAGATCGTAGAACGACGCAGGGTGCGTGCACTCTTGTGAGAAGGAGTACAGCACGAGCGGCATATTCAGCGGGTCGAGCATTGCCAGCGCCATTGGTTGCCGTGACATCCTGGCGCGCCAGAGATGGGGCTGATTAACCAGGAACAAGCCGTTCGGCGAGATGTGCCACACCCGACCTTCATAGATGCGCACATGAATCTGCTCAATTTCCGACATCCATGTCTCGAGGACATAGCGATTGAGATCGTGCTCAATCGCCTGCCACTGATGATCGCGGCTGAGTCCGATCAGGAGATCGTGAAGCCGATCAATATCGACATCAATGGGAGTAACCTCACTGCCAATGCACCAATGAAGCGTCCCCAGGCGGCTCGATACCCACTGTTGAATCGTACTGGCTTTATGATCGCCGCACGACAGGATGTGGGTCAACCAGACGACAGCAGTCCAGCCGGAGGTGAGGTTGCCCCAGTAGGCGCGGATAGGAATATGCCGGTCGAGGATATGCGGAATGCCCATACGTCGCATGTGGGCAATGAGGAGCGGAATGTCGTCACTGTGCTCGACAGTGAGCGTCAGCATCTCTGGACGTTCATGCGTGTGAAGCATGGGCATCGACCTGTCTCTCAAGACTGGATTTCATGATGCGGCGTGGCATCCCGCTGATGATAGTATCAATACAGGATGACCGTCCCTTTTCAATTTCTTCTGTGAACGTGAACGTTTGTTAAGACCACATTACGGTGTATAATTGGCGGTATGCCAGACTATCCGCCACCGCCACAACTCTACACGCTGCCCGGCGGCTTGCGTGTGCTGATCGAGGCGTTGCCATATGCGCACTCGGTATCGGTCGGTTGCTTCGTAAGCGTCGGCGCTGGTCATGAAGCGCGCCATGAGAGCGGCATTGCGCACTTTATCGAGCATATGCTCTTCAAAGGCACACAGCGCCGACCATCGCCCAAGTTGATCGCCGATGCCATCGAGGGTGTCGGCGGCACGCTGGATGCCTATACCAGTTTCGAGTCGACGGTCTACTACGCCAAAGTCGCCGATATCTATTTCGACCGCGCGATAGATGTGCTCGCGGATATGCTGATCGCTCCGCGCTTCGATCCGCTCGACATCGAAAAAGAGCGGCGCGTGATCGCCGAGGAACTGCATCAGACCGAAGACACGCCTTCGGAACTGGTGCATCTGGTTCTTGATGCTGCTATGTGGGGCGACCAGCCGCTGGGACGCGACATCGCCGGCAGTGAAGAGACAATCGCGGCGTTCCGTGCCGAACAGATCGTTTCGTTCTGGCGGGCGCATTACACTAAACGGAATATAGTCATTTCGATCGCCGGGCATGTCGATGTGCAGCGTGCACTCGATGCGGTGGCGGTCGCCTTCGACGCGCTGCCGGAAGGCTCGCCGGCAATGTTGCTGCCCAGCCAACCGCCGCGCCCTGGTCCGGCGGTAACGTTGCGCAGCGACGACAATGAGCAGGGCAATTTCTGCATCGGTTTCCGCGGCATATCCCACAACGACCCGGATCGTCGCGCGTTGCTGGTCTTCGATACGGTGATCGGCGGCGGCGCATCTTCCCGCCTGTTCCAGGAGATCCGCGAAGAGCGAGGGTTGGCGTACAACATTGGCAGTTACAGCCGCGAATACCACGATACGGGGAAGTGGGTCATCTTCGGCAGTGTGGAACCGCAGTGTGTAGATGAGTGCATTGCGACGGTGATGACAGAATTGCGCCGCGCGCGAGTCGAAGGGATCACTGCTGAAGAACTGGCGCAGGTGAAGGAGCAGGTCAAAGGGGGCATTCTCCTTTCGCTGGAGGATACCTGGGCGATTGCGTCGCGCAACGGGTCGCATCAACTGCGCTATGGGCGCGTTATTCCCATTGAACAGGTTGTTGCCGAGGTTGAAGCCGTATCGCGTGACGATGTGCTGCGCGTTGCCCAACGGGTGCTGCGTGACGACCATCTGCACCTGGCAGTCATTGGTCCGTATGATGATACCGCCAATCTTGAGCGCCTGCTCACCGTGGAGCATTCTCCGTGAACCGCGCTACCGCTCATCCGTTTTCCATGCATGTGTCGCATGTGCTACAATAGATACGGAATCGAGAGTCGGCAACGAGCCGCCGCTGGAGCGATCCTCCAGAGGAACTTCCCGACTCCCCGCCCGCCGCAAGGCGGAACGTCGCCCCGCGAAACAGCAAGCGGGGGCGCGCAGGGGGTAACGCCTGCGCGACGCAAGACGGCAACAGAGAGCAGACCCGCCGATGGCTCCTTCGCGAGCTCAGGTAAGGGGTGAAAGGGTGCGGTAAGAGCGCACCGGCGTCGGCAGCGATGCCGGCGGCCAGGCGACTGCGCCGACGATGGGGAGCAAGGTGTGTGGGGCGGGCTTATCGTGTGGGAGCGACGCACGTCGCGTGATCACCACCGCGCTCGCTCACATCGCAGCCGCGACGGTGAAGGCGGGCAACACCCGCCAGGCCAGGAGCGGCCCGCGCAGTGCGCGGAGAGAGATGGCGGCGAACAACAGAATCGGGGGTACAGTTGCCGACTCGCCGAACGGGCGGGAGCAGAGCGCTTCCGCCTGTTTTTGTTGCAGCCGCCTTCCTGCTGTTTGACGCCATTCATCAATCGCGCTACGATAGTGTCACGTCGTCGAAATCGTTGGAGCCGTTGTGCACCTGTTCCTTCGCAGTATCCCGCAGTGGTTCGAGCGCAGGTTGATCGGCGCCTTTCCGGAGAATGTCCGCGCCAATATTCGCATCGAACTGCTGGCTTCGTTCTGGTATGGCCTCTTCTTTGCCGCCAGTCTGACATTCTTTCCGGTTATTCTGCGTCGTTTGGGCGCCACTCCCTTCGAACTGGCGCTGTACGTCGTCTTCAGTTATATCGCTCAGACCCTGTCGCCGCTCAGTCTCATGCTGCTGCGTCGTGTGGCGCCGATCCGCTTCTCGGTGATCGCCTGGTCATTCGGGCGCGGCGTGCTCGTTTTTGGGGCGCTGTCGAGCAACACGTCCTGGTTGCTGGCGCTTGCCGCACTGTTCTGGATCGCCGAGGCACTGCCATCACCAGCATATGCGCGCATCATGCAGCAGATCTACCCGCCGCGCCACCGTGGACGCGCGATGTCAACCGTGCGGATCGGCGTCGCAATCGTGGTGCTGATCGCAACGCCGATTGCGGGTTGGGCGCTTGATCAGGCGGGACATCCGCCCCTCTTTGCGCTGGCAGCAATCTTTGGCGTTGTTTCGAGCCTGATCTTCTCGCGCGTTCGTCCGATCGACGGCGCTGCGGAACCGGAGAGTCCGCCAGCGCTTCGTGCATTGCTGCCGATCGTGCGCCACGACCGCCGTTTTGCGCTCTACCTGCTGGTTCTGACGATCTATGGGTTTGGCGCTGTGATGGCGCTCCCGCTCTACCCGGTGGTGCAGGTGACGAAACTCCAACTCTCGTACACAACCATCGGCTATCTGAATCTGGTGCAATCGCTCTGCTGGCTGGCAGGATTCTTCGTGTGGGGGCGTCTGCTCGACCGGTACGGACCGTTGTGGGTGTTGCGCCTCAGTATTCTCATGGCAGCCTTTGTGCCGCTAACCTACATCTGGGCTGGTCATGCCTGGATGTTGCTGCCCGCATTCATCTGCCAGGGTCTGATGCAGGGCGGTTTCGAATTGGGGATCACCACCGGCGCTATCGACCTGGCAAAACGGGGGCATGTGATGGAGTATACTGCGCTTCAAACGGCCACGATCGGAGTGCGTGGCATGCTGGCGCCGCTCATGGGGGCGGCGCTCCTCGGCGTGGGAGCATCCGAAACGCTGGTGTTGGGTCTTGCGGTTGGGTTGGTGGCAGGTTCGTGGGTTCTGCTCGGCGCGGTGCGATTGCCACAGCATCCGTCATAGCAAACTCGATGGATCAGGATGCATTCTTGCCAGAGCGTCCCATGAATGTTCCTGGCGTGCTGGAACGGTGCGCGTCCTCGCCACTGCCTGGGTGCGCAGGCGTCTCGCCTGCATGCAGTGCCGTGACCCTTGACGGGAACAAGGGCATGGCGTCCCTGGCTGTCCAGCGAGGGCAGGACGCCCTCGCTCTGAGGCACACAGCGTGGAAGGTGAACAAACAGCGGTGGAGCGTTTGTTCTGCCAGAATAGAATGCGCTACGGTCCCAGACGAATGAAGATCGGCGCGTCGCTGACGTTGAAACCGATCAGTCCATCCCCATCGTGATCCGAGCAATCGACTGTCAGCGGCGTCGGACGCTCCGGGTGCGAAATGCAAATCGCCCGTGCGCCGGGTTGCACCACAAGACCCCACCCGACTTCGTCAGGGGCGCGGGGTCGCCAGAAGAGATGGAGTGTGCCCCATCGTGTGCGGCAAAGCGTAATGTCTGCACCATGCCGTCCCGATCGAACCGCACATCGGTAAGCGGCGGACCGGTGTATACCGCGTCGCGCAGCAGGAGCGCGGCATTGCGGTAGGCATAGAATGCCGGTCGCGGTGTCACGCCGCTACTGCTGAGATCCGCCAGATGACTGTTCTGAAAACCCCTTCCCTGTTCCAGCAGCGTATACCAGAGAATGCCGCGCATGTTCATTGCAATTGCCAGGGCATAGATGCGGGCGGCATAGTTTGCCTGCATTTGCAGGTACATTTCTGGGCAGGGTTGACCTTCAGGGCATACCTCAGCAACCTCGATGGCGGCGAGCGGCATGTGTTGGAGACCATAGGTTGCCAGCGCACGCCGGAGACTCTGTGCCTTCAAGGTCATCCGCTCTGCGCTCCCCCAATACGTGTAGCCGGTGAAACCGATCATGTCGCACGCCAGCCCGCTGCCCTCGATCATGCCGCGCAAAAACCCGATGGTTTGCCGGTCATCGGGCCAGAAGTGCGCGAAATTCCCGCCAATAATTTGCGCCGATGGATTGACCGACCGGATGGCGTCGGCGAACACGCGCAGCGCAGCGCCATACGCATCGCCGCCGTACCATGGCGCCTGACCGGTATTCCAGCAACCGCTCCCGTTATTGTCGCTGATTGCCGGGGTGAAATCCGGCTCATTCCAGAATTGCCAGTATCGCACATTCAGATCACCGCTCCGGTAACGCGTTGCGGCAGCAGTAGCAAAGCGCGCCAGATCAGCGTAGGCTTCAGGCGCTACGGAGCTGCACGTTCGCCCAGGGAGACGACGCGCCCACTGCGGCGCGATCTGCACCAGGACAATCGGCTCGATGCCAGCAGCGCGCAGACGGCGGATATTTGCCTCCAGCGCCGCTGCCGCTTCCCAGGAATAAACGCCGCGTGTCGGCTCGATTGTCGCCCAGACCAGATCACCGGCGCGCGCCCAGCTCGCCGGGAGCGCCGGTAACAACGGCTCCGCATGTGCGCCGCGGTTCGTCCGCAGGTCATACCCAATCAGAACGCGGGTGTCAGGCACGCTTACCAGCGGGAGATATATCGTCGATGTGGCCGCACCAGACCCGGCGGAAGACGATGGTATCAGCGCCAGGAGAGTCGAGATGAGGATGAGAAGGATTGATCGCATGAACACGCTAACAGGTTTGTACGCTCAGAACTATCACAATCATCATACCCCATCTCCCGGCAATGCAGTGGCTTCCGTTCGTTACACATGCGTGACGATGACACGATAGTACGACCGTTGATGTGATATAATCGCTCTGCCGATGAGAGGTGTGAAGGAGCCGATAGTAACCGTGATCCCGACTGCACGTCATCGGATTGAGCGTCTGTATCATGACCGGGTTGCGACACGTGAGCGGAGCGACTTTTATGCATGGGGGGCGCTCGATGCCGCAGATGCTTTCGCATATTCGTTGATTGAACGACCGCAAGGCAGCGTCCTTCTGGACCTCGGGTGCGGCAGAGGAGCGCATACCTTGCATTTTGCGCGATCCGGCGCTTATGTTGTCGCCATCGATCTGTCAGGGGGTATGACCAGTGTGACACAGCGGCGCGCTGTCGCAGCCGGTCTTGGCGATCGCGTGGCAGTTCAGCAGATGAGCGCCGAGTCGCTGGGATTCGCCGATGCGACCTTCGACTATGTGTTTGGTCACTCGGTGCTCCACCATACCGATCTGGCAGTGACACGGCGGGAGGTGCAGCGCATCCTCAAGCCGGGCGGGCGCGCCGTTTTCCTGGAACCGCTGAGTCACAATCCGCTGCTCAACCTGTTCCGGCGTTTGACGCCGTGGCGACGAACGCCAACCGAGAAACCGCTCAGTATGGCGGACCTGCGTTTTTTTGCCGAACCTTTCGCCAGCGCATCGCATCGAGAGTTTTATCTGCTGGCGCTGGCTGCGTTCGTTTTTGCGCCTGTCGGCAGTCGCGCGCTGTTTCGACGCGCGCTGCATCTGCTCAATGCCGTTGATCAGCGCATCTTTCGCCTCGCGCCTGCACTGCGCCGTTACGCATGGGTGACGGTATGCGAGGTGCGGCGATGAACATCCTCTTTGTTGCACCACGCTTCCCCGATCCGCTCATCCAGGGCGACCGGCTGCGCGCGCGTCAGTTCCTGCGCGTTCTGCGCCGCTGGCACGAGATCACCCTCGTCACACCCGCGACGCCAGAGCTGCCAGACGCTGCCACCATCGCCGACATGTGTGACCGGTGGGTTCCAGTGCATGAACCGCGCTGGCGGGCGCTGTGGCGCGTCGCGTCGCATAGTATTGAGACGCTGCCATTGCAGACAGCGCTGTTCAGTTCGCCAGCGTTGATCCGCACCGTGCGCGACCTGGCGCATCACCAATCATTCGACTTACTCTACCTGCATACCGCACGGGTAGCGCCGGTGGTCGACGCCGTCCCGGATCTACCGAAAGCAATCGACTTTATCGACGCGCTGTCGCTGAATATGTATCGCCGCGCCCGCTGTCAGGGCGGTATCACGCACTGGTTGTTCGATATTGAAGCGCGCCGGATGGCAGAATGCGAGCAGTACCTTTCCGAAATATGCGATGTACAGTTCGTCTCGGCAGTTCGTGATCGCGCATTCTTAGGACCGAACGTTCGAGTTGTCAACAGTGGGGTTGACGTGGCCCAGTTTCCTTATGTAGAACAGGGACGTCTCAACGATCTCATTGTCTTGACTGGCCGCATGGGATACTTCCCCAATGCGGACGCCGCAGTTTCGTTTGCTTCAAACGTCTTGCCCCTGGTCCGGCACGAGGTGCCAACGGCACGCCTGCAGATCGTTGGCGCCGATCCGCCGCAGCGCGTACGAGCACTGGCGCGTTTGCCGGGTGTTGAGGTGACTGGCCACGTGCCTCGTATCCAGGACTATCTGCAACGCGCGACAATCGCAGTGGCGCCGTTACGCAGTGGCTCAGGCTTTCAGACTAAAGTAGCTGAAGCAATGGCAAGCGGTACTCCAGTTGTGGCGACGCCGCACATACTGGATTCGCTTGATGTTCGTCATGACGAGCATGTGCTTCTGGCGCACGATGATGCTGAAATGGCAGCGCAAATCGTGCGCCTGCTGCGCGATGCTGCGCTGCGCCGCCGGTTGGCGCGGGCAGCACGCGCGCTGGTTGAACAGCGTTATACCTGGGAACGCTCGGCCGCAGCGATCAATGCACATCTCGTTGCGGTCGTTCAGCAAGGCAAAAAGATATCATGAGTCGTCGCAGCGTTCTCAACCATCCAACACAGCCGTGTGAGATGTCATTCCATCTGCGCTTGGAGATTTCCGAGCGTCGGTTGTTGCTGCGCGTTGGTGATCTGGCGTTGACCATGCTCGCCGTCTTCGGAGCGTTGTGGTTCTGGGCGCGTCTGGCGGATCGTGCGCTCAATGTCGCTCTGATCCAATCGCAGTTCAGTTGGTTGGCGCTGATCGGCATTGGCTGGCCCCTCTGGCTGATGCTCGCAGATATGTACAATCTGCGTCTGGTCGCACGCATCGGTCCGAGCGTGCGCCGGATTCTGCTTGGCGGTCTGGCGCTGCTGTTCGCGTATCTGGCGCTGTTCTTCGTACTGTCACGTGCGCCGGTCACCGGGATGCTTGCGTCGATTGAAATTGGCACGCCGCAACTGCGCCTGGCGCCTGCGCTTGCGATTGTGCTGCTGGTCGCGTCGATGGCGATCTGGCGTCTGGCATACATTCGTGTGCTGGGCGCACCGCACGCGCGACGTCGGTTGCTGATCCTGGGAACGGGTCAGGCAGGTTCGGCGCTGTCGCATGTTATTCTGAAGGGGCACACCCCATACTACGAGATTGTCGGGTTTGTCGATGATGCCCCCCTTCCATCCTGTGACTGCATCGGCAGCGTGCCGGTGCTTGGCGGCGTTGACCGCCTCGGCGATGTCGTCTGGGATCAGCGTGTCGATGAGATTGTGATTGCCAGCAGCGATGTCAGCGGCGAACTGCTCCAGTTCTTGATCGACTGCTATGAACACGGAGTTGCTATTACGCCGATGCCGCTGCTGTACGAACGGTTGACCGGGAAGATTGCAGTGGAACACGCTGGCAATCAGTGGCATGTGGCGCTGCCGTTGCAATCACGTCCGACACGGACTGCCGAGGCGGTGTTGAAACGCATGCTCGATCTGGTCGGCGGTCTGGTTCTGTTTGGGTTGCTGCTTGTTCTGCTGCCATTCATTGCGCTTGCGATTCGTCTTGACACGCCCGGTCCCATCCTGTACCGGCAGCAGCGTGTTGGCTGGCGAGGACGAATCTTTACAGCGCTCAAGTTTCGCTCGATGGTTCAGGATGCCGAACCGGACGGCGAGGCGCAGTGGGCATCGAAGGACGACTCGCGTGTGACGCGCGTTGGGCGCTGGTTACGGCGCACCCGCCTTGATGAACTACCGCAGGCGTTGAATGTTCTGCGTGGCGAGATGAGTCTGGTCGGACCACGTCCCGAACGACCGGAGTTTGTCGAGCAGTTGCAGCGCGTTATTCCGTTCTACCGCGCGCGACTGGCGATCAAACCGGGGCTGACAGGGTGGGCGCAGATCAACTATGGCTATGGCAATAGCATTGAAGCATCGCTTGCCAAACTCCAGTACGACCTTTACTATCTGAAGCATCAGTCGTTCTGGTTCGATCTGCTCATTCTGGCGCGAACGGTCTACGTTGTGCTGTTGATGAAAGGTCAATAGCATTGCAAGAGAGCCAGAGTACCGCTCAGGAGCGCGCACAACGCACTGACCGGTTGTGTAATCAGCGCTTCGGCGCTTCATGACTTCTCACAATGACCATGGAACGAGTTTTTTTAGGAGCGTCGCGGCTCTCCTTTTTCTGCTATGAAGTCTTCATCAATAGTAAACATTGCTCATTCACACACAGAGGCGCGTTTCCGGGTTGCGTCGGTGCAGCACATCGCACTGGCAACGCTTCTGGCAGTCATCGTATTCGGCGCGGGTCTGGCATGTGCGCCCCATTCGTTGTACTTTGATGCAGCAGACTCAGTGGCGTCAAGGCATCTGGTCAAGTTTAGCGCTGCCGAGTCGAACGAGCGCGAACGGTACCGCTGGTCGGAACGAGGCGCCATTGTGCTCCTGTTTGGTCTTACCCGGCATCCTCTGATTATCGATCTGCGTATGACCTCACCGCGTCCGCCGAATGCTGCGCCTGCCGAGACGCGCCTGGGGCTCGGATCCTGGCGCAGCAACGCTTTTGTTGTCGAAGGAGACTGGCGGCGCTATCGGGTGCTGCTCCCGCCGCGTCCCGGCGCCCCTGATCTGCGTCTCGATATGCGCGCCTTCCGTCCGGCGAAAGCGCGCGATACACGAGAGTTAGGCGCAGCATTCACCCGTGTGGCAGTGCACCCGGTCGATGGTCTTCCGGCGCCGGGCCTGGCAATTGCGACGCTTGGCGGAATCCGCACTGTCGTGCTGCTGTTGTTGCCAATTGCAACATTCGTGGTTATGTCGCAATTGGCAGGCAGAGTGCTACCATGGTTTGCCGCCGCCGCCGTTGCCGGTCTTGTCGCTGTCGGAGCTGCGCGTCCGGTCGATGCCGTCGCGCTCCTGCCCGACCTGTGGCTTATTCCGGTCGGAACCGCAGTGGGTGCAGGTATCTTCTGGGGAATACAGTCGCATCTGTCGCCGGGGCTGGCAGTTTTGCGGCAATTTCTGGCTTCGGATAGAGCACGGCTTGCGTGCGTGCTGGTCGTCGCCAGTGTGCAGGGGATCGTCTTTCTGACGCTGGTTCCACCCTGGCACCATGATGATGAACCGTCGCACTTTGAGTATGTCTGGTTGATGGCATTCCGCCCATCCTGGCCTGCGGTAAGGACGCCCGATCCGGAAATTGCCCAGATCGGCGGTACAGGGAGCGCACTGTCGCATTTTCCGACGTATTATCTCATAGTGGGTCTGCCACTGCGATTCACCAGCGGATTGACGGTTATCGAACAACTCTACGTGGCCCGCAGCGTATCGCTGGTTATGTTCGTGGTTACAGTCGCCATTCTTGGCGGCATTGCGCGCACGCTCTTCCACGAAGGGCATCACATGCGCTGGTTGATGCCACTCACGGCGGCGCTCATTCCTCCCTTCGCCAATATTATGACGGCAGTGAACAACGATGTTGGCGCGATTCTGGGATTTTCGCTCTTTCTGTGGAGCGTAGTCCGGATCATTATGCTGGGATGGAGCACTCGACGTGCGGCATGGGTCGTCAGCGCTGCTCTGATTGCTGCAGCGATGAAGAACGTCGCGGTGGCGGCGATCTTCATTGCCCCGCTTGTTCTGGTCATTGCGGTTGGTCTGCACCGCCGGTGGCGCTGGAAACCTCTCATTGCGGCACTGGTCGGAGCAGGCGCAGTCATCCTCGGGAGCATACTCGCGTGGGGCGATCCTGCCGGGTGGTATCGCTACGGCGCAGTATCTATCGATGGCGCAGCGCGTGCGGTTGTTTCCGATTCCGATACGCCACACGGACAACAGGCGTTTCGACTTACATCCAGCATCTCTCTATATGACGATTTTTCCGGGCTGGCGACTCCCATCGCTTCCGCTGATGTACCTCTGATTGCCGGTCGGACGATCACGATTGGCGCGTGGGTCTGGGCGTCACACCCGGTCACGATCGCCGGACCGGGAGTTCTCTACAATGAAGGGGCTCGTCCTGCAGTAGTGATGACCCCAGTTATCGAGGCGAGTACGACGCCACGTTTTGTTGCATGGACATTCGAAGCGCCGGAAGCCTTAAGCTCGTTGCAGGTTTTCATTCCGGCGCCACCGCCCGCTGCCGAATCTCCTGTTACCCTGTTTGTCGATGGCGTTGTGGCAGTACAGGGTTCGTTCTCCGCCGATACTCCGCCAATTTTCGACCGTTCAGCAACCAGCGGTTTCTGGGAGGGTCGTCCATTCGCCAACCTTGTGCGCAATGGCTCGGCAGAACAGGCGTGGCCGTATGTCCGTCCAGAAGTCGATAGCGCTGCCCGATATCTTGTCCGAATTTCTCTATCACGAATCGCCGCATCGATGTTCGATATCGAGCGTACAGTTCCCCTCATTCTTTTTGATCGCGTGCCTGACATTATTTTTCGCTCTTTTGCTTCGCTTGGATGGGGAAGATTGATGCTGACAGGCGATATCTGGCTTTTAGCGCTGAACTTTGTCTTTCTGATAACAGTTGCAGGATGCATCCGTCTGGCTGTGACTCACAACGACCGTTCATCTCGACGTATTGCTATCGTGGTGTTTTTGGTCATCGGTTTGTTGATGTGGATGAACGCAGTGTTACGTACGATGCATGCGCCGTCTGTCCAACCACCCCCTTTACCACGCTACGGCTTTCCTGCCGTCGGATCACTGACGCTGGTTCTCGCAGGCGGGTGGCTGGCATGGTGGCCTCCGCAGCGCCGCACGATCGGCATTGTGACGCTGGTGCTTAGCCTGGTTATGCTGAACGCGCTGGCATACTCAACGATATGGTGGCTTCGCGTAGTGTATAATGCATATGCGAGTTCAGGATAAAGAGAGGATCTCCAAACGAGAGGAAACCGTCGTTGTAGCAGTTCTCAAATGCTTCCGGCACTCCCGTGTGCACTACATCGGCTACGGTGATGGCGTCGCTGCAATCACCGCCTGCACTGACTCACCGATGATCGCCACAATCTGTTCGATCTGTTCCTCTGTCGAGACCAGCGGTGGAGCGAGCAGGATCATATCGCCGAGCACGCGGGTGAACAATCCGCGCTTCAGCATCTCCTGATACACGCGCGCGCCGACATTCGCTTCCGTCGGGTAGGGCTGCTTTGTCGTTTTATCCGCCACCAGTTCAACGGCCGCCATCATCCCTTTGCCACGCACATCCCCTACCCCGTCGAGCGCTTCCAGCGTCTTCAACCCGGTCAGCAGGCGATCTCCCAGAACTGCTGCCCGCTCGACCAACCCTTCCTCCTCGATAATCCGCAGATTGCGCAGCGCAACGGCGCAGCATGTCGGATGACCGGAGTAGGTGTAGGCGTGCATGTATCGTTTGTCGGGCGGCGCGCTGTGGATCGCCTCGCGAATGCGGTCGGAGATGCCGATGCCGCCAAGTGGAACGTACCCGCTGGTAATCCCCTTGGCAAACTGCACAATATCCGGTTCGATGCCGTAGTGCTCAAGGGCAAACCAGCGACCGGTGCGCCCGAAGCCGGTAATCACCTCGTCGGCGATCAGCAATACTTCATATTTGTCGCAGATCGCACGGATGCGACCGAAGTAATCGTCCTGCGGCACGATCACGCCGCCAGCGCCCTGCACCGGTTCGGCAATGAATGCGGCCACTGTTTCAGGACCTTCGCGCAGGATGGCTTCTTCGAGCAGATTGGCCGCAGCGACGCCGTCGCTGACTTCAGGGGTCGGGTTGACGAAGCGATATGGGTAGGGCGACTCGATATGCACAATGCCCGGCATGCGCGGCTCGAACATGGGCCAGTAGACTGGCAGACCGGTCGCGCTCATGGCGGCCATCGTCACACCGTGGTACCCACGCATCCGCGCAATGAACTTGACCTTCTCCGGCTTGCCGACCAGTTTCCAGTAGTAGCGCGCCGTCTTGAACGAAGTTTCGGTCGCTTCGGCGCCGCCGCTGGTGAAGAAGAAGGTATTGATCGACGGGTACATCAACTGACTGAGCCGCTCCGCCAGATTGATGGCGGGCAGATTCGACGAGCCGGTGTAGGCGGAGCAGTACGCCAGCGTGGTCATCTGTTCGGCTGCCGCCTCTGCCAGTTCGCGCCGCCCATGCCCGACGTTCACGTTCCACAGCCCGCTCAACCCATCGATATACTCGCGCCCCTCGATGTCGATCACAATCGCGCCGCGCCCTTTCACCCAAATCTTCGGCGACTGATGACCGCTGGGGTGATACAGCGGGTGCAACAGGTGCGCCAGGTCGCTCTGAATGCGATCAGCGACATCGATGGCAGTCATAACTCCTCCCGTACAAGAAACGTCACAGCAGTGCGGTACATCCAGGACAATGATACCACAGGTACAACAATACGAGCAGATAATGAAGCGAGCGCCTGCCCGAAGGAAGCGTGACCACATGTCGCAGGCGCCTGCGGGAAGGTGTGCTTCTTTGATCGCGATGCCGGAGTATGTTGATAAAAGGTATGCGCCTGTTGTAATGATATACTGTATCGAAAATGGTAAACTTACCCTGCAACCTCAGGGGGAATCGCTCTTCCCCCGACATCCAGCAGCGGCTATACTGAACAACGAATGAAAGGAGCATTGCAATGGGGATTTTCGACTCTTTGTTCGGACGTGACCGACGCAACCAGCAACCACGCCCTGCAACCGGGCCTGCTACTCGCCTGAGCGATGAACAGGCGCTTGAGCGTTATCGGTACTTTCTGCGCACTGCGCCGCCTGACGCAATCGAGCAGGCATACGCCGATGCGTTCGCGCAGTTGACACCAGAACAGCGCGCATATGCACTGCGTGAATTGACAGCCATGCTGCCGCCGCACGAGCGCGCCTCCGTGCCGCAGCAGGACGACCCGCAAACTCTGGCGCGTCTGGCAACGCGCGCCGAACTGCGAGAGCCGGGCATAATGGAGCGCCTGTTTAGCCGCAATGACGCACCCGCGCCGCCACACGCAGCGCAGGCGCAAAGTGGGATGGGCTTCGGCGGTGCGTTTGCCGGAACATTGCTGGGCGCCATGATTGGCGGCGTGATCGGCAGTATGGCAGCGCAGGCAATCCTGGACGGGTTTGGCGCCGATGAAATGATCGGCGACATGGGGATGGAAGACCTGACCGGCGGCTTCGAAGACTTCGGCGGCGATCTCAGCGCCGAATTCGATATGGGCGACGGTTGGTGAAGCGACGGCGAGCGCGGAGTGCGGATGCACTTCGCGCTCACCATACCTCTCGTGCAATCAGGTCTTCATACGTCTCGCGGCGCTGGATGAGTCGCGCTTCTCCCTCATTGATCAGCACAACCGCCGGTCGGGGCGCCAGGTTGTAGGTGCTTGCCATACTCAGCGTATATGCGCCAGCGACCGGAACAGCCAGTATCTCGCCGACCCTGGCACGCGGCAGCATCAGGTCACGGATCAAGACATCGCCAGACTCGCAGTAGCGACCGGCAATCGCCACACATTCCTCAACCGGATCACGCATCCGCTCCGCCAGTGCTGCGGTGTAGCGCGCATCGTATAGTGCAGGGCGAATGTTGTCCCCCATACCGCCGTCGATATGGAGAAAGCGCATATGGGGAAGCGGTTTGGTTGCCACAATTGTGTAGAGCGCAACGCCAGCGCGCGCAATGATTGAGCGTCCCGGCTCGATCACCAGGCGCATGAGTGGCAATCCGCGGCGTTCGCACCCGCGTACCAGCGAGTCGCCCAACAGCGCCGCCCAGGCATCGATGTCCGGCAGGGGTTGATCGGTGGTGTACGGGACGCCGATCCCGCCACCGGCGTTTATCTCTTCGATCAACACGCCAAAGCGGTCACGCAGACGCGCTGCACTATCGAGTAACACCTCGACGGCTGCCGCATAGGGCGCTCTATCGAACAGTTGCGATCCCAGATGAGCGTGCAACCCGGTCAGACGCACGCCAGACGCTGCGCACAGTTTCTCAGCGGCGGCATCGAGCGCGTCGAGTGGCAGACCGAACTTCGATGTCGCGTGACCGGTCTGGATATGCGCATGCGTGTCGGCGGCAATGTTGGGCGCAATGCGCAGCGCAACCGGCTGTGGCGACGAACGATGCGCGGTCAGGCGCCTCAGCATATCCAGTTCATCCAGGTTATCGACGATAATCTGTCCAATCCCGGCTGCCAGCGCCTGTTCCAGTTCGGCGTGGGTTTTAGCGTTGCCGTGCATATGAATGCGCTGCGTCGGGAATCCGGCGCGCAGCGCGACGTACAGTTCACCGCCTGAAACCACGTCGAGTCCCAACCCCTCATCGGCGATGATCTGCGCAATTGCGATGTTGAGCAACGCTTTGCCAGCGTAATGCACTGCGGTTGTACCACGGTAGTGATCGGCGAATGCAGTGCGACAGGCACGACATGCAGCGCGGATGGTCATTTCGTCGAAAAGGTAGAGCGGTGTGCCGTACTGCTGCGTCAGCGCCGCTACATCGCACCCGCCAATGAACAGGCGACCGCCATGATCGACGGAGGTTGTCAGGGGCCAGAGACCGGCGTTGGGGGGAGGGTTCCGGTTTTGAGACGGAAGGCTCTCCATATCCATTCTCCATTCAGCGTTCAACGTTCAACCTTCACAACGTTCAACGCTCAACCTTCAACGTTCAACCCTCAACCTTCATTACTCAACACGCGCCGCACATCGTCGAGAGCGCTGCGTTCCGCCAGCAGCAACACCCGATCCCCCGGCTCCAGAATCGTTGTGCCGCCCGGCACCAGGCTATCGTCACTGCGGTTGATCAGCACCACCAGCGCACCACGCGGCAATCCAAGTTCCATAATCGCCCGCCCACACGCGGGGGAACCGGGTGCAACGGTCAACTCAACCAGTTGACTGCTGGCGCTGACCTGTGGAATGAACTCTTGCGGATAGTGAAACGTCGCCTGTGGACGCGGTTGCTGCACACCGAGCCAGCGTGCAACATACGCAATAGTGGTACCCTGGATCAACACCGAGGTCAGGACGATAAAAAAGACCAGGTTGAACACCATGCCAGCGCGATCCAGCCCTGCCAGCAGCGGGAAGGTTGCCAGCACGATCGGCGCTGCACCGCGCAGTCCAGCCCAGGAAACCATCGCTTTAGCGCGCCAGTCGTAGCGGGAGAAAGCAAGCGACACAAAGACTGCCACCGGACGCGCCACAAAAACCAGAAATGCGGACATAAGCAACCCTTCGCCGATGATTGGAACGATGCGCGAGGGGTACACCAGCAAGCCCAGGACAAGGAACATGGCGATCTGCATGAGCCATGCCAGCCCGTCATAAAAACGAATGAGACTCCGTTTGTGGGCAAAATCGCAGTTGCCAAGCACAATGCCGGCGAGATAGACCGCAAGAAACCCGCTGCCGTTGATCAGCGCCGTACCGCCATAGGTCAACAGCACCAACCCCAGCGCCAGCGCCGGATACAACCCTTCCAGTTGCAGTTTTGCGCGATTGATCGTGATCGCCATCAACCGGCCCATCGCATACCCGGCCACGCCGCCGACGGTCATCTGCAGCACGAACAGCGGCGCCAGGCTTGCCAGCGAGCGCGACGGGTCGGCAAGCACCATGGTCAGGCCAATCGTCAGAAACACGGCAATCGGATCATTGCTGCCCGACTCGAGTTCGATCAACCCTTCCAGATTATCGCGCAGATTGACATCCCGCGTGCGCATCACCGCGAAAACCGCAGCGGCATCGGTTGACGAGATGATCGCTCCGAGCAGGAACCCTTCCAGGATTGAGAACTGGAGCAGGAGGTGCGCGGCGACGGCTACCAGCAGTGCGCTGATCAACACCCCCAGATTCGCCAGGATCATCCCGGTCCACAAGACCGGACGGATCATCTGCCAGTCGGTGCCCAACCCGCCGGAGAACAGGATTAGCACCAGCGCCAGCACGCCGACCGACTGCGCCAGCCAGGCGTCATCAAAGTAGATGCCGAGCGGACCGTCGGAACCGGCGAGCATCCCGATGATCAGGAAGAGCAACGGTGCAGGCAACCCGAACCGGAGCGATGCTTTTCCGGCAATGATGCTGAGGATCAAAAGCAACGCTGCGATCATCAGGATGAGTTCAAGTGACATCGGTGCAACCTGCTGGATTGCCAGGCTCTTGTGTCGCCAGGTGCGACGCCACAGACGAGTGGAAGGTGATCGTGGCGCACTGTACAAAAGCGAAGAGCGACGCAGGATACAGGTGTTACTGCGCCCGACAGCAACGCCAATCGTTCGTTCTCGTAGAAGAGAAGGGGACAGCAGGGCGTCCTGCTGCCCGCCACGGCAGATGAAACGCGGTTACGACACCCCCAGCGCATGATCCTGAACTGATGGTGCAGCGGAGTATCGAAAAGCAGGCGTTTCTGGTTGTGCGATGCCTTTTTCTTTCGCCTGCCAGCCCAGGTTTGCACCTCCAGACTTACAAGAGTTCCTTCAATGCTGCCAGCGCCGCGTCGTAGTTCGGTTCGTGACCGGCAACCGGCACATATTCAGCGTAGCGGATGATGCCATCTTTGTCCACCACGAACACCGCCCGGCTTTCGATGCGCAATTCTTTGACATACGTGCCGTAGGCGGCGCCAAAACTCATATCCAGGTGATCAGACGCCATAATGACTTTATCCACCCCCTCAGCGCCGCACCAGCGCCCCTGGGCAAACGGCAGATCGGCGCTGACCGTCAGGATGTTGACCGCATCGCCGAGTTCCGCCGCTGCTTCGTTGAACCGCCGGGTCTGTTTGGAACAGACGCCGGTATCGATCGACGGAATGACGCTGATCACCAGCGGCTTGCCAGCAAACTGCTCACTGCTGATCGTTGCTTTTCCGGTCGTCAGCTTAAATGCGGGCGCTCGATCACCCGGCTTCAGTTCAGGACCCACCAGCGTTCTCGGACCCAAGAAGTCGAAGGCGTTCGCACGTTCCATACACTCTTCCTCCTGAAATGCAGGTTCGACCCGGCGACGATCCATAATACGATGGACGATCAAAGGAACTGCTTCCACGCACCAGGTACAGTACCCCGATGTGACCATTGTACAGTTGAAGATGCCGGTTGTCGGTCATTATAATCGATGCAGGCAATGTCGGGTGCGGCACACGTATTGATACAGAATACGAATAAGTTTCGGAGGGGGATATGATCAACTTTGTTCTCATCCTCCTGAGCATGATCATTCTGACTGCGACTGGTGTGTATGTGCTGATACAGGACTGGCGCGCAACGACAAACCGCCTGTTCGCATTGTTTGCTCTCAGCGCTGTTCTGCTCATGTATTGCGCTGTGCTGCGCTTCACGGGAAGCGATCCGTGGGAAGTGTGGTTCGTCTATGGATTGTCGGCGCCGTTGCTTGCTGTATCTTCCTGGTTACTGATCTGGCTGATTCTGGCGATCTTTATTCCGCACCGGTATGCACAACCGACAGTGCGCCGGGCGCTTGCGGCGCCGTACCTGTTCATGGCGCTGTTCCTGACGCTGGACTGGTATAGCGGTCTCGGTCTGGTCAGACGTATGGACGCATCCGAAGCAACAGGCATGCCGGGTCTTTTGAACGGTCCACTGTATATGCTGGTGATCATATCGTATATTCTCGGCGGCTTGCTTGTTCCTGTAGCAATGTTGATCACGGTTGCCGCGCGTCGGCGCAGTGTGCGCGTACCGGCGGCGTGGCTGTCGGGCGGTCTGGCGCTCTCCTTTGCAGCAGGCGCATGGTTCGGTCCGATGTACTGGCTGGCGTTGAATTATGTCAGCATGCTTCCGCTCTATCTTGCATTTGGATGGTTGACATTGCGGTATCAGATGTTTCGCCCATCACAGGTTGCGCTGCGCACCGCCGTTGAGTCTCTGCCGGATGGCGTGGTGATTATCGATGCGCAGCGGCAGGTTCGTTTTGCGAACCGCGCAGCGCGGCAACTGGCGTCGCTGAACGACGATGGCGAGACGACATTCGAAACAGCTCTGGCGCGCGCAGGGTTTCAGGACTGCACGATGTCGGAGGATCGTCTCGCCGGTGTGCGGCGCTTTCATCGTGAGGGTGAGGCCGAAGCAACGCTGATCGTCTCAGAGGTTGCTATCAAGGGTGATCATACCTCCGGCAGCGTGCTGCTCCTCCGCGATGTGACGACGGCGGAACGCCAGAGAGCGGCGCTGGCGGCATCGCACGCTGCGCTCGAAGAACGCACCGCAGCGCTGGAACGCTCGCTCGATGAGATCCGCCAGCGAGACGCGATGATCACTCGTTTGACGCTGCCACTGATCCCGTTGAGCGAAGGGGTGCTGGCGCTGCCGCTGATCGGCGCCTTCACCGGCGAACGCAGCCAGGCGATGGTTACGCTGCTGCTGAACCAGATCGAGCAACGACGCGCGCAGAAGGTGCTGCTCGATCTGACCGGCATCACCGGTTTTGATCATTCCCTCGCCGTGGCGCTGCACCAGGCAGCCGACGGCGCTCGCCTGATGGGGGCGCAGATCGTGCTGTGCGGCGTGCGCCCCGATATTGCTGAAAGCATCGTCCGTGAGCGATTGGAGATACACGGCATTCAGTACTTTGCAACGATGCAAGAGGGGGTCGCTGCGCTCTTGCATCAGAGTAACAGATCGTCACCGGTGCATCAATGAGATTTCGCGCACTCACACTGCTGCAATCTGCACCTGTCCTGCCGTTATTGTGCGCAGCGCACCGGTCAGCGCGGCAACGTTTGCGTCCGGCGCGATAATCTCCAGCGTGACCGTAGCAGCAAACTCTTCACGCTCAATCGTTCCGCGATGGGCGGCGATCAATCGCTGTATTGGCTCATATGCGGATACGGGATTGTCAATGGTATAATGCCGGGCATGGCGAATGTTCCGGTTGAACCGCGTGTTGCTGCGCAAACGCAGCGTGATCGACCACGCCTGCTGCGGTATGCGCCTGGAGTGCTGGCGCTGGCGCTGTTTCTGGCGCTGGCGCTGGGGCGCGGCGTTCTCGGCGCTGCCGCCGTGCCGGTGCAGGGTGCGCTGGCACTGGCGTTGCTGGGGTCGATCCTTGCGCATCCGCAGGTGGTGGCGCGGGTGCGCGTCACGCGCACCGCAGTGGCTCTGGTCGGCATCCTTGCGCTGGCGCTGGGGTTGCGGGTCTGGGGATTGCGCTTCGGATTGCCCTACTTCGAGCACCCTGATGAATGGGCGGTCGCCGACGAGGCGCTGCGGATGCTGCGCACGGGTGAGTATACTCCTTTTTCGTACACCTACCCGACACTCTATGTCTATATGCAGGTCGGCGTGGCGACGTTCCACTTTCTCTGGGGTGCTGGCGCCGGTCTCTACCGCACCCCTGCCGACATCGATCCGGTGCGGTTCTATGTCTGGGCGCGCGCGTTGACCGCCCTGCTTGGCACGGGCGCTGTTGCGCTGACATTCCTGGCGGGACGTTCCCTCTACGGGCGCACGGCTGGACTGCTGGCGGCTGCACTGATCGCGGTCATGCCAGCGGTGGCTGGCGATGCGCATTATGTGACGACCGATACGCCAGCGATGTTCTTCACCCTGCTGGCATTCCTGGCTATCGCACGGCTTGGTGTTGCGCCGGAGCACGACGGGGGGCGGGAAACGCTCCGGTCGACGCTGGCGCTGGCGCTCTTCGCCGGGTTTGGCGTCGGCATCGCTACAGCGACCAAATGGAACGCTGGCGCACTCGTGATCGCGCTGCTGGCATCGATTGTGTTAGTTGCGCATCGTCGCATGTCCGACACTCAACGCTCAACCCCCAACGTTCAACCATCCTCCCAACGTTCAACGTTCAACGTTCAACCTTCACCGCTCAACCTTCAACCTTCAACCCCCAACGTTCAACCATCCTCCCAACGTTCAACGTTCAACCTTCACCGCTCAACCTTCAACCTTCAACCTTCACCGCTCAACCTTCAACCTTCAACCTTCACCGCTCAACCTTCAACCTTCAACCTTCAACCTTCAACCCTCAACCTTCTCCTCGCCGCTCTCGCTGGCATCCTGCTGGGTTTTACACTCGGCGTCCCGTTCTGGTTGCGCGATCTGCCACGCATTCTCACCGATCTCGCCGGGATTATCAGACATTACCGTTTCGACGGGCATCCGGGCGCCGAGTCAGACCAACCGGCGCTGTTCTACTGGTGGGCGTTGACCCGTGAAGGGACGCTGCTGGCGTGGGCATGTCTGGGAGGGGTAGCGCTGGCTTTCCTGCGACGCAAATCAGCCGATATCCTCGTTCTGGCGGTTATCGTTCCTGCGGTGTTGCAACTGACCGGGGTGAAGGTCGTGTTCTTCCGCAATGCGATGCCGCTGCTGCCATTCCTGTGCATCCTTGCCGCAGCGCTGGTTGTTGCTATCGTTGATTGGTGGACAACCGCGAAGCGAGATACGGCAGTGCAATCCGAACGCAGGGAAGCGCCAGCGCCGGTTGCATTCGTTCGTCGGCTGACCGGCAACCGCACTGCGCTGTTGCTGGCAGTCGCCGCGCTGCTGATGGCTGAACCGCTGGTGCAGGCGATCCACGACGAAACGCTGCGCTCCCGTCCGACGACGCGCATTCTGGCGGGGGAATGGCTGGAGGCGCGCACAACGGATGGCGAGCGGGTCTGGCTGGAGGACAATACCCTCATCCTTTCACCGCGTTTGCGCGCTATTGGCGGCGAGCCTGCCATCCGGCACGAACTCGCCTGGTACCGCGAGCAGGGCATTCGGTTTGTGGTGGTGCATCTTGACCGTGATACGGGCGTGGCGGCGCTGAATGCCTTTGGCGAACCGGCGGCGCGCTTTCTGCGGTCGGGTGAGCGGCACGGACCTGAACTGGCGATCTTTGATACCGGTGCGCCTGAGGCGTCAATCGAGCCACGCACACCGTCAGGAGCAACGCTCGGCGCCGGTGCGGTTGTGCTTGATGGGTATCGCCATCCGGGAAAGGTACAGGCAGGCGGCGTGTTGCCGCTGGCGCTCTTCTGGCGCGCAACGCGCCCGCTCCCGCTGGATTATACCGTGTATGTGCACCTCGTCGATGCAGCGGGGAACAAAGTTGCGCAGCGCGATGTGCCGCCGCTCGAGGGGCGTCGCCCGACCAGCGCCTGGCAGCCGGGAGACCTGGTGCGCGATGATCAGGACCTGTTCGTTCCTGAAACGGTGGCGCCGGGAACCTATCGCCTGCTGGCGGGCATGTACGATGCCGCGACAATGACGCCGATCAATGATGCGGGACCGATCGATCTGGGGGTGGTTACCGTTACACGTTGAACGCTGGACGCTGGACAGCGATGCTCAACTGACCACAATCTCAAAGTCGTTCGGCGAGCGCCCCAGCGCTTCCAGCAACTGCGCGATAATCCATAGCACTGATCGTGCGCTCTGATTGGTCTCGATCCACAACGCAGCGCCCGGGATGGGCGCCGGGGAGATCATACCAGTCGGGCTGTCAGCAATGTGCTGCCGCGAGCGCCCCTTGATAATGGTCGCAACCGTTGCGAAATTGTCGCAACGCTGCGCCAGCGCCTGGCAGACACCCAACAACACCCCGCGCCAGGTGTTCGCAGCGTAGAATTCGCCAAACAGAATGAAGCCTTTGGGTTTCCCTGGCATCAACCTTGTTTTGACAGTCGGGGCTGGTCTGGGTGCGACTGGATCCGGAAGCGAAACCGTCGGGACAGAAGGCGCACTGCTCTGTCCGATCAACTCGCTCCAATACTCGTCGTCCAGGACAGTTACCTCCAGGGTGCGCTTGACCACGCCTACCTGATGCTTCACCAGCAGATCGATCAGTTCATCACCATTGATCAAACCAATCCGCGTTTTGTTCGCTTCGACAGCCTCTCGACGCGCATCTTTCGTGAAGTCGCTGGTAGTGATGATAATACCCTGCTGATGCACCTGCAGCGAACCGCGCAACTGGGTGACGATCGACGCGCCTACGTTGCCCTTCCAGCGTTTCACCTGCACCGCAGCGCTCACCTCGGTCAGTCCGGCGGCGCGGTAGATGCCAATGACGTCAACGCCGCCATCGCTGCGATACGGGGTGATCTGGACTGTACTCTCATCAAAGCCCATGCGGATCAGCAACTCGCGGATCAGCGCCTCGAACCGGTCTGGCGGCATGTTCAGGACCATTTCGCGCAATTGTTTTCGCGTGTCTGCGTTGATGTCGGACACGTGGGCGTCGATGCCCCTGGGTCGCCATTCAGCCAGACCGAACGTTCCCCTGCCAGCGCGCACGAATCGTGAGCCTTCCTCCAGCGTGTCGGTGTAGAGCCGGGAGCCCATCGTCGCAGCCGGGGTTGCTCCCTGTGGCTTGATCAGCCCCTGCTTTAGCGCCTCCTGGGTGATTGCCTCGTAGTGCAACGGTTGACCGGCAGCTTTGAGGATAGTATAGGCAGCGTCGAGGTAGGTCATTGGTCGGATTTCTTCATGAGCACATCTATACGTTATTCCTGCCCCCCACTCCCCTATCTCCGCACCAGATCCGTTGCCACGGGGAGTGTAAAGTAGAACGTGCTGCCCTTGTTGAGTTTGCTCTCCGCCCAGATGCGCCCCCCGTGCAGTTCCACCAGAGCTTTGGCAATCGAAAGACCAAGACCGGTGCCGCCGATGCGGCGCGTATTGCCGTTGTCAACGCGGTAGAAGCGCTCCCAGATACGCGGCAGGTCCTCTGGCGCAATCCCGATTCCCTGGTCGCTCACCGCGACGCGCACAAACTTCCCGCGCGGGTGATCGGGCGGGAGTTCGACGTTATCGGAGATTGTGAGGCGGATTTCGCCGCCATTCGGCGAGTATTTGACCGCATTCGTAATCAGATTCACCAGCACCTGCCGGACCTTGTCACGGTCGGCGTAGACGGGCGGCAGATGCGGCGGAATGTCGATCAGCATCGTATGTTTGCCGCTGATCTGATTATTGAGTTGCGCTGTCAGGTCGCTCACAATCTGGCGCAGTGACACTGCCCACTGATTGAGGCGCACATTCCCGGCTTCCAGCCGCGTCACCCCCAGCAAGTCTTCGACGATCTGGTAGAGATGATTCGCTTCGTTGTATACCGTCTGCACAAATTCGCGCCGTTCGGCAGGACTGAACTCGCGCGCCAGCAGCAATTCGGTGTACCCCATAATCGAGGTGAGTGGCGTGCGCAGTTCGTGCGAGATGATCGAGAGGAACTCACTCTTCAGGCGATCGGCTTCGCGTTCGCGTGTCACATCGCTGACGATCCACAACCGACCGGTCAGCGAACCGAAACTATCGCGCGTTGGCACCGAGAGGAGCATCAACTCCTGATGCGGGCTGGTCAACTGCACCAGCAGCGATTGCACTTCAGTCGGGGCGCGCTGACCTTCGGCGCACATCCCGGTCAGCGCAAGCGGATCGCGCAGCCGCGGCAGCAACAGCGGCACCAGGTCGAGCGGCACATAGAACGGATCGCGCATCGATCCGGACGGCAACCCCCAGATCGTCAGCCATGCCGGGTTGTGGCGCAGCACGCGCCCCTGTTGATCCATCAACGCCAGCCCGCCGGGAATGCTGGAAAAGACCTGACCGAGGTGCGTGCTGGTTTCGAGCAACTGCTGGTAGTGCAGCGCGCGGCGCAGCGGATTGACCGCCAGATCGCACAACGCCTTGACGAACGCCACTTCGCCGTCGCCGAACGCGGTTGAGCGCGGGCTATCGAGGATCAGCACGGCAAGCGGTTGATCGGCGCCGATTGGCATTGCCAGTTCTGCACGCACCTCAGGATTGAGCGCCTGATAATCCGGGTCGTGTGACACATCGCGCAGCAAAATGGCGCGACCGGTGCGCGCGACCTTTCCCGCAACGCCGACGCTCCAGTTCCAGCGACGCCGTGTTTCGCCGAAAGCGTCGCGACTGAGCGGATTGGCGCCGTACCCTTCATATGCCTGAAGCGTCACTTCACCGCGCTCACGGTCGACCACGCCGATCGCGCCAGCTTCGGCGCCGGTCGCATCGAGCGCCCAGCGCAACAGGAAGGTCAGAAGCTCACCAAGATCGAGCGGCGCTTCGAGTTCGGCGCGCAGGGCATCGAGCACACGCTGCTGGCGCGTCGTCAGGATTGGCGTATCAATATTCGTGTTGCTACTGGACGCGATTGCAGCTGCCAGCAGCGGGCTCAGCGCATCGATCAGCGCCTGTTCCTCGTCGCCGATAATCATCTGATGGTCGCCACGCAGTTCCAGCACCCCCCACAGACGCCGGTTCCAGATGATCGGCGCACCATAGTGAAGCGCCGGGTCACCGGCAGCATCCACGACACGACGACAGGGAGCGCCACGGGCAATAACCTCGTGCAACAGATCATCGTGCCATGGGAGACTCCAGCCGTTCGGCGCATACCACTGATCGCCAGTTGACGCTGCGATCGGTTCATGCCGCCACCAGGTCACACGTCCATCGTGGAAGGGAATGGCAGTGCGCAGTAGATCGAACACACCGGGCAACCGCATCTCAAGCGCCTGATCGCCGGCAAGCAGGCGTGAAGCGTGCAGAATGATCGGAAGCGTCGCCGATGTGGAAGAGAGCGCGTACATGGTCTCGCCCTGTCTGCTTATGATGTTATTGTAGCGCCTCAATGCGGCTTGTCAACGGTTGTGCATGCACAGTATTCGGCTTGACATACCTGTAGCAGCGTGTTACCATTTCGTGCAACCGTTGATGTTGAGTTAATCCGGCGCATCCAGGCGCACACGACGATCGTCTGCGCGTGTTGTGTATCCTCGCCAGCAAGGAGGCGCCGCGCTCTTCCAGTAGTTCGGTATGGATGCAACCTGGCAGCATCACAGTGTGCCTGTATCTGGATGCATACCGTTCGCGCCGATGTCCGGTGCGAGTCCCTGATAAGCGGATAGCATATCAACAAGGAGGTTGCCTATCGCACAAACCTGCATGTCGTTTGCAGATTCCTTTGCGGACGTCGATGAGGGATGTCCTCCGGTCTGGAAGACCTGAGAAAGGAGTATTGTTCCATGAAGATTCTCGACAGGAAGATCGCGCTGACCCTGTTGCTCGCGCTGGTTGCGCCGATCCTGGCAGCCTGCGGCGGCGGGACGGCACAGCAACCGATCCGCGAAACGGTGGTCGTAACGGCAGAGCCGGTTCGGGAGACGGTCGTTGTGCGCGAGACGGTTGTGGCTGAGGCGCCGACGGCTGCTCCATCAGGGGCGTTCACCACACCGCACCCGATCCTCAGCGATGTGCGGGTGCGCCAGGCGATTGCGTACTGCACCAACCGCCCCGAGTTGATCCAGTCGGTCTACAGTTACCTGACGCCGGAGCAGCAGCAAGAGTTGCTGATGGATACCAACCTGCCGAAGACGCACTGGGCGGCAGCCAGCGAAGCGGACGGGATCGTGGTCTATCCGTTCGACCCTGATAAGGGCAAGGCGCTGCTCGAAGAGGCGGGCTGGAAACTGCCTGAAGGTCAGCGTGTGCGCGCGAAGGATGGCGAGCCGCTGTCGCTCGAGTTCACCACCACCAATGCGCAGTTCCGCATCACCTGGGCAACCGTGCTGGAGAAGCAGTTGCTCGATAATTGCGGCATCCAGATCATCCGCAAGCATGCCCCGGCATCCTGGTGGTTCGGTGGCGCGTCCGGTCTGCGCCGGCGCGACTTTGAACTTGGCGCATTCGCCTGGGTTGGTGAAGCCGATCCCGGTGGTCGCACCCTGTATGCCTGTGACCAGATTCCGCTGCCGGATAACAACTGGAATGGGCAGAACTATATGGGCTGGTGCAACGAGACGGCCAGCAAGGCGATCACTGCGGCGAACAATACGCTGAACCGCGAGGAGCGCATCAAGAACTACAAGGCGTTCCAGGTCGAGTTCACCAAGGACATGGTCAGCCTGCCGCTGTTCCAGCGCCTCGAGGCGTATGCCTGGAACAAGGCGTTGAGGGGTCTCAAGCCCGACCCGACCGAGTATATCACCGCGAATGCGTATCAGTGGGAGCGCGCCGATGGCGGCGACACCATTATCCTGGGCTTCACTCAGGAGCCAGCTTCGATGTTCACGCTGGTCGAGAGCGCGGCAGTGCAGCGCCAGGCGGCGCAACTCGTCGAAGGCGTGCTGACCACCCAGTATAGCTACGACTTCCAGCCGGTGCTGCAGGATGGTCTTGCGACGATTGAGTCCGGCAAGGCAAAGAATGAGGTCGTCGAAGTCAAAGAAGGTGATAAGGTCTGGGACGCGACGGGCGCTGCCGTTGAACTCAAGCCGGGCGTTGAGATCATCAACTCCGACGGTGAGACGGTCAAGTACGAGAGTGGCACGGTGAAGATGAACCAGCTCACCGTCACCTACGATCTCATCAAAGGCATTAAGTGGTCGGACGGCGAACCGCTGAAGAAGGCCGACCTGGAACTGGGCGTCAAGATCGCGTGCGATCCCGACTCAGGGGCGGTCAGCCTGACCTTCTGCGAGTCGCACGATAATCTCAACGGTGTCACCTTTAACAGCGATACCAGCTACACCATCAAGTTCCTGCCGGGCGTGCAGTGGCCAATTTACTTCACTGCTCCCTACGGCGGCTACCCCTCGCATGTGACCGTTTCGGACGGGCGGAAACTGGCGGATGTGCCGGCGAAAGAGTGGGCAACTCTGCCGGAAGTCGCCGAAATTCCGCTGGGGTATGGTCCATACATCCTGAAGGAGTGGAAGAAGGGCGAGTTCATGAAGTTCGAGGCAAACCCGAACTTCGTGCTCGGCGCGCCGAAGGTCAAGAATGTCATCATCCAGTTCTACGCCGACACCAATGCGGCAGTAGCAGCGCTGCTGACCGGCGAGGTCGACATTCTTGAGAAGGCGACGCTCGGCGCCGGTCCGGAGGTGGAAACGGTGCTCAAGGCGGCGGCAGAGGGCAAGATCGAAGCCAAGACCGACGCCAGCCCGACCTGGGAGCACATGGATATGAACCTGTTCATCCGGTAAACCGGTAGGGGCAAAAAGGCGCGTGCGGGGTTTGTCCCTGCACGCGCATTCATATATAATTAACAAAAGTACATCGTGTGAGCAGGATGGTATGACAACGTATCTTATCCGTCGCCTGATTCAAATGGTCATCGTCGCCATTCTTTCGGCGATGCTCGGCTACTCGTTGTTATATATTGCGCCGGGCGGACCGTTGTTGTTTTTGCAGCAGATGCAGAATACCGGGCAGCGCCGGGTGACCGAAGAAGATATTGCGCGTTTGAAAGCTCGCTATGAACTTGATCTCTATCTCCCCATCCGCTTTACCCGCTGGTTGATCGGCTTCCCTGCCGGTCCTGTGCAGATCGGCGGGGTGAATCTGATCCCGCCGGACACGGTTGTCGGGTGTGCAATCCCCGGTCAGGTGCGCCTGCGCTACCCCGATGGCACGGTTGAGATCATCGAGGAGGGGTGCGTCCGGGTGGTAACACTGGCGAATCTGGCGGAGCGCCGCACGAGTCGCGGCATTCTGTTTGGCGACTTCGGTCTGTCGCAGCAGATTGCGCGTGATCGCCCGATCAGCGATCTGCTGATGAGTCGCCTGCCGTATACGCTGCAATTGATGGGCGTTTCGACGTTGCTGGCGATTATGATCGGTGTGCCGGTGGGCATCTATTCGGCGGTGCGTCAGTATTCGCGCTTCGACTATGCGATGACCGGCATTACCTTCATCGGGTCATCGCTGCCAACCCTGTTCATGGGGGTCATGGCGATCCTGATCTTCTCGGTGCTGGCGAAGGATGCCGGGTTGCCCTACCTGCCGTCGGGCGGTGCGCAGGGTATTCGCAACTACGATATTCCGTGGGTCGGGACGGTGCAGGCCGGTTCGGCGCTTGATCGCACCCTGCGCTTTATTATGCCGTGCGCGGTGTTGACGTTTTTCAATATCGCGGGGTGGAGCCGTTTCATTCGCGCCAGTATGCTCGAAGTGCTGCGGCAGGATTATGTGCGCACAGCACGCGCGAAAGGCGTGCGCGAACGGGCAGTGATTACCAGGCACGCGCTGCGCAATGCGTTGATCCCGTTCGTGACCCTGCTCGCGGGGGTGCTGCCAACGCTGGTTGCTGGCGCAGCCATTACCGAATCGGTGTTCAACTGGCCCGGTATGGGGCGGTTGCTGGTCGATGCGCTTGGACGCAGCGACTATACGGTTGCTATGTCGATCCTGTTCATCAGTACCGTTCTGGTGTTGATTGGTTATCTCATTTCCGACATCCTGTACACGGTTGTCGATCCGCGCATCCGGCTCACGTGAGGAGCAGAACGTAACCATGGCCACGACAACATCGGCGCCAGCGGCGCCTGGCGCGCTTGATCGGTTGCAGACGCGCTCTGAAGGACAGTGGGCGGTTGTCTTCCGCCGGTTTCGCCGGCACCGACTGGCAATGGTCAGTCTTGCCGTTTTGATCCTGATCTTTACCGCTTCGATCCTGGCGCCCTGGATCGCTCCTTTCCCGCGTGACGATATCGGCTTGAACCGCACCCGCCTCCCGCCAATGAGCGCTGACCCGGCCACGGGTCAACTCCATATCCTTGGCACCGACCACCTGGGGCGCGATTTCTTCACCCGCGTAATCTATGCAGCACGGGTGTCGCTCATGGTGGCGGTTTCGGTCACGACGCTGGTGGCGATCATTGGTACAACCCTTGGCTTGCTGGCGGGGTTCTTCGGCAGTTGGGTCGATAATACAATCAGCCGTATCATGGAGTTTGTCGCAACGATCCCCGATCTGCCGATCCTGCTGATCCTCAGTGCAATCATGATCCAGAATGCTGACCTGATCGTTCTCCCGTCCTGGATCATCGGTCCGGTCGCCTGGATCATGGCAGTGCCCAACCGCGAGGCGACGCAGGTGGCATTGCTGATCCTGGTGCTCGCGTCGCTCGGTTGGGTCGGTGTGGCGCGTCTGATGCGCGGCATGGTGCTTCAGGTGCGCGAAATGCAGTACATCGAGTCGGCGCGCGCCCTCGGCGGCTCGAATGCGTGGATCCTGCTCAAGCACGTCTTCCCGAATGCCTTCCCGCCGCTGATCGTGGCGTTTACCCTTGGTCTCAATGGCGCGCTGGTGAGCGAAGTGGCAATCAGTTTCCTCGGTTTCGGCGTGCAGGACCCGACGCCGACCTGGGGGAATATGATGGGGTTTGCAACCAGTTATATGTTCAATCATCCGTGGATGCCGCTCATCCCCGGTTTGCCGATCTTTCTCTGTTCGCTGGCGTTCAACTTTATCGGTGATGGATTGCGCGACGCTCTCGATCCGCGCTTGAAACTGTAACAAGAAGTAAGAGAAACGTGACGACTTCATCTGTTCCTGCACCGGCAGCAACTCCGCGCAAAAAATCCGCAAACGGCGATGTTCTCCTCGAAGTGCGAGGGTTGAAAACCTACTTCTTTACCGAAGCTGGCGTGGTGCGCGCGGTCGATGGGATTGATCTGACGGTGCACCGTGGTGAGGCGCTCGGCATCGTCGGGGAAAGCGGTTGTGGCAAAAGTGTCACGTCGCTCTCGATCATGCGCCTGATCCAGGACCCGCCGGGGAAGATCGTCGAGGGGCAGATCATCTTCGATGGCACGGATATCCGTTCGCTGAGCGAAGAAGATATGCGCCATATCCGCGGCAATCGCATCTCGATGATCTTTCAGCAACCCACCACCTGCCTCAATCCGGTCTTCAGGGTGGGGGATCAACTCATCGAGGCGCTGGAGATCCACCAGGGGTTGCGCGGCGAAGAGGCGCGGCGGCGCGCCATCGAACTCTTCTCGCTGGTGGGGCTGCCCGACCCGGAACGGCGCATCAACCAGTATCCGCACGAACTGTCCGGCGGGCAGGCGCAACGGGTGATGATTGCGATGGCGCTGGCGTGCAACCCGGAATTGCTGATCGCCGATGAGCCGACGACGGCGCTCGATGTGACGATCCAGGCGCAGATCCTCGACCTGATGCGCGAACTGCGCGAGAAGATCAATACCTCGATCATTCTGATCACCCACGATATGGGGGTGATTGCCGAAATGGTCGATGCGGTCGCTGTGATGTATGCCGGGCAGGTGGTTGAATATGCCGATGTGCGCAGCATTTTCGCCGAACCGAAACATCCCTACACCCAGGGATTGCTGGCGTCAATCCCCGTCCTGGGTGAAATTGTCGATGAGTTGGCGACGATTCCCGGCACTGTGCCGAGCCTGATCAATCCGCCCGCCGGGTGCCGTTTCGCCGACCGTTGCGCCAGACGGTTTGCACGTTGCGATGAGCCGCCGCCGATGTTTGACCTGGAAGGCGGGCGGCAGGTGCGGTGCTGGCTGTATGCTCCCGATGCTCAAACCTCCTGATCAATGGACGTATTTCTATGACAACAGCAGGGCAACGCAGCGTGTCGAGCGATACGCTGCTGGAAGTCAATAATCTGGTCAAGCATTTTCCGATCAAAGGCGGTATCCTGCGCCGTACTGTTGCGGTCGTCAAAGCCGTCGACGGCGTCAGTTTCACCCTCAAACGTGGTGAAACCCTGGGTCTGGTCGGCGAGAGCGGGTGCGGCAAAACCACGACCGGACGCACAATCCTGCGACTTGAGAAGGCAACCGATGGTGAGGTGATCTTCGATGGCAAGGATGTGCTTGCCGCTTCCGGCAGTCAGTTGAAGGCGCTGCGTCGCGATATGCAGATCGTCTTCCAGGACCCGTATGCTTCCCTTGATCCGCGGATGACGATCGGCGAGAGCGTGGCGGAAGGGTTGACGATCCACGGCATCGGCAGCAAAGCCGAGCGTATCGAGCGCGTGCGCGAGGTGCTGGCGAAGGTCGGTATGCATCCCAGTCATATGGAACGCTTCCCGCACGAGTTTTCCGGCGGTCAGCGTCAGCGGATCGGAATTGCGCGCGCACTGGTGATGAATCCAAAACTGATCGTGTGTGATGAACCGGTGTCGGCGCTCGATGTGTCGATCCAGTCGCAGGTGCTCAACCTGTTGCGCAATCTGCAGCAGGAGTTCGGTCTCACCTACCTCTTCATTGCACACAATCTCAGCGTCGTCGAGCATATCAGCAACCGGGTGGGCGTGATGTATCTGGGAAAGATGGTCGAACTGGCGGATCGGATGGAACTCTTTCGCCGCCCGCTCCATCCGTACACTAAAGCGCTGATTTCCGCCATTCCCATCCCGAACCCGACCATCCGGCGTGAACGGATCATTCTCCAGGGGGATGTGCCGAGTCCGATCAATCCGCCGAAGGGGTGCCGCTTCCATCCGCGCTGCTGGATGGCGCGCGACATATGTCGTGAGGTCGAACCGGTATTCGAAGAAAAAGCGCCTGGTCACTGGTCAGCCTGCCATTTTGCACACGAGGTTTCGCCATAAAGGAGAGCGCCTATGTCGCAACCGCTGCTCGTCGTCAAGAACCTTGAGACTCAGTTCAAGACCCAGGACGGGATCGTCAAAGCCGTCAATAATGTTTCGTTCCACGTTGATCGCGGTGAGACTCTCGGCATCGTCGGCGAGAGCGGTTCGGGGAAGAGCGTCACGTCCCTCTCAATTATGCGCCTCATTCCCAATCCGCCGGGCAGGATCGTCGGCGGGCAGATCATCTTCGATGGCGACAATCTGCTCGACTACACCGAAGAAGAAATGCGCCACATTCGTGGCAACCGGATTGCGATGATCTTCCAGGATCCAATGACATCGCTCAATCCGGTGCTGACGATCGGGCGCCAGATCACCGAGTCGCTTGAACTGCACATGAAACTGACGCCCAAAGAAGCACGCAACCGGGCGGTCGAACTGTTGCAGATGGTCGGCATCCCTGGCGCCGAACGCCGCCTCGATGACTACCCGCATCAGTTCTCCGGCGGAATGCGCCAGCGCGTGATGATCGCCATGGCGCTGTCGTGCAACCCGGAGTTGCTGATCGCCGATGAACCAACAACTGCGCTCGATGTGACGATCCAGGCGCAGATCCTCGAACTCATCCAGCGGTTGCAGCACGAACTCGGCACGGCAGTGATCATCATCACCCACGACCTTGGCGTCGTCGCCGGGATGGCAGACCGGGTGATCGTGATGTATGCCGGGCGGGTGGTGGAGGAGGGTCCTACTGAAGAGATCTTCGCCCGTCCCCGCATGCCGTACACGATTGGTCTGCTGCGTTCAATCCCGCGCCTCGATGAGGAGGAAGGGCGAACGTTGACCCCTATTCGCGGGTTGCCGCCCGACCTGATCAACCTGCCGCAGATCTGCCCCTTCAGTCCGCGTTGCGACTATTTCATCCCCGGTACGTGCGATCAGCAGGTTCCGCCGTTGCGCGAGGTGGTTCCAGGTCACAAGGCGGCCTGCCTGTTCGATATTACGCTCGAAACGCCGCTCCCTACAACCGGCGGCGAGGTGCCAGCATAGCGATGCGATGATGATCAGGTGAGAGGGTAGAGATATGAGCGCCACGTCGACCGATCTGATCCAGGTGCGGAACCTGAAGATGCACTTCCCCGTGACGAAAGGTGCGATTATCAAGCGCACCGTCGGTTATGTCAAAGCCGTCGATGGCGTGACATTCTCGATCAAACGGGGCGAAACGCTGGGGCTGGTGGGAGAGAGCGGATGCGGGAAATCCACCACCGGTCGCGCCATTTTGCAACTCTACAAGCCAACCGCTGGCGAGGTGCTGTTCCAGGGAACCGATCTGACCCGCCTGCACGGGGAAGAGTTGCGCCGGATGCGGCGCAAGGTGCAGATGATCTTCCAGGACCCGTATGCGTCGCTCAATCCGCGCATGACGGTGGGCGACATCATCGGTGAGCCGATTGCCGTCCATAATCTGCGTCAGGGGAAGGCAGCCATCCGTGAGCGGGTGCAGGAACTGCTCGAACTCGTCGGTCTTAACCCCTATTTTATCAATCGCTATCCCCACGAGTTTTCCGGCGGTCAACGTCAGCGCATCGGCATCGCACGCGCATTGGCGGTCGAACCGGAATTTGTCGTATGTGATGAACCGGTGTCGGCACTCGACGTCTCGATCCAGGCGCAGGTGCTCAATCTGCTTGAAGACCTGCAACACCGCCTTGGATTGACCTACCTGTTCATTGCTCACGGCCTGGCGGTCGTCAGGCATATCAGCGACCGCGTGGCGGTGATGTATCTGGGGAAGGTGGTTGAACTGGCAGAGGGGAAGAAACTCTACTCCATGCCGATGCACCCCTACACCCAGGCGCTTCTGTCAGCAGCGCCGATTCCCGATCCGACCGTCGAGCGCAAACGACAACGCATCATTCTGGAGGGTGATGTGCCCAGTCCGTTCAATCCGCCGCCGGGTTGCCACTTCCACACCCGTTGCCCGATCGCCATCGAACGCTGCAAAGTCGAAGAGCCGCCCTTCCAGGATTACGGCGATGGGCATTTCGTCGCCTGCTGGCGCGCACCCGAGTCGATTGCGTTGATGGAACAGTATGTGGCGCGCCCGAATAACGGCGCGTCTCCGGGTGTGCCACAGGCGAGCGCGTGATGACATTGACACCGCTTTTGAATAGCCGATAGGCGATAGGCGATAGGTGATAGGTGATAGGTGCGCCTGGCGTGGGGCTGATGGAGATTGAGCATTGAATCCGCTCTGCCGAATGAGCCGTCGGGCTGATGGAGATTGAGCATTGAATCCGCTCTACCGCGCGAGCCGTGGGGCTGATGAAGATTGAGAAATAAATCCGCTATCCCGCGCTAGCCGTCGGGCTGAAGCCCTCGGCTATGCAAGGCGAAGCCCGCCTGCGCGGGCTATGACGGATTATTTCTTCAAAGACCATGAGCTCCTGGTTATCCAGGGCAAAGCCCGCCTGCACGGGCTATGACGGATTATTTCTTCAAAGACCATCAGCCCTCGGCTATGCAAGGCGAAGCCCGCCTGCGCGGGCTATGACGGATTATTTCTTCAAAGACCATGAGCTCCTGGTTATCCAGGGCGAAGCCCGTCTGCACGGGCTAGAGCGGAATAATGACGCAAAGACCATCAGCCCTCGGCTATGGGAGGCGAAGCCCGCCTGCGCGGGCCAGAATCGTGTGCCCTGCTCCAGGAGTGTGAGAGACGCCACCTCAGGTGCGCGCGCCTCCGGCGCGCCACACCGGAAGAGACGCTCCATCCTCGCAGGGGCTTCCAATCGCTCACGGAGGGCTTCAGTCTGCACCCTCTCTCGTTTCAGGCATCAGGACGACCAAAATCCCACTTCTCCCCTTGTGGGAGAAGGGGGCAGGGGGATGACGGGCAAAAGCGCACTGGAATACAGAAAATCACTCATCCTGTGCTGCGTTGGAATGAACCAACGCGCTGGAAAGCAGTATCATGACAATCGGTTGGGGCGAGGCGCTGATTATTTTCTTCATACTGGCATTCCTCCTGGCGCTGGCGTTTCGCGGCGGTTATGTGCGCGGGCGGGTGCGGCGCTCTGGCGCATCGCGCAAAAAGGACCAGAATCAGCCTGACGGATGATCTCCAATCAGGAAGGAGAGGTTCGATGCGAATAAAGAAGCCATCACGAATGGTTGCTCACGATCTTGATGAGCAACCATTCGTCCATTATTACGATATGCATCCTACGAAAGAGGACTTAATGGGTGAGAGCGCGGCGCAATCGACGTTAATCCACTACCTGCTCAGTGTCTTGACGCATCTGTTCCGCGCCAGACCTTGCTTTATCGTCAGTAATCTCAACATCTATCGTCATCGTCGTCGCTACGAATATCCAATGGCGCCCGATATTGCAGTATTCAAGGGAATCAGCATCCCCAACCCGGCATCACGTGAGTTTCGCAGTTGGAGATTATATGAAGCGAATCGTCCCCCGCCTCAGGTCGTTTTTGAGTTCAGTTCCGAAGAAACGTGGCAGGCGAATATCTCCAAAAAACCGGCCAGATATGCAGATTTGGGAGTTCGCGAGTACATTGCTTATGATCCGAACGATCCTCCATACTGGCCCGCTGCAATGGGTCGGCTGCGCGTCTGGCGCTGCACAGGCGACCGCGTTGTCGAAGTCAATGCCGATGCACAGGGGCGTGTCTGGAGCGATGAACTGGAATGCTGGCTCGTACCCGACGGCGCTCTGCTCCGCCTCATGCTCCCCGACGGTCGGATTGCGCCGACAGAGGCGGAAGCCGAACGCGCCGCCCGTGAAGCAGCCTGGGCAAAACTGCGTGAACTCGGGGTTGAGATGCCGGATGAGATATAGCGGGTGAAGAATCTGTATTCTGGCAACTGTTCACACCTCGGTTAACACACGCGCCTGGGAGCGAGGGCGTCCGGCCCTCATCGCGTCGACGACGCGGGCAAGATGACCTTGCTCCCAGGAGAAATGTGAACACGTACAAGTTCTGTTAGCAGCAGGAGGAAGGAGACTACGCAATGCGAAAGCGGAACGTGATCATCGCCCTCATCGCGCTGACATTAGTGCTCTCGTCCACGCCAGCACAGGCAAGAAAGGTGTCGGATGTGGCAATTGATAAACGACCGGTCAAACTCGATAGGTATCTGTACCCAGGTGTAGCACACACCTGGATAGACAGCACCGGCAGCGAGGGGAGACTCATGACCAATCCGGGCAAAGCTCCGGCATCGCCGCTACCGCTAAGCAGGGTGATCGCGCTGGCGGCGGGTCGATATCATACCTGCGCCTTGCTGAATACAGGGACAGTGTGGTGCTGGGGATGGAACGGGTCTGGGCAACTGGGCGACGGGACGACTACTGATCGCGCGATGCCGGTGGCAGTGAGCGGATTGAGCGGGGTGACCGCGCTGGCGGCGGGTCGATATCATACCTGCGCCCTGCTGAATACAGGGACAGTGCAGTGCTGGGGATTGAACTCTTCCGGGCAACTGGGCGATTGGACGATAACCAACCGCGTGACGCCAGTGGCGGTGAGCGGGCTAAGCGGGGTGATTGCGCTGGCGGCGGGCGATAGGCACACCTGCGCTCTGCTGGATACAAGGACAGTGCGGTGCTGGGGAGAGAACGAGCATGGGCAACTGGGCGATGGGACGACGAACGACCGCTGGACGCCGGTGGCAGTGAGTGGGCTGAGCGGGGTGACCGCGCTGGCGGCGGGTGGTCGTCACACCTGCGCTGCACTGAATACGGGTACGGTGCAGTGCTGGGGAGGGAATGGGGCCGGGCAACTGGGTGACGGGACGAGAACCAGCCGCCTGACGCCAATGGCAGTGAGCGGGCTGAGCGGGGCAACCGCCCTGGCAGCAGGTTTCGAGCATACCTGCGCCCTGCTAGATACGGGCACGGTACGGTGCTGGGGGTTGAACTCATCTGGGCAACTGGGCGACGGGACGACCGAACGCCGGTTGACGCCGGTGGCAGTAAGCGGGCTAAGCGGGGTGACCGCGCTGGCAGCGGGTGACTTCCACACTTGCGCCGTGCTGCAGACGGAGACAGTGCAGTGCTGGGGGTTAAACTCCTCTGGGCAACTGGGCGACGGGACGACCGAACGCCGGTTGACGCCGGTGTCGGTGAGCGGGCTGAGCGGGTCAACCGCGCTGGCAGCGGGTGGTGTGCATACCTGCGCCCTGCTGCAGACGGGGACGGTGCAGTGCTGGGGGCGGAACGAGTTCGGGCAACTGGGCGACGGGACGACCGAACGCCGGTTGACGCCGGTGGTAGTGAGCGGGTTAAGCGGGGCAACTGCGCTGACGGCAGGCGATAGGCACACCTGCGCCGTGCTGCAGACGAGGACGGCACAGTGCTGGGGAGAGAACTCCCCTGGGCAACTGGGCGATGGGACGACGGAACGCCGGTTGACGCCGGTAACGGTGAGCGGGCTGAGCGGGGCGACCTCCCTGGCAGCGGGCGATGGTCACACCTGTGCCTTGATGAATGTGAGGACAGCGCAGTGTTGGGGGCGGAACTCGTCTGGGCAATTGGGCGATGGGACGACGGAACGCCGGTTGACGCCAGTAACGGTGAGTGGGCTGAGCGCAGCGACCGCACTGGCGGCAGGCGATAGTCACACCTGCGCCCTGTTGGATACGAGGAGGGTACGGTGCTGGGGGCGGAACTCGTCTGGGCAACTGGGCGACGGGACAAGAACCGACCGCGTGACGCCAGTGGCGGTAAGCGGGCTGAGCGGGGCAACCGCGCTGGCGGCGGGCAATAGTCACACCTGCACCCTGCTGGATACGGGAACGGTGCAGTGCTGGGGGTGGAACTCGTCTGGGCAACTGGGCGACGGGACAAGAACCGACCGCGTGACGCCAGCGGCGGTGAGCGGGCTGAGCGGGGTGACCGCGCTGGCGGCAGGCGCCAATCATACCTGCGCCCTAATGGATTCGGGAACGGTGCAGTGCTGGGGGCGGAACTCGTCTGGGCAACTGGGCGACGGGACAAGAACCGACCGCGTGACGCCAGCGGCGGTGAGCGGGCTGAGCGGGGTGACCGCGCTGGCGGCAGGCGCCAATCATACCTGCGCCCTAATGGATTCGGGAACGGTGCAGTGCTGGGGGCGGAACTCGTCTGGGCAACTGGGTGACGGGACAACCACTGACCGCGTGACGCCAGCGGCGGTGAGCGGGCTGAGCGGGGTAACCGCGCTGGTGGCAGGCGCTAATCATACCTGCGCGCTGATGCCGACGGGAACGGTGCAGTGCTGGGGGAAGAACGAGTTTGGGCAACTGGGTGACGGGACGACGACCGACCGCCTGACGCCGGTGGCGGTGAGCGGACTGAGCGGAATAACCGCGCTGGCGGCGGGTAGCGAGCATACCTGCGCCGTGCTGAATACCGGCGCGGCGCGGTGCTGGGGGCGTAATCTATTCGGTCGATTAGGCATTAGTCCGCTGGACTACTCCCCGCTGCCGCGCACAGTGGTAATCATCCCGCATCAGGTGTTCATTCCGGTCGTGTATCGGCCATAGCCGCAGGAAGAGTTTCTATGCACGCAGAGGGGAACGAAAAGGTTCCCCCCTTGCTGCTATTTACAGCGAAGCGCAGACCAGTTGAACGCCGGGGTCGCGCACGTCTTGCGTGCAGGCGGGCAGGACACCCGCGCACCCGGCACGCACGTGGTTCAATAATTCTGCGCTTCGCTGTAGGAGTATACCGATGATTACCGACTGCGCATCGCGTCGCGTATCGGGCGCCAGCCGACGACCTGAATGCCCTGCTCACGAACCCAGGCGCGCAGTTCGGCGCTGCAAAACGCCTGGTAATCGGCGACGCGGGCGCGCCAGTCGCTGGCAATGGCGCGTAGTTCCGGCGTGTCAATCGCCGGATGGATGATCAGGTACGTCAGCCCCGGTTTCAATGTGCCAAGCACCTGTTTTGCCGTCTCGATCCGTTCTTCATACCGGTCGAGCGGCATGCCGATCAGATCATCGACCATCACCACCCCCTGCGCCTCCAGGTGTTGTGCGCTCTCACGCGCAAAGGCAATCATCTCGTCCGGCATGCCCTGTTCACGCATGCGTTCCTCGCTCAGGCGTGGCACAAGCGGCGGCACATGCACGCGCGCAGCGGCAGCAAGGTACACCGGCAGCATATGAGGGGCAAACACCGATCCCATATGCGAATCAATATGGGTCACATCGATACCGCTTGCGAGCGCCCTGTCGATCTGAGCGTTCAGTTCCGCAGCAACCGCAGCCGGATCGGCGCGCTCCTGAACCATAGCGGTCGTGCGGTGGAAGTACCCCTCATCGTCCAGCAACCCCGATGCCGGTTCGCGTGTACTGAGCGGACCCCAGCGACAGGCTTCCCATTCGCAGGTGAGCGTGGCGTGGACGCCAATATCAACGGCGGGGTTGGCGCGGGCATATGCGGCGACTGCCGGAAACCAGGGGCAGGGAACCATCGTCGCCGCCGACGAGACCAGCCCCGCGTCGAAAAGTTCTGCAACGGCGGGAATGGTCGCGTGGCACATGCCGAGATCGTCGGCATGGATGATGACGACCCGATCATCGGGGCGGAAACCGAGATGTGCCAGGATTGGGTTCATGGGAGTACTCCAGTGTTATGGTGATAATCGTTCGATGATCCATCCGTCGTTGGTGCGTCGGTAGCGCAGACGATCATGCATGCGGTTGGGGCGTCCCTGCCAGAACTCGATCATATCAGGAATAACCCGGAACCCGCCCCAGTATGGCGGGCGCGGGATGTCGCGGTCGGCGTAGAGCGCCTCCAGTTCGGCGACACGCTGTTCCAGTTCGGCGCGACTGCTGATGACCGCGCTCTGGCGCGATGCCCATGCGCCAATGCGATTGCCGTTCGGTCGTGAGACGAAATAGGCGTCGGATTCCTCCGGCGAGACCCGTTCGACGCGCCCTTCGACGCGCACCTGACGCTCCAGTTCGGGCCAGTAGAACACCAGCGCCGCCCACGGGTTGGCTGTCAGTTCCAATCCCTTCCGGCTCTCATAGTTGGTGAAAAAGACGAACCCGCCAGCATTCACTCCCTTGAGCAGCACCATCCGTGCTGATGGTTTGCCATCGGGGGTGGCGGTTGCCAGCGTCATGGCATTCGGTTCAATCAACCCGGCGTTGAGCGCCTGATCGAACCAGTGCTGAAACTGGCGCAACGGATCGGGGTCGAGGTCGGACTCACTCAACCCGTGCAGGGTGTACTCTTTCCGCAGATCGGCGAGAGGCATACGTCGTGCTCCTTTTTCAGACAACCGCCGCGCCTCAGAGGGCGCATGCCAGATGACGAGCCAAAGCCCTGCGGGCTGAATCAATCCAGCACGCTCCACATCTCCCCCTTCTCCCCTTGTGGGAGAAGGGGGCAGGGGGGATGAGGGGCTCACAGGGGTAGATTTTTTGGCAAGCCCCTGCGTGCCATCTCCCGTTTCAGCCATCAGGACGCCCAGAATCCCCCTTCTCCCCGTGTGGGAGAAGGGGGTTGGGGGATGAGGGAGCGAATCCCTCATCGTACTGCCCGCGCATAGACCGCCAGCGTCTCTTCGGCGGTGCGCTGCCACGAGAACGTTGCAGCGCGCCGACGCCCGGCATCGCTCAACGCCGCACGCAGCGCCGTATCTGCCAGGACGCGGTCGATTGCCGCTGCAAGCGCCCCCGGATCGTCGGGATCGATCAGCAACGCTGCATCGCCAACGACCTCTGGCAGACTTCCAGCGCGGCTACAGATCACCGCTGCACCGCATGCCATCGCTTCCAGCGGCGGCAGGCCGAACCCTTCGTAGCGCGACGGATAGACAAAGATCAGCGCACCGCTGTACAGGGCGGGAAGATCGGCTTCCGCAACCGCTCCCAGATCACGAATGGCGGGATGGTCAAAGGATAACACCCCACGGTCACGGTGACCGGCGAGCACGAGCAAAGGCGCTGCCTCGCAACGTCCAGAAGCCGACCTGCGCCACGCCTCTACCAGTGTACTAACGTTTTTGTGCGGCTTGTCGGATGCCACACAGAGGATGTAGCGGTCTGGCAGGCGATAGCGTGTTTTCACCTCCGCCACGATTGCCGGGTCGGCGGGGCGGAAGCGCGCGTCGGCGGCGCCGTACACCACATCGATGCGCGCTGGCGACATGCGGTATACGCGGGCAATATCGTCGCGTGCGCAGCGTGACAGTGTGATGACCCGTCGCGCCGACCACAACGCCAGCCGGGTCGAGAGATCGAAGAACAGGCGCGCGCGCAGCGACGACTCACGTGGGAAGAGGCGCGGAATGATGTCATAGAGCGTCACTACGACAGGACACGGGAGACCGGCATAGGGAAAGAGATAGTAGGGTGCATGGAAGAGATCGGCGCGCGCCTGCCGCAGCAACGCAGGAAGAGCAACCTGTCCGGCGACGCTGAAGGGAGGTGGAGCGGCAAGCGCCAGCACCTGCGACGCACGCAGCAGATGCCCCAGGTCATAGCGCGTATTTGCGGCAGCGAAAGAGCCAGGTCGTTCGTGTGTGCGGCGCGGCGCATCCGACGTGGAGAGGAACACAAACTCGTGCGGCGCGTCCAGGGAGACCAGCGCCGATGCCAGGCTGAACACATAGCGTCCGATTCCCGGAAAGTGATCATTGACAAAGCGCAGGTCGAGCGCGATCCTCATAGCAAGTAATGAACCTCGTGCTATAATGACCAGCATCGTCAGCAGTGGCGCTGCGGCGCAGAAAGGAGCCATTTTCCCATCTCCGCCGCGCCGCTGAGGATAGCACGCTCCCTGGGGTGCGTCAAGATTGCACATCTGTGATGGCACTCGGGTTGACGAGTATCTGCCAGCATACCGGACATCGTATGATCCGCATTGTCCTGATCCTGATCCTGACGGCATGGTTGTCGGCATGCACACTCCCTGCGCCGCCACAACCGACAACCCCGCGCCCGACGGCGCCGGTCATTCTTGAGATCACTCCAGCGCCGACGCTGGATGTGGACGCCACTGCGACCGCATATGCCACATTGCTCGTTCCCTCACCGACGCCAGCCGGGCTGTACATCGTTCAGCCGGGCGATACGCTGAGCGAACTGGCAATCGCATTCGGCACAACGGTTGCTGAGATCATGGCCGCCAACGGCCTGACCGATCCTGATTCATTGCAGGTCGGGCAACCGCTGATCATCCCCTCGCTGGTGGATACATCGCCGTCGCTGCGGGCAACGCCGACCCTTAGTGCGGGGACGGCGGATCAAACTCCGGCGCCGGCAACCCCGACACTGGCGACCCCGTAGTGACCGGAAAAATGGCGCTTGACAGGCGAAGCGATTTTCGGTATATTTGCAATGTCAATCCTTCAAAATTGCCGTTCAGGCGTAAAGGAGGTGATGCCCATGAGTAATAAGCGTAAGGGCATCACTGTCGAGGTGGTGCGCTAAGTCCATCCGCGGTGATGCCCAGGGCAAACAAAGAACCCTCGCAACAGCGAGGGTTTTTTGATTCCGGGGAAACGAAGACTATTCTTCTTCCTCTTCCTTCGACTCGCGGCGTTCGCGCACCAGTTCCGGCTCGGCTGGCGTCTCGGCTGCCGCCTCCTCTTCTTCGCCCTCAGCCGCGCGCGTATGCGCGAGACCCACCACCAGTTCCTCGCCGGGGGTCACCAGCGTTACGCCGGGCGGCAGCATCAGATCGCGCGCGTGGATACTCTTGTCGAACGAATCGAGCGCGCTGATATCGACCGTGATGTGAGCAGGGATTGCGGTTGGCAGCGCACGGATTTCGATTGTGCTCAACACCTGGTTCAGCACTGCTTCGCCGCTTTCGACAAGCGGCGACTTCCCTTCGATATGGAGCGGGACGGCCACCTCCACCTCCTGGCGCAGATCGACCGCGCGGAAATCGGCATGAATAATATCGCGCGTCACCGGATGGCGCTGCAACGCATGGATGAACGCTGCGAGCGGCGGATGACCGGCGATGTGCAGTTCGATCAGCGAGGTGCGCCCGGCCTGGCGATAGATCGCCTGGAAACTGCGCGCATCGATCTGCACGGCAATTGGTTCGATGCCCTTCCCATAGACTGTCGCCGGCAGGATGCCGCTGCGCCGCAGCCGTTTGACCTTCTTGCCCAAAACCGAACGCGGTTCGAGCGATAGTGTGAATTTTTCCGACATACTGAAATCGATGCTCCTTATCGTGTTGCAAATACCTTCGCCTCAAGCTAAGGGCATTGCCCGGTAGCTCCGAGTCGCGCATTGTACTATACCGCGCGACGAGATGCAAACCGGGCGTAGTGAGGGAGAAAAAGTAGAAAATATGGGCTTGACAAGAACAGGTGTGTTATGTCATAATGAATCTACCACAAAAGTTCTATCGAACAGGCTTGCGGTTCTGTGGAACGGCGCCAGATGAAAGGGCAAAACGTATGCGATCATCAGATCAACTCTCGGCGCGGCAGCGCGATATTCTTGGCTTCATCGAGGAGTTTACCCAGGAACACGGCTATCCGCCCTCCATCCGCGAAATACAGGATGGTCTGCGCATTTCCTCGACATCGGTTGTTGCCTACAATCTCCGCGCTCTGGAGAGCAAGGGCCTGATTGATCGCGACGGCAGGGTATCGCGCGGCATCAAGATCAAGAACATGACACCGATGCCCCTGAGCCGTGCGCAGGGCGGTCGGGTGCCGCTCCTGGGTGTCATTACCGCCGGTCAGCCGCTGCCCAACCCGGAAGACACGAGCACCACCGCCGTCGAGATGATCGAGGTTCCTGTCGATCTGGCGCCGCCTGAGAAATTGCAGAACGTCTATGCACTGAAGGTGCGTGGTCATTCGATGATCGATGCGCTGATCGACGATGGCGATATTGTGCTGATGCGCTATCAGGAGACCGCCGATAATGGTCAGATGGTCGCGGTGCGCATCGAGGACGATAATGCCGTGACGCTCAAGCGCTTTTATCGCGAGGGCGATAAGGTGCGTCTGCAACCTGCTAACGTCACTATGGAGCCGATCTACGTCGATGCAGCGCGCGTTCATATTCAGGGGCGCGTCGTTGGTGTGCTGCGGTCGATGTGGTGAAACGAAGCTTCTGCGCCCTGTGCTATGTTGCTCAGGGGCGAAGAGTATACAGGTGGGCAAAGGTACTGCCTTTGCCCACCTGCCATTATGGGGCAGAAGCGTCATGTCCCGGCGCCGCTGCGACGACGCCAGGTCACGCTACGACACAATCGGGCGGAATTTGTAGCCGTACACGATCAGACCCGTCGGTCCAAGATCACGCAGGCGGCGCGTGACCATTTCGACCGGCATATCGATTGCGACCTGATCAGGATCGCAGTCGGTGAGTTGCGCGGTTACCAGCGGTCCTTCATCCAGACGCACGAGCGCCACTAGGTACGGCGGTTGATCGTCGAACCCTTCCGGCGGTTGGCGCACAACGCTGAACGAGTAGATGCGCCCACGTCCTTTCAGGATATATGGCTCCCATATATCTTCACGTTCGCCCGGAAGCGGCGGCGCGGGCGGAAAACGCACTTCACCGGTAAGCCGGTTGCGTTGCCCCTCCAGACGGTACCGCGCATGGCGAAGACGCCAGTGTTTTGCCAGATCCATCGTTGAACCTCCACCTCATTCGAGCGCAAGAATGTGTGTTGCGACCGTGGCGCCAATGCCTCCCATGCACTGCGCCAGTGCGACGCGCGCGCCGTTCACCTGTGCTGCGCCTGCCTGCCCGCGCAACTGTGCAACCAGTTCGACAATCTGATACACGCCGTTGGCGCCAACCGCGTCACCGCGCGCCTTGCACCCGCCGCCGGTCGCCAGCGGCAACCGCCCCTTCGGCGTGATTGCGCCTTCACGCGCCAGCGCTACGGCTGTTCCACGTTCGGCGAACCCACTCGATTCAAGCGCCAGCGCGGCTGCGATACCGTGCGGGTCGGTCACATCGAATACCTGCACGTCACTATGCGTCAGGCGCGCCGTGCGCAGCGCCGCCGCTGTGGAGTGCGCCGCTGCCGGGAACCACAGTGGATCGGGGCGGCTGTGCAGCGCCAGCGTGTCGGTCGCCGTCGCCGAGCCTGCGATGCGCACCGGCGTGGCGCAGAGTTCGTGCGCCAGACCTTCGCTGGCGATCAGCACGGCAGCCGCGCCATCGGCAGCGGTCGAACAGTCGAGCAATCCGAGCGGTTCGGCAACCATTGGGGCGCTGCGCACCTTCTCGGCGGTGATCGCAAAACGGTACATCGCGCGTGGGTTGGCAACGCCATTCGCGTGGGCATTGACCGGGAAGGGCGCAAAATCGTCGGCAGTGTAGCCGTACTCGTGCATGTAGCGCCGCATGAGCAACGCCCAGAGCGCAGTCAGCGTCACCCCGTGAATGGCTTCCCAATCAACATCGGTAGCCAGCGCCAGCGCCGCTTCGCGCCGCGCATCAAGCACATCGGTCACCTTTTCGACGCCAACAACCATTGCCAGATCGACCGCACCGGCTGCAACGGCCAGGCATGCCTGGCGCAGTGCCACTCCACCCGACGCGCCGCCTGCCTCGACGGTCACGGCTTCGACACCGGGGATGCCAGCGGCGGTTGCGATCAGCGCAGCCATCTGACTCTGGGTGTGCAGCGATCCGCTGAGAGCGCTGGCAACATAGAGCGCGCCAATCCGTGATGCAGGGATAGTCCCCAGCGCACCGGTCAACGCCTCGATTGCGAGTGACGCGGGGCTGCGATCCCAGTGTTCTCCAACCGGCGTTGCGCCGGTTCCAATAATATAGACATGTCGCATAACCATCACTCCATCACCAGTTTGCCGCGCCACTTGACGTACACGGCGTAATCGACAAATGTTTCGCGCGCCAGATAGGCGGCGGTCAACGGTGCGCGATCACGACGATCCGGCAGCGCATCAGTCACCCGCAGCGCATAGGCGTCGGAGCCTGCGCCTGAACCGTAGGTGGTCACAAAGATCGTATCGCCTGGTTGCGCCACATCAAGAATGGCGCACAGACCGAGCAACGCCGCTGCCGAATAGGCATTGCCAATCTTCGGCGAGAGCAACCCCGGCGCGATCTGCTGCGGCGTGAACCCCAGTTGTCGTGCCACCGTCTGCGGGAAGCGCGTATTCGGTTGGTGGAACACGGCATAGGTGAAATCCGACGGCTTTGCGCCCAGATCGTGCAACAACTTTTCGGCTGCGCTGCGCACCGTACCAAAATAGGCAGGTTCGCCGGTGAAGCGATGCCCGTGCACCGGGTACGCCGTATCGGCGCGGCGAAAGAAGTCAGGGGTGTCGGTTACATACGAGGTGGTTCCCTCGATGACCGCGACCGCATCCATCGCCGGACCGACGATCAGCGCAGCTGCACCGGCTGCGGCAGTGTACTCCAGCGCATCGCCCGGACGACCCTGCGCCGTGTCGGCGCCAATCGCAAGCACATACTCCGCCATGCCGCTGCCGACCATTCCCATCGCAGCGGTCAGTGCTTCAGAACCGGCTTTACATGCGAATTCCCAATCTGCCGTGCTGACCCACGGCGTTGCACCGAGCGTCTCGGCGACCAGCGTGCCGGACGGTTTGACCGAGTAAGGGTGGCTCTCGCTGCCAACCCAGACTGCCGACAGGCGATCGGGCGTAATGCGCGCCCGCGCCAGCGCGTTGCGCGCCGCTTCTATCGACATTGTGATCGTATCTTCGTCGGGACCGGGTACGCTCTTCGAGTCGACCGGCGTTCCGCTAGCGCCATCCCAGATGCGGGCAATCTCCCGCGCTGCGATACGGAAGCGCGGGATGTAGACGCCATACCCCGTGATACCGACAGGTCGTTCAGGCTTCATCATAAGAAATGCTCCTCCAGACACACGAAAAGAGAACGCGGAACGCACACCGTGCGTCTGCACATACGTGGTTGCATCACAACGGCGGGATGCAGCGTTCCGGGTTCTCTTCCAGGTCGTCAGTCAGGTGATGTCAAACGTCAGGTATCTTTCCCCTTCGCTGTCTGTGCGGCGTGGTCTGACGAAGCGCGGGATCAGACGCGCTGCTTGAACGCCCTACCCGCCAGATACAGACGTGGTTTCAACCACTGCGGCGGAGTGGTCCGGTTCCATTGCAGACGGCGCCTGCCCTGTTCCGGCAGCGCGCAATTCCGTCAGGAGCGCTTCGGCGCGAGCTGGCTTAATCTGGCGTTCCTGCACCATACGCGCTGCAATGATATCCACTTCAGACCCCTGCGCGCCGGCAGCCAGCGCGATCTGGCGCGCGTGCAGGCTCATATGCCCGCGCTGAATGCCTTCCGTCGCCAGGGCGCGCATTGCAGCCAGGTTCGACGCCAGACCGGCACAGACGCAGATCTCCGCCAGTTCGTGCGCGTGGGTGACCCCAAGCAGTTTGAGCGCTGCCTGAGCCGCCGGGTGAACCTTCGTCGCACCGCCGACAACGCCAACCGCGAGCGGCATTTCGAGCGTGCCGACCAGGTTGCCGTGCGCATCACGCTCCCAGTGCGACAGTGATGTGTACCGACCGCTGCGTGCAGCGTAGGCGTGTGCGCCAGCTTCGACGGCGCGCCAGTCGTTGCCGGTGGCGATCAGCACCGGATCAATGCCGTTCAGGATCCCCTTGTTGTGGGTCGTTGCGCGGTACGGATCGACGACCGCAAATGCATACGCCCACAGAATCCCTTCGACAACCTCTTCGCCGCTCAGACCGTCGCGCGCCAGCGACTGCGCTGGCACAATCGCCCGCGCCCGCGCCAGGCGTCGGTCGCTCAGGTTCGAGAGGATGCGCAGGTACGCCTTGCCGCCGCTGATCTCTTCGAGCATCGGCGCCACTGCTTCTGCCATGGTATTGATTGCATTCGCGCCCATCGCGTCGCGGCAGTCGATGATCAGGTGCACCACCAGCATTGGTCCCATGGGGCTGGTTTCAAAGAAGCGCACCTCGATATCTTTGGCGCCGCCGCCGAGCGCTACCAGGCTGCTGCTCTGGCGATTGGCGAGTGCCAGAAGAGCGTCGCGCTGCGCCAGGATGTCGTACCGGGCGCGCTGCGGATCGGCGACATGAACCAGTTGCACCTGACCGATCATGAGGGGCGGGGTTGAACTGGCCTGGAACCCGCCGCCATCACGAACCAGTTTTGCCGCATAACTTGCGCCTGCCACGATCGATGGCTCCTCGACCACCATCGGGATGAGCACATCGCGTCCGTTGATCAGGAAGTTGGTCGCAATACCAAGCGGCAGTTCAAAGGTGCCGATTACGTTTTCGATCATCTTGTCAGCGCGCTCGACGGTCAGGGCGCCATTGCCGCCGTGGAGCTGGCGCAGATCCTCATCATTCAGCCCGTCGAATGACCGGACGACTTCCAGGCGTTCGCGGGGGCTGAGGTGATAGAACCCGCTGATCCGTGAGTTGCGCGTTCCCATATGCGTGTTGTTTCTCCTGTGATGTTTTGCACATTCCGTAGTTTGTTACGGGCGAGTATAGCAGGGAGATCCCTTCAAATACCCTGTGAAAGCTGTCAAAACCTATCAAACATCTGTCTGACACTTTCGTGGTACGATACCAGGGTATGCAAAAGCTCTTCATGTTCTCCATGGTAATGTGTATCGTTCTGGCGGCATGCAGTCAGTCGCCAGGCGACGCTTCTCTTCCTGCACCGACGTTTATTCCCCTCGACACGGCGCTCGCCTCGCCTCGAAGATCAGGACCCATCGGGGCGTACCTGCTGATCGACGCAAGCGGCGCGCGCCTGGTTGCAGGGTTGAGTTTCAGCGCTGGCGCAACCCCTCTCCCCACCGATCCGCCTGATCGCCAGGTGTGGCTCGATCCCGATGACCGGCTCGCCGATATCGTCAGGCGCGCTCAGCCTTCCGGTGATGCGCAGTACCTGGCGGTCGCCGTCAGTGGTGATCTGGAAGGACCAGGAGCGTTCGGACCGGAGGGCGCCTTTGGTTACCGGATGCGCGCGCCGACCCTCACGCCGCTTCCCTGGCAGGAAACGACGGTCGCGCTGCTGGCGGCGCTGCCGCCATCCGGTCAGGCGGTGCGGGTGACCGGTGCGCTGGTTGCCAGCGCCGGCGAAGCAGTGCTCGTCGAGGCGCTTGATCCCGGCGGTGCGCCAGCGCCCCAGGCGCGCCAGGTGAAACTGCGCGCCCCGTTGCGCGACGCCGCACTCCTGGCACGCCTCACCGCCGCCCCCGGCGGCGCGGTGCGCTACGGGATGGTACAGGTCGAAGGGATCTGGCATGACGGCGCGCTGGTTCCGCTGGGGATCAGGAAGGTTGAGGGGTGAAGGGGGCAGTGTTTCCCCTCGTTCCCCTGCCTCTTCTCCTGCTGCTCCTCATACCCCCGCCCCCCTTTCAACCCACACGGGGAGAAGGGGAAGGGTGGCGTCCGGATGCGCGCCGGAGGCGCGCGCACCGGAGGTGGCGTCTCTCCCGCTCCTGGAGCAGGGTGCACGACTCTGGCCCGCGCAGGCGGGCTTCACCTCGTAGAGCCGAGGGCGTATGGTCTTTGAGTAAATATAGCAGTTCTCACAAAGATTGGGCTTGTCGGGCGGGGTTGCACCCGCCATCGAACGCAGACGCCTTGTGCGCCATCCCTCCGCGTGCTAGTATAATCTAACGGGACACGGTATACCGTTCTGCGCCAGGTTCACGAGATCGCCGCGGAGTGTTGGGTAGCCGTGTCCTTCAACGCGACCAAGCCGAACAGTTATCTGGGCCCTCAAACCCGCATATGCTAGCAAGGCTGGCGCCGTTTTCCTCAGGAGGTTCTGTGTATGGCTTCCCGTGAGTCGCTCTTTATCGGCATTGATGTCTCCAAACAGACGCTGGATGTGGCGTTTGGCGCCGACCCGCACGCGCCACGCGAGACGATACCGTCTACCGACGAAGGTGTCCAGCTCCTGGTCACGCGACTCCAGCGCCTGCAGCCGACCCTGATTGTGCTGGAGGCGACCGGCGGGCTGGAGCGCATGGTGTTCGCCCAACTGCTCCAGGCTGGCTTGCCGACGGCGCGGGTGCAGCCACGCCGCGTGCGCGCCCTGGCGCACGCGGAAGGACGCCAGGCGAAGACCGACCGCCTGGATGCCCGGTTGCTCGCCCGCTTTGCCGAACGGGTGCGCCCGCCGCACCACCAGGCGACGGACGAGCAGCGCGCATCCTTGCGCGACCTGCTGGTCCGGCGGGAGCAGTTGATTCAGATGCGGACGGCTGAGATCAATCGGTTGACGGCTGCCGCGCCGAACCTCCGCCCGGGCATCCAGCAGCATATTGATTGGCTGGATCAGGAGATCCGTGCGCTTGAGCAGGAACGCGACAACGAGGCGGAGCGCACCGACGAGGTGCGCCGGAAACGGGAGCTGCGCGACAGCGTGCCCGGCATCGGCGCGATCACCGCACTGAACCTGCTGCTCCGCCTGCCCGAACTGGGGACCATCAATCGCACGGAAGCGGCGGCCTTTGTGGGCGTTGCGCCGTATGCCAATCAGAGCGGCGCACAGCACAAACCCCGGCATATCTCCGGCGGCAGGAGGGATGGGCGCAGCGTGTTGTACATGGCGACCCTGGCGGCCACGCGGCGCCGTCTGGTCAGGCGCGCCTTCGATCAGCGCCTGTGTCAAGCTGGCAAGCCGCGCAAGGTCGCCATCGTCGCTGCGATGCGCAAGCTGCTGACTATTCTCGGCGCAATATTGCGTCAGCAAAAGCCCTGGGATCCGGCTGTGCATACGAGCGCCCCTTGACAAGCAACACAGTTACTCCGCGTCTCTATGTGCATCAGACCAGCTCACGCGGAGGCAGCGCGGTTCCCGCAGGGACTGTTGGACGGGGCTGCACCCGTCGCCGGACGCGGGCGCCTTGTGCGACACGGCAGACCCGGACGATGGTCAATGTATCTGAGAACTGCTATAATCCGCCAAAGCCCGCGCAGGCGGGCTTTGCATTCCATAGCCGAGGGCTTCAGCCCCACGGCAAGGGCGCATACCGGATGTATTGCTCAATCTCCATCAGCCCGACGGCTCATTCGGCAGAGCGGATTCAATGCTCAATCTCCATCAGCCCCACGCCAGGCGCCCCTATCGGCTATCAGCTATCGAGTATCGAGTATCGGCTATCGCCTATCGCCTATCGCCTATCGGCTATTCAGAACCCCGCCGCCTGGTTGCCAGAAGGTGCGCTATCTGCACTATAATGGCATCTCACAGAGAACGTCCTGCGCAGTGATTGATCGAACCAGACACCATCGGAGGGCGCGCGGGACACTCTCCGTCATCCGCTCACGCATGAGAGAAGTCGAACAAAAGCCGTGTTTGCCAAACTTCTGATAGCCAACCGCGGCGAGATCGCCGTTCGGATCATTCATGCCTGTCACGCGATGGGTATTGCCGCCGTTGTCGTATACAGCGAGGCGGATCGTCGGGCGTTGCACGTGCGCATGGCGGACGAGGCGCTGCCGATTGGTCCCGCGCCTGCGCCGGAGAGTTATCTGCGCATCGAGGCGATCATCGAGGCAGCGTTGCGCGCCGGTGCGCAGGCGATCCATCCCGGCTACGGCTTCCTCTCTGAACGCGCTGCTTTTTCGCGCGCCTGCCGCGATGCCGGTCTGGCGTTCGTCGGTCCTCCGCCGGAAGCGATCGAGGCGCTGGGTGATAAAATCGCCGCGCGCCGCCTGGCGCTCGCTACCGGCGTCCCGGTGGCGCCCGGCTACCACGGCGCCGATCAGAGTGACGAGACGCTGCTGCGCGAGGCGACGCGGATCGGTTATCCGTTGCTGATCAAAGCCAGCGCGGGTGGCGGTGGACGCGGCATGCGGATCGTCACGAACGCCGATGAACTGATGCCGGCGCTGGAGAGCGCCCGCCGCGAGGCGCGCGCCGCGTTCGGCGATGATACGGTCTTCCTGGAAAAGCTGATTGCCCGTCCGCGCCATATCGAGGTCCAGTTCCTGGCGGACGCCTATGGCAACGCCGTGCATCTGTTCGAGCGCGAGTGCTCGATCCAGCGTCGCTACCAGAAGATTGTCGAAGAATCGCCCTCCCCCGCGCTGACTCCCAAACAGCGCGAGATGATCGGCGAAGCGGCAGTGCGCCTCGCGCGCGCCGCCGGTTACGTGAATGCCGGTACTGCGGAGTTCCTGTACGACGAAACTGACGGCAGTTTTGCATTCCTTGAAGTCAACGCGCGCTTACAGGTCGAACATCCGGTCACCGAGGCAGTGACCGGCGTCGATCTGGTGCAGTTGCAGATCGCTATCGCCGGCGGCGCGCGCCTTCCCTTCCGCCAGGAAGATGTGCAGCAGCGCGGGCATGCCATCGAGGTGCGCCTCTGCGCCGAAGACCCGGTGACCTTCCTGCCAGCCGGTGGACGGCTCACGCGCTTCGATCTGCCGGACGATATTCGTTGTGATAGCGGCTTTGAAACCGGTGACGAGGTAACGCTGTACTACGACTCGCTGCTGGCGAAACTGATCGTTCATGCCGATGATCGCTCCGTCGCAATTGCGAAGTTGCGCACCGCCCTCGATGCCTGCACCGTCGAAGGCGTGACGACCAACCTGCCGTTGTTGCGCGCTATCGCTGCACATCCGGCATTCGCCGCTGGCGAAACGACCACCGATTTTCTGACGACCCATCAGGTAGCGGCGCGTCTCCCTGCGCCTGCGCCTCTGCCGGACGAGGTGGTGCTGGCGGCGGCAATCGCCGATGTTCTCGCGCTGCCGTTCGGAAGAGCCGCTGCGCGCGATCCGTGGTCTGCGCTGGGACCGTGGCGCCTGCTGCGTGCCGATATGCCGCTCCGCTACCGTGACGGGGAACGCGAGCGTTGTGTGCGCGTCACCGAATGCGCCAGCGAGTGGCGCGTTGAGATCGATGGAACGACCTGCACCGTCGGGGTGCTGGCAACGCACCCCGATCACCTGATCGTGCGCACGACGGACGGACGCATCGAGCGGTTTGGCATAGCGCGCGACGGCGCCGGGTTGCGCGTCGAATGGCAGGGGAAGCGTTTTTATCTCTCTCACGCAACGCTCGATGTTGAACATCTTGGGGTGCGCGGGCATAGTCACAGCCGCGCCGGATTGGAAGCGCCGATGCCAGGCACGATTGTGCGCATTCTGGTGAACGAAGGGGATCGCGTGGCGGCGCACCAACCGCTGGTGGTGCTGGAGGCGATGAAAATGGAACATATCGTCGCCGCCCCTCACGACGGCATCATCCTGCGTCTGCCCTACGCTGTCGGTGCGCTGGTCGCCAAAGGCGCAACGCTGGTCGAAATGGAAGAAGGGTGATGAAGGATGAGGCGCGAGGCGACGTAGGGGCGCAGCGCGGCGGCGCCCGGATCGGCAGCAGCGGGGGTTTTGGAGATACAGAGTTACCTTGATTGCTAGTTCATGTTCGTACAGATGAGTGCAATGAGCGTTGCGTGCACCTTCAGTTCAAACCCGGCATTGGTACGTGCGTAAAGCCGCTCAATGCCCATCTTCTCCAGTTGACTGTTGACCGTCTCAATCGTATGACGATATGCGCGCAATTCGATGGCGTCCATAAACCAGGCGTGCGGACGCATGGTCGCCCGGCGCATCGGGACCAGGCGCACCCCCGTCTCCGCCAGGATGCTGGCCTCATCAGCGGCGCTGTTGCGGCGACCGTAAGGGCGACCGTAAGGGCGACCGTAAGGGCGACCGTAAGGGCGAATAATTATTCGCCCTTACGGTCGCTACGCCCAACCGCCGCGCCCCGGTGGGCAGGCCATACGCACCCCCCCAGTCCCCCCCGCGCGCGGGGGGGTTCGGGGGGGTCGTCAGGTCATGCACCCCTGCGGGCAGCATCTGAACGCGCACGGGCACGCCATCCGGGCGGCAGACCAGATGCACACGCCATCCAACGAACGTCTCCCGTTTCGCCGCGCACTACCCGCAGAATTCGCGCCCGCGCACCTTCCGACAGCGCCGGGCGCGCACGCGACGGCAGACTGGCAGGGGGAGGCTATCGATAATGAACCCGTCGCCCGTGGTGAACACCTCCCCCAACACGTCCGGAATCCAGGCCATCCAATCGGCGAGCTGATGCAGACGACGATTGAAGCGCGAGACGCTGATCCGCCCCGACAGAGAGCCTAACTCGCGCATCATCGGCGCCGCCCGTTCGTGATGACGGCCAAACTACGTGGCGGCGACGACCGCAATCGTCAGAATCTCGGAGTCGGGAACCTGCGCCCGCACATCACGGCGATGCCCCAGGTGGTCCATCAGCGTGTCGATCACGACAAAAGCAGGCATCATCGGGCGAGCGACCGTCGGCTCCTCCTGGCGATGATGTTGGTTTGGCGCCCGCGATCGTGCCAGAGGTGTCGGTGGTCGTCAACTAGCAATCAAGGTAGAGTTGTGATGCAGTCTGAGGTTTGTATCGCACATATCTTGAAGGTCACGGGGGCGCACCTGTGATGGCGACGGCAACACAGGTGCTGGTCATCGGATCTACAACAACCGTTCTCCCACTGCAACTGAATCGACGCGGTAGTGGCACCCGCGGCTCTGGCGGTTATGCCGCGCCGCCTGGGCGATGATCAGCGCCGCTTCGACGGCGTTGCGCAGCCCGATCAGTCCATCGCTCAACTTCGTGGCGCGGTAGAAGGTCTCGATCTCGTTTTGCAGGTGGCGCAGTTCACGGATAGCGCGCGAGAGCCGGTCGCCGGAGCGGATCAGCCCGACATAGTGCCACATGATGTTCTGAATGGTCTGCATATCACCCTGGATGAGCGCCGGGTCGGAGTCCTCGGTCAATCCCGACTCGTCCCACGGCGGGATGTCGCGAGCCGGTGGACGGATGATCGCCGGGTCGTTGTTCAGACGCGCCTCGATGTCGCGCGCGGCGCGCACGCCCCACACCAGACCTTCGAGCAACGAGGTCGATGCCAGGCGGTTGGCGCCGTGCAGTCCGGTGCAGGCGACTTCGCCGACCGCGTACAGGTTGGCGATGCTCGCCCGCCCCCATTCATCGGTCAGCACCCCGCCGCAGGAGTAGTGCGCCGCCGGAACGACCGGTATCGGCTCACGGGTGATGTCCACGCCGACCCGCAGGCACTCAGCGTAGATGTTAGGGAAACGGGAACGGATGACGTCCGGTTTCAGCCGCGAGGCGATGTCCAGCAGAACGTGGGAGTAGCCGTGTTCTTCCATTTCGGCGTGGATGGCGCGCGCAACAACGTCACGCGGCGCCAGGTCTTTCCATTCCGGCGCGTATTTGTGCATAAAAGGACGACCTTCGGGGGTGAGCAGAATGCCCCCTTCGCCGCGCACCGCTTCGCTGATCAGGAACCCTTCGGCGCCGGGCACGGCGAGCGCAGTGGGATGGAACTGAATATACTCGGCGTTGACGATGCGCGCACCGGCGCGATGCGCCATTGCCAGCCCGTCGCCGCGCGCGCCGGGCGGATTGGTGGTGTTGCGGTAGAGGCGCCCCAGCCCGCCGGTCGCCAGGATGGTGAAGGTGGCGAGGGTACGGTGGACGGTGCGGCGTTTCCGTTCAAACACATATGCGCCATGGCAGACGACAGGTTCATACGCTGCGAGCGGGTTGTGCGAATGGTGCGGCGAGGTGATCAGATCGACGGCGGTGAGACCGGTCATAACTTCGATGTTGGGGCGCTGACGAATGGCTTCCATCATGGCGCTGATGATTGCCCTGCCGGTTCCATCGCCAACGTGAAGAATGCGGCGGCGCGAATGCGCCGCTTCTTTGCCATACGCCAGATCGCCGTCCGGTGTGCGGTCGAACTCGACCCGCGCCGTGCGGATCAGCACCTCTTCGAGCAGGCGCGGTCCCTCTTCGGCGAGGATCTGCGCGGCGCGGGACGATGAAGCACCGGCGCCAGCTGCCAGAATGTCGCGCACCAGCAGATCGGCGGAGTCGTCCGGTCCACGCGCAATAATGCCACCCTGCGCATAGCGGGTGTTCGATTCGCACGGATCAATTTCGCGCGTCAGCAGCGTAATATGGCGACGCGGATTGCGCGCCAGTTCGAGCGCCGCAGCCGCGCCAGCGATACCGGCGCCGATGATCAAAACATCGGTGGTTTTCATCGGTTTTCTCTCGTTCCAGTCGCCCGTCGGGCGAAACCACAGTCCGGCGGCTCGATGCGCCGGCTGCCAGAAGGATCGTCACAAAAGATCAGGCTACGTCCAGGTCTCACCCGATCTGGATCATCCGTTCCACTGCGCGATACGCGCGCTGGCGGATGTCTTCCGGGATCTCGATGACATACCGGTTGAACAACAAGGCGTCACGGGTATCTTCCAGAGTGATCATATTCATATGCGGGCAACGCACCATGCAGAGACGCAGCATATCCTTCTCCGGGTTGGCAGCGGCGATATTGTCGCCCATTGCGCACTCGGTGAGCAACAGATAGTGCGGCGCGCGGGTCTGTTGCACATAGCGGATCATGGCATTGGTGCTGCCGGCGAAATCCGCTGCCGCCACCACTTCTGGACTGCACTCCGGATGCGCCAGGATGACCACATCGGGGAACTGCGCGCGCACGCGCCGGATGTCATCGACGGTGAACTTTTCGTGCACCTCGCAGCGTCCGTGCCAGCCGACCAGTTGATAATCGAGCAGCGTGTCGCCATTCACCGGGTGCAGCGTCGGGAAGATGATATGTTTGCCGGTCTCGCGGGCGACATTGCGCGCCAGGTATTCGTCGGGCACAAAGATCACCGTGTCCGCCTTGAGCGATTCGACCACGGCGACCGCGTTGGACGATGTGCAGCAGATGTCGCTTTCGGCTTTGACATCGGCATAGGTGTTGACGTAAGACACGACCGGCGCACCGGGGAAGCGCGCTTTCAAGGCGCGAACGTCTTCAGCCGTGATGCTTGCCGCGAGCGAGCATCCCGCCTTTTCCGACGGCAGCAGCACCGTTTTTGTCGGGTTGAGAATTTTGGCGGTTTCCGCCATAAAGCGCACACCGCAAAACACAATCACATCTTTGTCGGTCGTGGCGGCTTTGCGGCTCAGGTCGAGCGAGTCGCCGGTAAAGTCGGGAATGGAATGGAACAGCGCCGGCTCCATGTAGTTGTGCCCCAGAATGACGGCGTTGCGCTGCCGTTTGAGTTCCAGAATTTCGACTGCCAGTTCCGCCTTGTAGTGCAACTCGAACTCCGGCGCCAGATTGCCGAGTTTCACCTGCAACCGCGTAAACATCTCCTGCGCGTTCATTGTGGTCTCCCTGTAGTTTCCGGCGCTTCATCAGAAGCGTCGGATGCGAGATATTCAAAACTGACATCAAAAACCGGCGCCGAGTGGGTCAACGCACCGATGGAAATATCGTCCACGCCGGTTTCGGCGATCCGCCGGACGGTTTCGAGCGAAACGTTGCCCGACGCCTCGAGGCGCGCACGACCGGCGACCAGGCGCACCGCCTCCGCCATCGCGTCGAGCGACATGTTATCGAGCATGATGCGTTGCACCCCCAGGTCGAGCGCTTCGCGCACATCGGCGAGGGAGCGCGCCTCGACTTCGATCCCCAGGTGCGGCGCGTGCGCCCTGGCGCGTTCCACGGCAGCGCGCAGCGAACCGGCGAAGTCGATATGGTTATCCTTGATCAGCACCATGTCGTACAACCCGATGCGATGGTTGCGCCCGCCGCCGCGCCGGACCGCGAGTTTGTCCACCATGCGCAGTCCGGGGGCGGTTTTGCGCGTATCGAGAATGACGGCGCGCGTTCCGGCAACCGCATCGACAAAGCGACGGGTCAATGTCGCAATGCCCGACATCCGCCCCAGAAAGTTGAGCGCCACCCGCTCGGCGGTCAGCAACGCACGCGCCGGACCGCTGACAAGCGCCAGGGTCTGCCCCCTGGCAACCCGCGCGCCTTCAGCAACGTCGGTCGTGAAGACGACCCGTTCATCGACCATGCGGTACACCGCGTGCGCCACGTCCAGCCCGGCAACAATGCCCTCCTGCTTCGCAACAATCCGCCCGCGCATTGTCGCATCGGGCGGCACAATGCTGTTGGTGGTGACATCGCCGGTTCCCACGTCCTCGGCGAGCGCGCGGCGAATGGCGTCGAGGATGTCGGGGTGGAGAGAGAGATTTAGTGTCATTTTTACACTATTCCCGTCTGAAATAAAAATCGGCGTTCCGCCTGTTAGTGTCAATGTTACTCTATTTAGAGATGATTGTCAAGGCGCGCCGGGGAGAAATATCACATGGATGGGAGATTCTCCCGCGAGATGGTGCATGCCATCGTCCCCATCGTGCGGCGTGGATGCGCCTGGTGCATGCTTCCCCGCGACGTCCCGCCAGGGCTGACAGTCTATCCTTCGGTTCGTCGGTGGCGGAAGGACGCGATCTGGGCGCGGCGCACCGATACGCTCCGAATGGACGTGCGCCGTGCATCGGGGCGAGAGAAAGAGTTGGGCGATCAGGAGTATAGGCGCCGGAGAGGCAGGAGAGCAGGTTCTGGGCTTCCGAACAGACAAGGACGATGTGGAGGCGTTTGGGTTTGCGGGCGCGCGGGGACTGGATAGGCTCAGTGATTTCCCGTCCGAGGACCTCGCAATAGAGGAAAAAGATAGCCTGGAGGACCCGATGTTGGGGAGAGGCAGCGACGTGTTCGTGGAGAGCCAGGTGGGTGAGAAAGGCTTCGATTTCCTGAGCGCCCATTTCTGGGGGGGGGTTGGCGTTTACCATGAAATAAGGATGAAGCGGCATCACCTGGCGTGTCCGGTTCAGGAGTTTCGGAGCGGAGGAAAGACTGGCCGGTTTTGGAGGTTTGGGTGGACTCTAGACACAGCTGTTCCGCTGTGCTATGCTACAAACACCTGCCCTGCCCGTATCAGTGTGAGCCGTCGCCACGCGGCGAACCGGTTGCGATGTGGCTGAAAGCAGTGTAATCGAAGGCGGCGAAGCCATCTCCAGACCCGCACAGGGATTGCGTCTCGGATGAGCCTTGACGTAGCCCTTTGGCGGCTTATGGAGATTGAGAATATAATCCGGTATTCGCCCTTGCCGTGGGGCTAATGGAGATTGAGAATTATAGCAGTTCTCACAAAGATTGGTCTGGTTGGGCAGGGTTGCACCCGCCATCGAACGCAGATGCCTTGTGCGCCATCCCTCCGCGTGCTCCGCGTCTCTGTGTGCATCAGACCGGCTCACGCGGAGGCGCGGAGATGGGGAGCGAGCGGAAGCGGGCGTCTCGCGCGACACGGCAGACCCGACCAGGGGTCAATGTATCTGAGAACTGCTATAATCCGCTCTACCGCACAAGCCGTCGGGCTCATGGCGATTGAGAATTTATTCCGCTATCCCGCGCTAGCCGTGGGGCTGATGGACTTTGAATAAATATTCCGTTATACTAATATTCATCCGTGTCAAGCCTTTCTCAGGAGGTTGCGATGCCGGCACGCCGGACCCTTCACGTGTCCGTCGAGGAGCGGGAGGCCCTCGAAGACCTGCGCGATCACGCCCCCAAGCCCTATTTGCGCGAACGGGCGGCGGCATTACTGCTCATCGCGTCTGGCGTACCGCCTGCCGTCGTGGCCCGCGAACGCTTGCTGCGTCCGCGCCATCCGGAAACCGTCTATCTCTGGCTGAATCGCTGGGAAGCCGAGGGCATCGATAGCCTCCCCATCCGGGACGGACGCGGGCGCACGCCCGCTTTTTCCCCCTGACCGCCATGACCCTGAGACGGCGGCGACTGAGGTAGAGCATCTGGTCCGCCGTGACCCGCGGCAGTGCGGGCTGACCCAGACGCGCTGGACCCTGGACGCCATCCGCAGCCAGTTGGCGTGGGGGCGCGACGCCTCGCTGAGCGGGATCGCCCGTATTCTGGATCGGTTGGGCATCACCTGGCAGCGCGCCCGCAGTCATGTGCATCGCCCTGATCCCCACGATCAGGCCAAACTGCAGGAGATCGCAGACGTGGTGGAGGATGCCCGCGCGCACCCCAACCAGGTGGTGACCGTGTATCTGGATGAAGTCACGGTCACCCGGCAACCGACCCTGGCCAACGGGTATGGGCGGGCGGGCGCCGATCAGGTGCGGGCGGAACGGAGTCTGGCGACCGATTGCGAACTGCGCATCGTGGGCAGTTTGGACGTTGTGACGGGCCAGGTGGTCACCCGGCGGGCGAAGACGATTGGCCTGGCGACGCTGGCGCCGTGCTTCCCGGACCGGCGCGCTGCCTATCCTGAGGCTGAGCGCATCGATGTCATTCTGGATAATTGGCCGGTCCATTTTCATCCGGATGTCCTGGTGGCGCTTGAGCCGCAAACAACCCGCTGGGCGTTTTCCCGTCCTGGCAATTGGCCGGCCACCCCCAGTGTGCGGGCCGTGCGCCGGGCTGGAGATGTCCGCCTGCCCATCCAACTGATGCCGTTGCCGACGTATGCGTCGTGGTGTAACCCGATCGAGAAGCTGTGGCGGTGGATGCGTCAGGAGGTCACCCGCGTGCATCGCTGGGCGACGGATCTCGATCAGTTGCGCAACCACCTGGATGCCTTCTTCGCGTCGTTTGCAACCGGCTCGTCAAAGCTTTTACAGTATGTCGGTCTCGGATAGCGGATTATTTATTCAAAGACCATAAGCCCTCGGCTAGCCAGGGCGAAGCCCGCCTGCGCGGGCTATGGCGGAATAATTACTCAAAGACCATAAGCCGTCTTGCAATGACCGGAGCAGATCATGGTGGGTCCTGTTGTAGAACCGGATGCCGTAAACGTCAACCCTGGGGAGGGATCTGCGGATTCCGTATATCCCTCCTTTAGAGAGGCAAAAACGGAGTCCGTATAATCAATAGTTAGGCCGCCTTGTTGTATACACCGTGGGATTCCGTTTATCGAGAGACGCCAATAGACTTCATCAAGATTTGTTTTGATTTTTGAAATGCTTTTTGCGTTTCAACCAAATTCGGAAGTTATGCAGCCCACAACATGTTTCCATGACCATATCCCGAAATTCGGAACAACTGAAGCGGATGATGTCGCGAATAATCCGATACCGCTTGATATCGCCGATAACATGTTCGATACGGACGCGAACAGATGAGATACGCCGGTTTTCCTCCTTTTCCTGCGGCGTGAGCGTTCCATTGCGCGGCTTCTTCTTTGGCTGCATAATCTGCACGCCAGGCAGGTTAAATCCTTGAAACCCGGCATCTTGATTGACTACCGTACAGAACATATGAACGCGGTTTGACATGCCGTGAAGAGTGGTTTGGGCAACCCGCGCGGGATGGTTCGTCGATGGCGCAGACAGTAGGCTAGCAGCCGCAAGCCAAGCGAGAACAAGCTGAGATCGCAGCGATCCGGTCGATGGATGCGCCCACGCAGCGCATCCCGTCTCGCCACCACGCCCAGATAGACGACCCACAGATACGCCAGCGCGGTCGCGATCAACAGGCGCGCAAGTCGTGTCGGATCACTGATATGGCTACGGTTGATCCGAAAGCCGCGACTCTTCTGATCCGAGAAGTAGGTTTCGATCTGCGCACGGCGGCGATACAAGGCCAAGGCATACGCCACGTCAGCGTGCGTCGTCACCAGATGGATTGGATGCTCGTAGGCCGCTTCCCACACCGCCAGCACGTTAACCGGACCGTACTGTGCGGCCGTTATGCAGACCTGCTCGACGGCGATAACCTCGCCACGCTTCGGCGCGAGATCGCCAAGAGCAATAGTCGCCTCCGCCAGCGTCAGCAGGATATTGCTTGCGGTTCGGCAGACATACTTCCACCCGCGCGCAGTAATCGCGGCTTGCCAATCGGCGCCATCATATTCACCATCCCCCAAGATCGTCACGCTCGCCTCGGCCGGAACGAGCTGAGCGAGTTGCTCGAGCAGCGCACAATGCAGTGCTTCTGGCAGATGGCCTTTGCGCGCTTTCACCACGAGCCAGGTGATCGGAAGCGCCCGACGCTGATACAACACGCTGATCATCAGGCACATGCATCCCCGCCCAACGGTACTCCCATCAATGACGAACACCAATGGTCGACGCCCCAACATGGCGATAAGTGCTTGGGCAACGGGCAGCATCCAGCGCTTGTAGGTTACGTTGTCGTGTTTGAGCCAGCGTCGAAAACGCATCACGACACTCTCGTCGGCGGCGCGTCCGCCAGGCGTCCGTTCAACCACTTTTGGCAATTGGGTGTGTTGGCTGCCGACAATCCCGCAGATCAAGAGCGCCAAGGTCGCCAGATGGCGCCGTTGATGCCCACCGACCTGGGGATAGAGTTGCAGCAAACACTGAGCTATGGCACGATACCGGCGGTACGTGTCGCGCATGATTGGTCTCCCTTCGGGTCGTTGGCAGCGAACCTCGTTGGGTATCCTATCAGCTGCGGCGCGTACTTGTTTCAGGCTCTTATGTCGAACGTATTTTCTGTACGGTGGTCAACATCTTGATAGAGCATACTCGCGTTCGGAAGGGTGTATCCCGCTTCATCCGCGATACATTTATCATGCACCCTTCCTTCGTATGTATCGCTCAAAAAGTGGATAGCGCCGAACTCATCGACAACAAGAACGTTCTTGAGCATATGCCGTTTCTTCTTGCCACTGTAATACAATTCCCGGTCAAATTTATCACTCGGACGATGAATGGGACGTTCTACGCCGTCATGGATAAAAGGGGGGTTGGAGCCGCCGAAGGCGGCGGTTCCTCCTGCAATCGCTGCGCCAGTTCGTCGGCAGTGCGCGCCGGAAGGAGATGTTGCTGGGATAGCGCGTAGTTGAGCGCCCCATGCAAAAGATGCACCCATTTGCTCACGTTCGACTGGCTCATCTGAAAGATGTGTCCGTGCATCACTTGTGTCGGATTTTGTTTTAGATAGGTCAAAATAAAGAGCAATTTATCTTCCGTTGTTGGAAGCGGCGAGTTTGCATAAGAGACATAGCGACGGCAATATCGGACGTGACCATCAATGGTTCGATGTTTCATGTACGCTTCAAATGCAGTGTGGAAGATCGGAACCAGCGCGTGAAACTCATCAGCGGTCAGTCCGGTCATAGAACGTAATTTCTCCGGATTTTCGATGATGGATTGATACTTGCACATCACGTTTCCCTCCATTTTGGTTCTTATGAAAATAGTATACCACTAAACCTTGATGAAGTCTATTGTTTTTCTCCATTTTCAGATTGTACAAAAATAGTATATCACTAAATCTTGATGATGTCTATTTTGATATCCCTGGGCGCTGTGGTGTTGGCGCAAGGCATCCTCTCGAAGCGGGATTAACTGTGGAGAAACCGATGAGCAAACAAATCAACCCGAACGCCGATGAAGGTGAAATGGGCATAGAGCGGATTGTCTTCTTCAGTGACGCCGTTTTTGCAATAGCTATCACGATTTTGGCGCTGGAAATTCGCCTGCCAAAAGAAATCGCCCACGTCAGCAACGCTGAACTTTTGAATATGCTGCTTGCCATCTGGCCAAAATATCTTGGTTATATGGTCGGTTTTTTTGAGTATTGGAAATTTTTGGGTCATTCACCATCGCCAATACCGTCATATAGAAAGATATGATACCCGCCTGATGTTCATCAACCTGCTCGTCTTGATGGCGGTGGCGTTCATTCCCTTCCCAACGGCTGTCATCAGTGAGAATGGAAACCGTACCGCCACCATCCTCTACGCTTTGAGCGCTTCGCTGGTGGGAATGCTTTCCACGCTCCTCTGGGTGTATGCTTCGCACAAACGCCGTCTTACCTCACAAAATCTGCCAGGTTCGGTCATCCAGCGTGGCGTGGTAAGAAACCTGATTGTCCCTATTATCTTTCTTTTCTCCATCGGGCTATCCTATTTCAACCCAGATCTGGCAAAATTTTCCTGGATTTTGATTGTCCCAGCCGTTTTTTTGTCAAATAAGAGCGTGATCAGAAACTATGATCGCGGATAGAGCTGACTCAGGAGCATTGCGATGGAACCAGGATAAAGAAAGACCTCACTCGATTCCAGATTGCGATAGTCTTCCCCCGTCGAAGCCGCGTTCGTCGCCTGCTTCGGTCGTTTTGATTGATTGGGAGTCCAGGACGCTGATGGATGGCGCCGGGTTGTGATCCAGCGCTTGTCGTAGCGGTTGACGCAGCGCATTATTCATTTTGACGAATGTTCCATTAGCCAGTCAACGCGCGCTCTCTCGCCTCGTTTGCCGAAAGGACTTCTTGCGCGAAAATCGTCTTGCCCAAGCCGGCCGCTGGCGAGTTCGGCGAAGGTGATCTGTGAACATCATCCTCCCCACCATCGGTGCGCGCAGCGACGTGCAGCCCTACATCGCCCTGGCGCCCGGCTTGTGCAAAGCCGGATGGAGTGACGGAAGCAGCAGGTTTGATAGAAAACACGGGGATAACCCGATTGTCCTGCCTGAACAACCGCAACGCGCCTGATGGATTGCCGCCGGGGTGACTTTCCTGCTGGCGGTTGCCGTTCTGCTGACGACAGTATGGTTTGTACAACGCTCGCAGGAAATCGGTAACGGTAGATGAAATGGATTGGAGGAAAAATGATCCCAAACCCTGACAACCGCCCCCCGCTCATGCAAAAACTGGACGGACGCTGGACGGCAACCGGCGATGTGACCGGCGAGCCAGCGCAGTACGATGTCATCGTCGCCCCAGCCCTGCAAGGGCAGTTCACCGAAATCTCGATGAACGATGTCCGGGCGCCTTCGCACTGCGAAGCCCGCATCTTTATCGGGTTCGACGGCGAATCGCAGCAGGTTATTGCGCATTGGATGGATAACTTCGGCGCGGCTGATTCCATCCCGCACGGCACGGGCAGTATGGCGGGCAACGTCATCGAGTTCATTGTCCTGTACCCGCAGAGCGCCTTCAAAGACCGCTTCGACTACTTCCCGGAAAGCGATTCCTGGGCTCTGGAAATCACCGCCCAACAGCCCGATGGCGGTTGGAAACACTTCGCCCGGTACGATTTCCGGCGGGTGGCATAAGGACCGACCATGAAACTCCTTGCGCTCAATGCCAGTCACCGCGGCGAGAGGGGCATCACCGCCCGGCTGCTTTCGCGCCTGGGTGAAGGCGCGCAGCAAGCCGGCGCCGGGTTCGAGACGCTCACCCTGGCGCGCCTGAAAATCAACCGCTGCCTCTCGTGTCATCAATGCCAGGAAGGTAAAAATCACCTGGAATGTGTGTACAACGATAAAGACGATGCCCGCTTCGTCTTCGACCGCATGGCGGAAGCCGACCTGCTCATCTTTGCCACGCCTATCTATCTGATGACGATGAGCGGGCTGATGAAAAACCTGCTCGACCGGACGTACTCCACGATGGACATCTCCGATGTGTGCATGATGGGCGGGCTGATTCATCATCACGTCAACCCGGCGATTTCCCGCAAGCCGTTCGTGACGCTCCTGGTGTGCAGCAACCTGGAGACGCTTTCCTGGCGCAATGCCGCCAGGTATTTCCGCATCTATGCCCGTTTCATGGAAGCGCAGCAGGTCGGGCTGCTGGTTCGGAACGCTTCGGAACTTTTCGCCGCCCAAAATGCCGAGACCATGCAGCGGCGCTTTCCGAAAATCCCGCAGGTGTGGGCGGCTTTCGAGCAAGCCGGGCGGGAACTGGCTGAGCGCGGGGCGGTCTCCTGGCAGACGGCGCGGCGCGCCAGCCAGGAAGTCATCCCTGTGCCGTTCTTTGGTCTGCTCAAACGCCTGCCCTGGGTGCGGCGGCGCGTGGTGCAGGTGCTGAACGACCCATCTTTTTGGGAGTGAATGGATGACCAAAGCGCGTCCATGACGTTTTCGGCGGCGTTCAACGCCTTGTTCCTGGTGTATACCGCCCTGTTTTCCGCCCGTTTCTTCGCGGTTGTGCTTGCCCTGACGAGTCTGGACGCCAGCGCGCTCGCACAACGAGTCCAGCCGGGCTTTCCGCGGCGCGGCATGGCGCTCTTCCTGTTTGTGGCTGGTTTCGGCGCCATGCTGGTCTGGACAAGCGAATTGCTCACCCCGCTCCTGGCCGGGACCGCGCCCGAAGTCCTTGGACCCTACACGACGCTGTTCACGCACGGGCTTGACCTGGCGGTCATCGTCCCGACGACAGTCCTGACGGGTATTCTGCTCTTACAGCGCAAACCGTTCGGCTACCTGCTTGCCGCCCCGCTGCTCGTCCTGATTTCGCTGGTGGGGGTGGTCGTCATTGCCCAGGCGGTGAGCCAGACCCTCGCCGGGTTGATTTTCCCCATCGGCGTTTATATCGGCATGGTTGGCACATGGATTGTGCTGGGCGCTTTTGCAGTCGGGCTGACGGTGGCGTTCTTTCGTCATCTTTCTGAGCATGTCCATCTGTCAGATTAGTTCTCTGTCATACTCACAAAAGGACACACCATGAAACGACCACTTCCCCTCTGGATTTTATTACTCTGGCTGGTTTTCCTGGCTTTTGGCGGTTTATATGGCGGTATCGCCATGCTGATCGACCCCTCTGGGGATGCGATGGGTGTGGATGTACTCCTGCCGCTGCTGCCCGTGCCGGATTTTATCCTGCCGGGGCTTTTCTTGCTCTTCGGGATAGGACTAGCCCCGCTCGTTCTCGTCTTTGGCTTGCTTGCCCGCCCAAACTGGGCCTGGGCTGACGCGCTTACCCGCTGGAGCGGTCATTACTGGGCCTGGACGGGAACGCTTTTCCTCGGATTCCTCCTGCTGCTCTGGCTGGCAGTACAGGCTATGCTGATTGGCTTCACTACCGGCATTCAGTACGTTATGCTCGTCAACGGAGTGGCGCTGCCCGGTTTTGCCTTATGGCCTTTGGTGAGGAGGCTGTATCGTTGGGAATAATCCACTTTAGAATGGAAGATGCACCTGGACCTTTTTCGTTCACCTGGCGCCGGCGATTGTGAGCACGCTTGCCATTTTCCGACTGCTCTCCACAGTGGATGGGGCGGCGGTACAGGCGCGGCTGCGCCAGGTTACGCTACCCGCCAGTATTCCCCTCCCCCGCCCTCGCGCTCCATCAGGTTACTCCCGACCAGTTCGCGGCGCAGGGTGGCGGTGTCGCTGTGGAAGCGCGCCAGGATTTCGTTAACCTGTTGCTCGCTGTAGCGGGTTCCCGGCTCGAAGGCTTTGATGACGCGCCGCAAGACGACCTCCAATTTTTTGCGCCGGGCAGGGATGGTTTTCAGGCGTCCATCAGGACGGGTGAAATCAGCCAGCACGTTGCGGTCGCAGGCATCCAGGTCAATGTCGGCAGCAACCTCAGACATCTCTTCACGGGAAAGAATGCGCCGGGTGGTTTCTTCGAGCGCGGTTTTATCGAGAGAATAGATATTGGAGGAACTTTCAGCGCGGGCGCTGACCAGCCCCGCCTCACTCAAGCGCGCCAGGTGATGGGAAACCGTCGATGGCTTCAGATTGAGCAGAGCGGCCAGTTGCTCCACGCTGTAAGAGCCTATCCGAAAAACTGTAACCTTTTCGCCTGTGGCGTGATCGCCGTGCGTGCCGCTGGGTTATTCGGATAGGCTCTAAGGCTGTTGAGCCAGCAATCCGACGATTTTCAGGCGGCTCGAGTCTGCCAGAGCCTTGAAAATGGCGATAAGTTCCGCGTTTTCGGTCATTCTGCCTCCGGTTCGGTCCGCCAGTATTGCGAACCGTCACTTTTACGCTCCAGCATGCCCCGGTCGACCAGGTATCGGCGCAACGCAGCCGTATCGATGTGGAAACGGCGCATCAGCGTGTTCACTTCCTTTTCGGTGTAAAGCGCGCCAGGCGTGAAAGCCTCCACCACATAATCGAGAATGATTTGCAGTTTGCCTGGTTGGGAAGGAATCTGCTTCAGCGAGCCGTCCGCATTGAGATAAGCCTTCAGCACTTTGCGGCGCTGTTCGCTTAAGTCCGGCGCGGGCGTATAGGATTCGCGCGGCTGGCCATCGAACTGGCGCCGCGCCAGGGAGTCCACGCCATCCGGGTTCAGGATGTACAGGTCGTTTTGCTTACGCACTACGCCGAGGCGCTCAAAAAAGGTCAGGTGGTGGAACACGTCACGGAACGGCAGGTTCAGGCTTTGGGCCAATTCCTGGATGGTTGCGCCTTGTTGCGTAGTCAGCGCGCCAATCATTCGCAGGCGATCGACGTGGAACAGGGCTTTCACAAAGTTGAGCATTTCGTGTTGCATACCGCCTTCTTTTTGTAAAAATAATTCGATAAAAGGCGCCGCCGCCCTTCCCGCTACACCCACCCATGCCGCAGGGCGTAGATCGCCGCCTGTGTGCGGTGCGCCAGTCCGAGTTTACGCAGGATGCTGGCGACGTGCGTCTTGACCGTCTCTTCGCCGACCGACAGGCGCGCGGCGATTTCGGCGTTGGTCAATCCCTCCGCCAGCAGTTTCAGCACCTCCCCTTCGCGTTCGGTGAGCGCGTCGCTGCTTCTCATCGTCTGCGCCTGGAGAATGCGCTGCATGAGCGCCGGCTCGAAGATCGCTTTGCCCTGCGCGGCGCCGCGCACCGCTTCGAGCAACTGTTCCGGCTGGCTGTCCTTCTCCACGTAGGTGATGGCGCCTGCGCGCAATGCGCCGATCACCCGCGCGTCGTCGGCGTACCCGCTCAAGATGATGATCTGTGTCTGCGGCAGGAGACGCTTCAGGCGGCGGGTGGTTTCGATGCCGTCGATCCCGCCCGGCATGAGGACGTCCATCACAATAACATCCGCCTGCCAGGTTGCTGCGTGGTGCAATGCCTCTTCGCCGCTGGCGGCCTCCCCGACGATGGTGATGTCGGGTTGAGCGGCAAAGTAGGCGCTTAACCCGCGCCGGACAATGCTGTGGTCGTCGACCAGTGCGACACGGATGGGATGCATAGAACAGTCTCTTTCTGTATCCTGACGCCCTTTTGCCCCTCATCCCCCGTCTCTCAAGGGTGGATTTCTTGGGAGAGATGCGTGATGTTCTGCATTCCGGCGCGCTGTTGCCCCTCATCCCCCCTGCCCCCCTTCTCCCCTTGTGGGAGAAGGGGGGAGTTGGGCGTCCTGATGCCTGCAACGGGAGATGGCACGCAGGGGCTTCCCAAAAAACCTGCTCCTGGAACTTTCCTCACTTTTCCCACACAGCGAGAAGTGGTCGTTCTCTACGCCGCCGATGGACGACTCGCTGGCAGCGCCATTGTCTGACGTTTGCCATAAGTCAGGCTGCGCCACGCCCACTCCAGCGGACCGAACCGGAAGCGCTTCAGCCATACGACGCTGACGCCCAGTTGCACCAGCCAGATTGTAACACTGATCACCAGCCCGATGAATGCGCCCACCTGTCCAAACAACCCCAGTCCATAACTGTAGAAGATCAGAGTGCAGATGATCGATTGGGTGATGTAGTTGCTCAACGCCATCCGTCCCGCTGCCGCCAGCGGTTGCAGGCGACGGCGCCAGGCGTCGGTGCGCGTCAGCGTCACGAACAGCGCCAGATACCCGTAACTCAGCACCGGTCCGGCGATCAGCGTCAGGATGGACCACAATCCTGCAAGTGGCGATGAGAGATCCGTTACCCGCATCTGCCACGCCAGCGCGAGATTGGCGATCAGCCCCACCGCCAGGCACACGCTTCCGGCAGGCAACCGACGCTCGGACGCTGGCTTTTCGTTCAGACGCTGGAAGATCTGGCGCTTGCCGAAATACATACCGATCAGGAATAGCGCCAGGATCTGGACCACATTCCCAAACAGGAAGAAGATCACCATCGTAATCAGCCACTCAACGGCGCGCCAGACGAAGATCTGCCCCCACGAGCCACGGGCGTAGGTCTCGATCGTGCGCTGCTCCAGGTCGCGCATCGCCGCCATTCCTTCCGCCATGCCGCTCGCGTCGCCCGACAGCAGTGCGCCCAGCGCCACGAAGCCTGCGCCGATGATGATCGGGATCGCTATCAGGATACCCGCCCAGATCAGCAGCGTGCGCGGCTGAACCTTGCGGAAGAGGAGCGCTGCCAGCCCGACCAGCGCATAGACGAACAGGATGTCGCCGTTCCAGATCAGCAGCGCGTGCGCCAGACCAAACCCCATCAGCACCAGCAAGCGGCGTACCATAAAACGCCCCGGACTGCCGCCAGCCTCCTGAATGCGCTCCATTTGCATCCACATGCCCAGCCCGAAAAGGAATGCAAACAGCGGGTAGAACTTGCCGGTCGCCAGCGCCGCGATGAGCAATTCCGTCGCGTGGTCGAGCGCACTGTCGCCGCGTGGTGTTCGGGTGATCTGCGCAATGAACGGGAAACTGAAGATTCCCATGTTGACGATCAGAATGCCCAGGAGCGCAAACCCGCGCAGGATGTCGAGCAGGTCGATCCGTTCACGCGCCGCGGTTGGTGCAATCGTGTGTGACATATAATCGCCTTCCTTTCTGTGCCAGACACTTATAAGACGTACATACCCGCCCGTTTGTGACACACCCGAATACCTGGAGCGAAGTTGCAAAACAGTTGACCGCCGGAATTGCGCGCCTCATACGGTCATGCGGGCGGGACGCCCGCGCACCCGGCATGCACGTGGCTCAATCCTTTTGCATTTCGCTCTAGAACCTGTCTGAGTCTTTTCTCATCAGTCACTCGTCGCCGGTCGCTCCAGGGCGCGGACGCGCTGCCGGGTGACGATCACCTGCATCGACAGGTAGAGCCATGTGCCGAGCCACCACGTTCCGAAGCCGATGATCGTCCACGGTGCGAGCGTCGGCAGCGTACCGGCGCCGGTGTCGAACGCCGCGTCGGACGTGTCGAGCCCGCTCCATGCCATTGCCATACCTGCTATGCCTCCCAGGATGCCAGCGATGTTGGTGAACAGGAATGTGACGTAGAGTGCCATCGCCGACTGTTGCGCCTGAAGGGACGACCATTCGCCAACACGCGCCGTGAGAGTGCGTTCGACCCACCACTTGATCGCCAGCAGGACGAGAGCAATCGCGCCTGCTGATGCCGCGACCAGCGGTACACGCAGCCATATGAACAATCCGATCGCAACGCAGAGCGCATGGTATGCCAGCGTCAGACCACGGGCGATCATGCGCAACCGGCGCACCCGCGCATCGCCGACCGGTTCGGCGACCGGTTGCGTCCTCTCCAGCGCCTCCAACCGCCGGATCTGCCACCGGGTAAGCACGATGCCAGCGATGTTGAACAGCATAAAAAGCGGGTATCCAAGCGCAAGGAACGAGACGAACCAGCGCTGATCGAGGGCGTCGTGGAAGAGTCGCACCGCCTGCATCGGACCAAACAACCCGCTGTAGACCAGGATTTGAAACACCACCGCAAATGCAAGCATGAACCAGTTCTCGTGCAACCGGATCCGCAGCGCGGGCACGGTCGTCCATTCTGCCAGCCGGGCGTCGAGCACGCGGTAGACGCGCACGAGATTGACGACGGCTGCCACCAGCGCAATGGCGACGATCAGCGCGATGGCGAAGCCGCGCAGCGAGAAGGCGATCCATCCCACGATGATCAGCAGAAAGATCGCCGTCGTTAGGTCATAGGATTGCAACACCATCCGCCAGATCGGATCGGCGTCCTGCTTCAGCGCACGACGGCGCCAGTTCCATGTTGCAAATGCCAGCGGCACACCGGCGATTGCGCCGACGATCCCAAAGCCCGCCAGATATGACATGCCGCTTCCGGTGATCGCAATCAGCAGCGGGAACAGAGCGAGAACGAACGCAGTTCCCGTCAGCGCCGTCAGACCGCCAGCAATATAGACCTGCTGAAGGTGCTCTTCTTTCATACGTCGTTTCTTTTCCGCATAGTCTTCGAGTTCGAGGAGCGGGATGCGAAAGCGCACTGTCGTTCCAGCGTCCGGCGTCGAGTGCACCTCCAGCGTTCCGCCGAGCGCCTCGATGCGCGTGCGCATGTTGGTCAGCCCCATGCCAGAAGAGGTTGTCGCCGGATCAAACCCCTGTCCGTCGTCGGTGATACCGACCTGCAGCCACTCCCTGCCGTTCGTCGTCTCGCTGGCAAAGGTCACCTGCGCATGGCGGGCGCGCGCGTGGCGCGCCACGTTCGACAACGCCTCCTGCACGACGCGAAAGATGGTTTCCTGCGCGCCGGGCGGCAGGCGCCCCTCGTCGGGCAACGCATCATGGTGCAGTTCGGTGGTCACCTCGGCGCGGAAGTGCAGCGCCTCGAGTTGATCGCGGATGGCTTCGATCAGCCCCACGGTTGCCAGCGGCTGCGGGCGCAGTTGGGTCAACAGCGCCTTCATCTCCGCCATCGCCGCCTGCGACAGGTCGCGCACATGCCGGATGTGCTGCGCTGCGGCTTCAGGGTCGTGGTGACGCAGACTCTGTGCGGTTGCAGCAGCGACATTGATGCTGAACAGTTGCTGCTTGATGGTGTCGTGCAGGTCGCGCGCCAGGCGGTTGCGCTCCTCCTGGACGGCGGCTTCGCGCAATTGGGCGATCAGCATCGATTGTTGCTCACTGAGATCGCGCGTGCGCATTTCGATTTCATACCGCAGTTGCGGGATGATCACCCGTCGAAAGGTCATTGCCAACACCAGTAGTACTACGCCCAGCACGACGGTGACTGCCAATGCGACGAGGTTGGACACCTGACGCGCTACCGGTTGATCGCCCAACCAGACGGCAATCCGGTCTGGAGCGGAAACGATCAGGAAGATGGACGCTACTGCTGCAACACTAAAACCAGCTTTCAGGATCAGTATGATCAGCATCTCGATTGAGGCGTAATCATGTTGTAAGGGGCGAAATCTCAACGAAAAGAGCACGCTGGCAAGCCCGATCGCCAGAAATGCCGCACCCACTGCCCAATCGCCTGTAACAATGTTTCGCGCGCCAAACCCGACGAAAAATCCGCTGGTGACGATCACCAGCGTTGCTGCGATGATCTGGATTCGTCTGATACTTTGATCCTGATTCGCCATGCCCTGCTCCATCCGCCTGATACACTGGAACGTGCAGTGATCAGGATACAGGCGCTGGCAGCAATGCGCTACCCCTGACACAGTGAATTCAGGTCACTCGTTTGGGGGAAGGGCGGGAGAAAGGGCTTCAGGACGCCCCACCCTCCCCCTTCTCCCCGTGTGGGAGCAGGAGGGCATGGGGGGTGAGGGGCAAAAGCGCACAGAATGCAGAAAACCACTCGTTATCAGCTCGATGAGTCTGGCGCTTCCTGACATCGATAGGGAATTTGCTTGCCAGGTTGCGGCGTTTATTGAGGAGTATCGTCCGGCGCTGAACTCTCTGGCGCGGCAACGAAATCCCTCACTCTCGCTCAGGTGCGTTTTCTGCACGCCCGCCTTATTGAAGAGACAGGACGGAGCGAGAGCGTCTCGCTCTCATAGGGCAGTGTCGCCGGATGCTGCCGCAGGCGCTTGCCAGTTCTGTTTTCTCGTAGACAAAAGTCTGTGGCTGTGGTAAAGTATAGATACCACACTTCTGTGGTTATCAACATGAAAAACCGAAAAATTGATCCCGTGGCTGGCGATCCGACCTTTCGGGCAACCGGCGCTGGCGCTCATCTGCGCCAGCGTCGGCGTCGCCGCCCGGCGTCTGCGGTATCCGCAAGTGCGGTACCGCAGGCGTGTCGGACGCCAGACCCTGCCGGTATGACGACGACCGTCGTCACACCGGCGCCGTCCGTGTCGGGCGCGCAGCCCGGCCCGGATGCTCCGATGCCGTCCGTGTCGGGTGCGCAGTCCGACCCGGATGCGCTTCTCCCCACGCTCGTCATGATTGACGCCGATCGGGGAACACTGACTGCGGCGCCCGCCGCAACCGGGATTGATGTACGCCGCCAGGCGCCGCAGACAGCCGCCTGGCTGGCGCAGCACGGTCTGGCACTGCGCACCCTTGACGTATGGCTGCCTTCACGTGAATGTGCGCGCACCCGCCAGGCATTGCGCCTGGCCGATGCGCTGCAACGCCACCCGCTGGCGCCAGCGCTGCTTCGCCTGATCCGGCGTGCGCTCAATCGCTTGCCAGAACTCGCGTTGCGCGCCGAGGCGCGCCGTCAGGCGCTCGGGTTGACGGTGGACGCAGCGGCGGCGGAAATCGGCATTCCGGCGGACGCCTACGCCCGGTATGTGCGCAGCGGGCGTGGGTTGACACAGGAGCAGCGTGCCCGGGTGGCGGCGTGGGCGCCGCCAGACGCACCCGGCACATTCACCGGCGAGGCGTTGCACGCGGTGGCGCCACTGGAAGAGATCGCTGCGTGCGCCGGGATGACGCCGGATGCAGCGCGAACGGCGTTGGAGAGGCTCATTGCCGACCTGCTGCCGCCGTTACGCGCGGGGGACCTGCTCGACGGGGTGCGGGTACTGCGCCGTCGTCAGCGTCCCGGCGACGACAGCGCGTGCGATCTGGTGCATGTCTGGGTGTCTCCCGACCCGCCAGCGGAGCACTTTTTCACCCGCGGCTGGTTGCAACTGCTGCTTGCTGACCGGCTGCGCGCCCTGGCGCCGCAGGCGGAGACGCTCAGCGACCTGGAGCTGTACCACCCGAACGCCGGAACGTTTGGCGTGGCGCTGCTGACGGTGCGCGGCGAGGCGGCACTGGTCGTCGAGCCGATGACGAGGCGCGACGCCAGAGAGCGCATGAAACGCCTGCACCGGTTGCGCAATCTGGCGCCGCTGCTGGTGGACGGCGATCCCCGGCGTCTGGTTGTGGTGCTGGCGCCGCCAGACGAGTCGCCCGGTATGGGCGCCGACCACCTGGCGCACCTGGGTGAGACGTTCGGCGTCACAATCACCGACCTTGCGGGCGTGGATGCGGCGCTGCTCACAGCGCTGGAGCGCTGCACGGACCGACGGGAAAGGAGCCGATCATGGTTCATTCCCTGATAGTCGCCCTGCGCGTCACTCAGCGCGCCGCACAGCATGCGGCGCACCTCTGCATCGCAGGAACGGCGGACGCCGTCAGCGCCGCCCACGCCGCCCAACACTGCGCCGAGGCGGTCGCAGACCTGGCGCGTCGGACGACGGCGCTGGCGCAACGCATAACCGACCGCTCCGGCGTAGCAGTAGCGACGGACGTCGTGACCGACGCCGCGACGCTGGCCGCCGAAGCGGCCGCAGACGCTGCGGGCGACGCGATGAACGCCGCCGCTGGCGAACCATCCGCGCACGTTGCCGCCCGCGCCGCTGCTGGTATCGTCGCCAATGCGGCGCTCATCGCTTGCGATGCTGCCGTGGTGGTGCTGCGCGCCGCTGCTGCGCGTCGCTGTCGCCGCGCACTGGCACGGCGCATGCCGCGCCGACGAAGGACACCAACATGCTGATGCCGCGATAGGCAATGATCGTCGGTGTCGGTGTGTCAGTGTTGGGGCGCAGTGTTGGGGCACGGCATGCCGCGCCCCGACTGATGCCGCGATAGGCGATGATCGTCGGTGTCGGTGTGTCGGTGTTGGGGCGCAGTGTTGGGGCACGGCATGCCGCGCCCCGACTGATGCCGCGATAGGCGATGATCGTCGGTGTCGGTGTGTCGGTGTTGGGGCGCAGTGTTGGGGCACGGCATGCCGTGCCCCGACTGATGCCGCGATAGGCGATGATCGTCGGTGTCGGTGTGTCGGTGTTGGGGCACAGTGTTGGGGCACGGCATGCCGCGCTCCGACTGATGCCGCGATAGGCGATGATCGTCGGTGTCGGTGTGTCGGTGTTGGGGCGCAGTGTTGGGGCACGGCATGCCGCGCTCCGACTGATGCCGCGATAGGCGATGATCGTCGGTGTCGGTGTGTCGGTGTTGGGGCGCAGTGTTGGGGCACGGCATGCCGCGCTCCGACTGATGCCGCGATAGGCGATGATCGTCGGCGTCGGTGTGTCAGTGTTGGGGCACGGCATGCCGTGCCCCGACTGATGACCGGGATTGCACGACGCAGCGTCGCTGCCGTCGCTCCCGCGCTCCGCGCCTTCGCACCTCCGCGTGCGCCGGTCGATCGCACGCCGAGACGCAGCGCGCGCAGAGGGATGGCGCAGGCGGCGCTCGCCGCGCTTCTCCAGCGCATTGCCCGATAGTCCTATCCTTGCTTGATACCAACGTCCTATTGTCGCCATCGAACCAGGTTTGCTATAATAGCAACGGTGTCGCACATTCTCCGCCGTGAATCGCCTGGTCGCAGCGACCGCACGCTTCGCCCCAACGCAAGTCGTGCATCGCTTTCCAGTGTTTCGTGCTCGTTCGCAACGGAAGACGTTCCCCTCGGAGCAAGCTGCTCACAGGATATCCGCACACAACGTTCAGGAGATTATCCATGACTCGCCTTCGTCCGCTTCTCATGCTTGTCGCGCTGCTGCTGGCCGCCGACGCCGCGCTGACCGGCGCTCCGCAGCGCACGCCGACCCCCCCGCGCCGACGGACGTTCCTACGCCATCGGTTCCGCCCGATTCGTCAGACGTTGGCGCCGCCATTGTTGCAACGATGGACGATGAGGACGACGATGCGCCGCAGACGATTCCGGCAGACGAATTGCTCGCTCCGGACGGCACGCTGCGCCTGGATGGCGCAGTCACCGGCGTGGTGGACCTCAGCGGCTGGCACGTAACCCTCGATCCGGAGATCGGACCGGTCTTCCATCCACAGTCGTTCACGTGGGAACATCTGGGAACGCGACCGGGCGCGCTCAACAACGCCGTTTACGCCGTCGCTGTGAGCGGGAGCGACGTGTATGTCGGCGGCGGCTTCACCGACGCAGGCGGCAACCCGAACGCCGATTACATCGCCCGCTGGGACGGCAGTGCGTGGCATCCGCTCGGCGGCGGGGTGAACGAAGCGGTTCGCGCCATCGCCGTGAGCGGAGGGAACGTCTATGTCGGCGGCGGCTTCACCGACGCAGGCGGCAACCCGAATGCCGACCGCATCGCCCGCTGGGACGGCAGTGCGTGGCATGCGCTCGGCGACGGAGTGAACGGTACGGTGAACGCCATCGCCGTGAGCGGGACGGACCTCTACGTCGGCGGCTGGTTCACCGACGCAGGCGGCAACCCGAACGCCGACCGCATCGCCCGCTGGGACGGCAGTGCGTGGCATGCGCTCGGCGACGGGGTGAACGGTACGGTGAACGCCATCGCCGTGAGCGGGACGGACCTCTACGTCGGCGGCTGGTTCACCGACGCAGGCGGCAACCCGAACGCCGATGGCATTGGACGCGCATCGCTGCTCAAGAAGGCGTACCTGCCGCTGATCGTGCGGTAGGCGCAGGTTTTCCCCCTGGAGCGACCCACGTCGTGCGGACCCGGCGCGCGCCGTGATTGCACAGTGCGGCGTCGTTGCCGTCGCCTGTGTCGCGCCAGAGACGCCTGCCACGAAGCGCGTGCGTCTGCCGCTCATTACGCGATAGGCAATGATCGTCGGTGTCAGTGTGTCGGGTTGGGGCACGGCATGCCGTGCCCCGACTGATGACCGGGATCGCACGGCGCAGCGTCGCCGCCGTCGCTCCCTCTCCTCCGCGTCTCCGCACCGCCGCGTGAGACGGTCGAACGCATGCGACGGCGCAGCGCGCACGGAGATCGGTCGCACGAGACCGCTGCTTCCAGCGGAGCGTTCGATGTCCTGTGAGCGCTGCGCTGCGCCGAAAGAGCGCAGTTTTCATAGCGATTGAACCTCTTCGGACAAACGCAGTCACGTGCGCTCCTCGTGTGACGACCACCTTGCGTGGCGGTCGGAGAGCAGCCATCCGCCATCGTCCGTCGTCAAGCGCGCGACTCCGCTTGTGCGGGCTCAAGCCCTCCCTGAGCGTATGGAAGCCCCTGCGGGGCTGGCATGTCTGTCACCCTTCCCTCTGCCGGGAGGGGCGCCGGGTTGATCCAGCCCGCAGGGCTTGCCCGACCTCAGATAGGGCTTATGGTCTTTGAGTAATTATTCCGCCATAGCCCGCGCAGGCGGGCTTTGCCCTGGTTAGCCGAGGGCTTATGGTCTTTGAGTAATTATTCCGCCATAGCCCGCGCAGGCGGGCTTTGCCCTGGTTAGCCGAGGGCTTCAGCCCCACGGCTAGCGCAGTATAGCGGATTTAATTTTCAATCTCCATCAGCCCGCTGGAGGCGCACAACGATGGAACGCTCCAGCCAGGCAAGGGTCAACGTATCTGAGAACTGCTATAAATGCTCAATCTTCCTCCGCCCGCCGTCGCCGCACGCGGGCGGGGACGCCCGCGCACCCAGGACGCACGTGCTTCAATCATTCCGCCCATCGCTCCAGGCGGTGAGAACGCCATAGCCCGCGCAGGCGGGCTTCGCCCTGGATAGCCGAGGGCTTCAGCCCGACGGCACGCGGTGCATAGCGGATTTAATGCTCAATCTCCATCAGCCCGACGGCACGCGGGCGAGGACGCCCGCGCACCCAGGACGCACGTGCTTCAATCATTCCGCCCATCGCTCCAGGCGGTGAGAACGCCACAGCCCGCGCAGGCGGGCTTCGCCCTGGATAGCCGAGGGCTTCAGCCCGACGGCACGCGGTGCATAGCGGATTTAATGCTCAATCTCCATCAGCCCGACGGTACGCAGGCGAGACGCCCGCGCACCCAGGACGACCGCGCACCCAGGACGCACGTGCTTCAATCATTCCGCCCATCGCTCCAGGCGGTGAGAACGCCATAGCCCGCGCAGGCGGGCTTCGCCCTGGATAGCCGAGGGCTTCAGCCCGACGGCACGCGGTGCATAGCGGATTTAATGCTCAATCTTCCTCCGCCCGCCCCACACTCCCCCCTTGCCCGCGTGCGGGCGAGGGGGGCAGGGGGGATGAGGGGGAAAACGCCTCCAGCACCAGCCGCCGGGTGCGGTACTCGCCGTACTGCCGCAGTTCCTTCTCCTTCAACACCCGAAACGTCTCGCCGGGGAAGTCGGGTCCTTCCACGTCGTGCGGGTCAAGGATGTAGCGCAGGTCGTCGCGGGAGACGCCGTACAACCGCGCGATGCGCGCATCGAGCTCGGCGCGGATGCGCGCGCGCCGGTCGTCGTTCCAGATGAACGGCGGCGGCGGCGCGGCGTCGTCCGCCGTCGCCGCAACGACGGCGGCGGCAATCTCCGGCGGCGTGCGCGCAGCGCAGGCGCGCAGGTTCTCCGCGTGCTGCGCCAGGATCGCCGCCCGCAGCCCCGCATCCGCCTCCGCCCAGACATCCGCCGCGAAGGGCTGCACGTCCCACGCGGTGGAGACCAGTTCCACCACCCGCGGCACGATGAAGGCGATGTCCGCCGCGCTGAACGCCTCCGGCGGCAGTACGGGGAGTTGGGTCAGATAGGTGTAGGTGAGATGCGTGCCGCCGATCTTCTGCCTGGTGATCCAGTCAAAGATGAGACTGTTGACGACTGCCAGGAAGCAGGCTGCCAGATCAGCGCGCAGCGTCTGGAACAGCATAAGCGGCACGGTATGCCCCACCCCCACGCGCGGCAGCAGGCTGAAAATGGCGGTGCGCTCATTCGTGGCATTGGTAATATCGCGCCACCCCAGCAGCCAGCGCCGTTCCCAGCGCCCCGCCAGGCGCGCCTCGACCTCGGCGGCGGGAACCAGGTAGCGCGGCGTGATCGTCCACGTCGGGTCGGCGAGTTCGGCGGCGGTCGCCTCGCGCGGCGCGCCGCCGTCGTAGGTCGCCCAGCGGTGGGTGAACTGGTGCAGCAGCTTGGCTTCGTAGAGCGGCAGGTGATCGCCCCATCCCGCCCTCGCTTCCGCCGGCGCGGGAACCGGACGGAACAGGTGGCTGTCGCTGGTCATATTGAACAACCCCTGACGGAAGGTAACTCCCCATGGACTCTCTCCGGTCGTTTCGTTGATCAGCACCGGGACGCGGGCGTAGATTGCGGCGGTCAGGTCGGCGTCGCGGCGGGTGCGGAAGAGCGGCGCGGTGCGGGTGTTGGGGTTGATGCGCGCCAGGTCGGTAGGGGTGAGCGAGAAGACGCGCCGTTCGTCGCGCAGGTGCGCCACGCGCGTGGCGAAGAAGACGAAGCGCGGGGCTGCCTGCGCCGCGCCGATCGTCAGCAGGCTGAATTTGTAGCGACTATCCACATCGGCGAAGAGTTTCTCGCGGTTCTCGAAGTCGTACAGGCTGATGATCTGCTGGCGGGCGATCAGGTCGCCGAAGAAGGCTTTGGCGCCGTCGTCGGTGGCAATGCCGGTCGGCACGATGATCCCCGCCCGCCCGTCAGGCGCGAGCAGGGTGCGGCTCAGTTCGGCGAAGAGCGCGTAGGTGTTTAGCCGCCCAACTGCCGTAAGTGAGAAGCGCCCGCTATTGTGGATGAATCGACTCTCCGCCTCAGCACGGTAGAGCGCCGCGTCGTACTGCGCGATGCGCCGCTGCTGCTCCGGCGTTCCCCGCCGCCAGGCGGCGATCTGTTTTTTGCGGGCATCCCCAGTTGGTGCATCGCGGATCGCCGGAATATCCACGAAGTGCTCGCGCTCAATGAGATTAAGCATCTCCCACGGCGGGTTGCCCAGCACCACGTCGAACCCGCCGCGGTCGGCGAAGACCTGGGCGAACTCCAGCTCCCAGTGGAAGAAGCCGATCTCCTGTGCCAGTCCCCCTGCCAGCAGCGCCTTCTGGCTGGTCGGATCGGCGTCGATGACATCGGCGCTCGTCGGAACCCACGGCGCATTGGCGCGCGTCAACGGCTGGAAGAACGCCGCCGTCCACAGGTCGTAGCGGGCGCGCTCCCGCAGGTGCGCCCGGCGCAGGTCGGCGTAACGCGCGGCGCGGGCGCGCACCGCCGCCACACTCTCGTCCGGCAGGTCGTCAAGCGCCGCCAGCGCGCGCGCCAGGGGCGTGTCGGTCGGTTCGTCGGCGAACATGCGCTCCTGCACGGCGCGGTCGCGGGTGTACGCATCGCGCTCCGCGCGGTTGCGTTTGCGCAGCTCCGCAGCGATCCCCTTCTCGTCGCCGTGGATCGGGCGGTACGCCTCGTCGGGGATGCCCTGCGCCACCAGGGCGCGCGTGGCGCCGACGAGCGCGTTGCCGCAGCGGATGTGGTGGTCGAGGAAACTGAGCGGCAACCCGGCGGCGTGCCCTTCGATCCACAGCGCCAGTTTGCACAGGTCGACCGCCAGCGGGTTGAGATCAACGCCAAAGATGCAGCGCCGGATCACGTCGCGCACGGCGTGGCGAAACTGCGCCGGCGACGGCTCATCATCGCCAGCGCGGATGCGCGCCAGTTCGCGCCCCAGGCGCCGGGCGGCGGCGAGCAGAAAATGCCCCGATCCGCACGCCGGGTCGCAGACGCGGATGGAGAGCAGCGCCGCTTCGCGCGCAGCAGCGTCGCGTCCGGCGGACGCCAGGCGCTGCGCCAGCACCGGTTCCAGCGCGCTGGCGATCAGTTCCTGCACCAGTTCCGGGCGGGTGTAGTAACTGCCGGTCGTCTTGCGTTCCGTTCCGGGGATCAGGTCGAAGCGCACGTCGGGTGATCCCGCCGGGGCGTGGGCGATCACCGGGCGATAGTCGAGCAGCGCCTCGTAGACGCTGCCGAGTTCTTCGACATCGAGCGCGCCGTAGTTCACCCGGCGCAGCGTCCGGCTCTCCGGGTCGTGGTAGAGCGCGAGGGCGCGGATGGCGGCGAGCAGGTCGGCGTTCGCCATGCGGGTCTCCGCCGTCAGGTGGGGGCATGCCGTTTCGCTGAAGAGGTCGCCATCGAGCGGCGCGATCGGGAAGCGATGGCTGACGCTCCCCTCAAAGATACGGAAGGCGGCGAGCAGTCCGATCCAGAGGTCGCCGTACCCGCCCTCGCCCGCCGACGCTGCGACGCCGGCATGTTCCGCCAGCCGACGCAACCGCGCCATACTGTAGTGCGCGTGGTAGATGGCGAGCGCGCGGTCGGCGTCACCTTCCACCCCCCCGAACCCCCCCGCACGCGGGGGGGACTGGGGGGGTGCGGCGGCGATCAGGGCGCGCTCCTCGGCGACCATCAGGAAGAGGAGGCGGTAGACCAGGCGCAACACCTGGCGGTAGAACGCCTGCGGGGTCAGGTCGCCGCTGGCGAGGGCGCGGCGCAGGCGCTCATTGGCGGGGTGGCGCAGCAAGCCGTTGGCCAGCGTCTTCAGCGCCTGCTCCACCCCGTCGCGCAGGCGGTCGCGCACCCGTCCGCCCTGTGCCAGCGCCTGCTGATGGTAGCGTTCGAGCCAGCACTCCGGCGCATCGGCGGCGCGCTGCGGCAGGCGCGAACGGTGGAGCAGGCGATAGAGCAGGGCGAAATCGCTGAACCGTTCCCCCTCCAGCATCGCCTGGAGGTCGAACTCGACATACGTCGGGCGGGTGAAACGCGCCGATTCGCGCAGCAGGCGCAGGCGCACGCCATTGGTCACGATCCCCCACAGGTGGTCGGTCGCATTGAGGTACTCCTGCACCAGCGCGTGGGGCGACAGGCGCACCCCCCCAGTCCCCTCCGCGCGCGGGGGGGTTCGGGGGGGTGAGGGCGGGCGCACATCGAGGCTGACGCGCACGCCGGTGATATGGATCGGCGGCGCGTCGTCGGCGTCGCCGGCGCGGTGCGAAATGGCATACGTGCGCCCGGCGACGACGAACGCCTGGCGGTTGCGCTCCAGGGTATAGCCGAGGATGCGGAGGAGGGGGATCGCCCAGTAGTCGCGGGTGAGCGCGGCGGCGGTCGAATCGTGGGGCGGCAGATCGGCGAGGTGCGTCTGAAAGAGCGCCCACTGCGCGCGCGCCGCCTGCCAGGCGGTCGAAATACGGTCGGAGAGGGTGCGCGTCCGCTCCATGCCGAAATCTTCGGGACGCTGCCCGTCCACCGCGCCGGCGGCAATCGCGTCCAGGATGTCGGCGGGCAACAACCCGCCCTCGGTGATGATGGCGTTCATATCCTGTAAGTCTACTGCATTTGCATTCCCGCGCCTTTTGCCCCTCATCCCCCCGCGCCCCTTCTCCCACACGGGGAGAAGGGGGAGTTTGGGCGTTCTGATGGCTGAAACGGAAGATGGCACGCAGGGGCTTGCCAAAACATCTCCCCCTGTGCGCATCCCCCCCGCCCCCTTCTCCCACACGGGGAGAAGGGGGGTTGGTCGTCCTGATGCGTCACACTGCGCTCGCCGGCGCAGGCGGGCTTCGCCCTGGCTAGCCGGGGGCTTATGGTCTTTGAATAAATAATCCGCCATAGCCCGCGCAGGCGGGCTTCGCCCTGGCTAGCCGGGGGCTTATGGTCTTTGAATAAATAATCCGCGCTCGCCGGCGCAGGCGGGCTTCGCCCTGGCTAGCCGGGGGCTTATGGTCTTTGAATAAATAATCCGCCATAGCCCGCGCAGGCGGGCTTCGCCCTGGCTAGCCGAGGGCTTCAGCCCCACGGCTAGCGCGGGATAGCGGATTATAGCAGTTCTCAGATACGTTGACCCTTCTTCGTGCGCCTCAGGCGGGCTGAAGCCCTATCTGAGGTCAGGCAAGCCCTGCGGGCTGGATCAACCCGACGACCCCTCGGCAGAGGGAAGGGTGACGGACACGCCAGCCCCGCAGGGGCTTCCACGCATTCAGGAAGGGCTTTAGCCCGCACGCGCTGCGGTCGTCCAGGGAGGTTCAACCTCATATGAGAACTGCTATAATCAGGTCGCCAGCACCGGCAACAGCACATACACCCCCAGGATGTCGGGCGGTCCGGCAGGCGTACAGGCACAGCGTCGTTGCGTCCCGCCGATCTGCGACCAGACGCGCATATGAGATTCACGCAGGCGCAGCGCGCGTTCGCGGCTGATCTGGTCGAGCGCGGCGTCGAGCGCGGGCAATGCGTCGAGGACGGCGCGCAGCGCGATCAGGCGCGCATCGCGGGGCAGATTTTCGGCGGGTTGCGCTGTTTCGAGCAACGCCAGCGCCTCCGCCTGATCGAGCCAGGTCAGGCTGGCGGGGCTGCCGCGAAAGCCGGTCACGATCAGTTCTTCGGCAAGGAGCGGCTGCGTATCGCGCTGATGCCCATGCTCGATCAGCATCCGCACCCGCAGCAGCAACAGGCAGGTGCGTTTCGTCACTGCGCGGGTGCGGATCACCCCTGATCGAGCGGCAACCGGCATGGCATCGGCAGGCATCATCCCGGCGGGGATCAGCGCAGTTTCGAGCAGATAATCGGTGAGCGCCACGACCAGCGGATGGTTGCGTTCGAGCGCCTCGACCCCTGCGGGCGCCGGTTCGGTAAAGGTCACCAGCAGGTTCCGGTCGGCGTCAGCCAGGTGCGCAACCGGTTCACGCACCGGGGCGGGCAGGCGCGCCAGCGGCACAGCGAACACCGGCGCCGTCGCACCACGAATGCCGCTCACCGGCGTCAGCGCCGCATTCAGGCGGGCGCATGCCGCAATGACGAAACGTTCGACAGCCGCCGGATCGCCAAGCGCGGCATCGCTCTCTTCCAGTTCACGCGCCACCTCTTCCGGCTTGATGCGCCGCTGCGCAAAACGGGTGCGGCTCTCCTGCTCCCGGCGCGTCGCCCGATCCCACGCCAGTTCGATCCGCTGCAACTCCTGCGATTCGTCGAGCAGCGCCGCCTGCCGGTCACTATCGAAGAGGGTGAGTTGATCGACTGCCGGTTGGAACAGTGCCGCGATCAGCGCCTCAACGACCGTGCCGCTATCCACCGGCAACGGCACGCTGATGCCGAGCGTCTTATGAATGCGCACCGCCTTGCGCAGCAACACCTTCATCACCGCCTCGTCCATGGGGTTGTCCTGCCCGTAGATCAACACCGTGCGCACAACGGCGCTGCGCTGCCCATAGCGGTCCACCCGCCCCTCGCGCTGTTCCAGGCGGTTGGGGTTCCACGGCAGGTCGTAATGCACCACCGCATCGAAACTATGTTGCAGATTGATCCCCTCGCTGAGGCAATCGGTCGCCACCAGGATGCGCCGGGGACTGCGTTCCAGTTCGGCAATCATCATGTCGCGCTCCTCCTCGGAGCGTTCGCCGGTGACCGACATCACCCGCACAGCGGGAATGCGCTCGAACTGCCGCGCCAGTTCCGCCGCAACATAATCGGCAGTGGCGATATAGCGGCAGTAGATGATCGGATTGAACCCATCATCGATCAGCGTCTGGATCAGCGGGATCAACCGCTGGAGTTTGGGGTCTTCAGCGCCGCGCAGGGCGGCAGCGCGCGCCGCGAAGCGTTCCAGGCGGGCGCGCTCGCTGCGGGATGGACTGGAATCCGTTTCGGCGAGCAGGTCTGCCGTCTGTGCTGGCTCCAGGTCGTGCGCCTGCTCCTGGTCGGTCGGATCGATCACGAAGGGGCGGATGAGATCGGCGTCGAACCGCTCGTCGTCGGCATCGGTCAGGCGCAGCGGCGCAGCGACATCCGCAGCGCGCAGGCGCAATGCGCGTTCGGCGGCAGCCGGACTGCTCATCACGCACCGCAGCAAGGCGAGCGCCGCCCAATAGCGCGCCCGGCGTCGCCAGCGCAATTGCGCATCGGAAGCGCGTCCGGCAGCCGGTGATGCATGGTCGGCGCGCACCTGTTCGCGGGTAAACGCGAACACATCATCGAACAGCGCGCGGTACGCCGAAGCGCGCGGCAGAGCATACGTCACCTCGGTCGACTCGCGTTGCGGGAAGGGAGTCACATCATTGCTGCCGAGCCAGCGTTGCACATCGGCGCGGCGGCGCTGCACAAAGTGGCGCGCCAGCCGGTCGCGTTCCGCATCGCGCAACTGGTCGAGGTCGAACGCAGCGAACTCCGGATCGATCAACCCGATCAGGCGGGCAAAGGCGTGCTCCACACCGGAGTGCGGCGTCGCCGTCAACAGGATCAGATGCCGGTCGGAGCGCGCGGCAAGATCGCGCACCAGCGCATAGCGTTGCTGTTGCGCGCCGTCCCCCATGCCGATGGCGGCGTGCGCCTCATCGACAATGATCAGTTCGGGCGCGGCGCGCAGGAAACTATCCCGGCGGCGCTCATTTTTGACATAATCGATACTGACAATCGTGAACGGGAAATGTTCCCAGATGCTCACATCGCCGCGCGGCAGGCGACGTTCAAGCGCAGCGGCGGTACTGGCGCGCACCACCGTGGCTTCGAGCGCAAACTTATGCTGCAACTCACGCTGCCACTGATCGCACAGATGGGGCGGGCAGATCACCGCCATCCGCGCAATCTCACCGCGGTCGAACAGTTCACGGGCGATCAGCGCCGCTTCAATCGTCTTCCCGATCCCCACATCATCGGCGATCAACAGGCGCACCGGGTCGAGACGCAGCGCCATCAACAGCGGCACAATCTGATAGGGACGCGGACGAAACCCCAACCGCCCCATACAGCGGAAAGGACCGGCGCCGCTGCGCAGGCTCAGGCGCGCCGCATCGCGCAGCAGCGCCCCACCCTCGAAATCCCCCATCGCAGCCGGGTCGGGCGGCGCAAACGACGCCGGGCGCACATCGTGCTCTTCGAGCGGCAGGAAGACGCCGCATACCCCGGATGCGCGCCCGCCGAGCGGACGCAACAGCAGCAGGTCATCGTCCTGCGAGGGGAGCACCACCCATTCGCGTTCGCGACAGCGTACCAGTGAACCGACTGCAAACCGGGGCATACTCCTGAAGCCTGTTCTGTTTTAGAAACCACGGATCGTCGCAACGAATGTGGTTAGAAGAACCCATGCCGATCGGTCGCATACCTGCCCATCCGTGGTTGAATTATAGCAGTTCTCACAGAGGTCGAACCTGTTGAACAGGGTTGAACCCTGTGAACGCTGTGCCGCTGCGGTGAAATACCCTCTTGACTTCTGTGCATAAGTGCACCGCAGAGACGCGGAGCGCGCAGAGAACGCCAAAAATGAAACGCAGTTCGCTGCGCCAGGCAACAGACAATTTTTCTCTGCGAACTTTGCGCCGCTGCGGTAAAATATATCTGAAGAAACGACGGATGAGCACGGATATGACGGATGGACACGGATGCTGCCAGGAAAAACCCGGCGCCGCTCCGTCGCATCCGTGCCAATCTGTGTTCTCTTTCATCCGTGTTGAATTCGTTCCGCCAGCAACCGCAGACCATTCGCCACGACGATCAGTGTGCTCCCCTCGTGCCCGATAACGCCAAGGGTCAGAGGAATGGCGCCGAACATGGCGAAGACCATCAGCACCGCTATCACGGTAAAAGCGAATGCCAGGTTCTGGCGCACGATGGCCCGCGCGCGCCGCGCCAGCCGCAATGCCCCCGGCAGACGACTCAGATCGTCGCTCATCAACAGCATGTCGGCGCTCTCCAGCGCCACATCGGTCCCGGCAGCGCCCATAGCCACGCCGAGCGTCGCGCTTGCCAGCGCAGGCGCGTCATTGACGCCATCGCCGATCATGGCGACCGGTCCGTAGCGTTGCTCAAGTTCGCGCAGCACGGCGACTTTCTGCTCCGGGAGCAACTCAGCGTGCACCTCGTCCACACCGAGCGCCTGCCCGATCGCCTGCGCCACCTGATGATTGTCGCCGGTCAGCAGCACCACCCGCTCGATGCCGGTGCGCTTCAACCGGGCGACTGCCGCCGCTGCTTCGGGGCGCACTGTGTCGGCGATTGCAATGATGCCCCACACTGTGCGCCCGCTTCCCAACGCCACGACCGTTCGCCCCAGTTCCTGCTGTGTAGCGATCTGCTCCATCAGGTCTGGCGACAGGTCGAACAGCATCGGGCGTCCAATCGTCAGGCGCTGCCCGTGGATGGTTGCCGCCGCGCCGGCGCCGGTCAACGCCTCGAAGCCCGACGCCTCGATCACCGGCAGACCGCGCTCATCGGCGCCGCGCACAATAGCCCGCGCCAGCGGGTGCTCCGACGGGCGTTCGATGGCGGCTGCCAGCGCCAGCAACCAGCGCTGTTCGGGTGTCAACGGTCCGATCTGGTCATCAGGGATCGCTTGCGCCGGATGTTCTGGTGCATCGACGCCGATAAACGCCTCTTCCAGGCTGGCAGGGGCGCCATCGACCGGAATGACCGCCACGACGCCAGGGCGTCCGGTGGTGAGGGTGCCGGTTTTGTCGAACGCCACGACCCGCACCTGCGCTGCTGCTTCCAGGTGCCGCCCGCCTTTGAACAGAACGCCGCCGCGGGCTGCGGAAGCAAGCGCAGAGAGGAGCGCCGCCGGGATTGAAATGACCAGGGCGCACGGCGACGCCACGACCATCAACGTCATCGCACGGTAGAGGGTTGTCTTCAGATCCCATCCCAGGAACAGCAGCGGAACAATGATCGCCAGCAGCGTCAGCCCGACCACCGCATAGGCATAGTACTGACCGATCACCCGGTCGGTGAAATCCTGACTCTTCGCCTTCTGTTCACGCGCCTCGCGCACCACCTGCACGATCCGCGCCAGCGTCGAGTTTTCGACGGAAGTCGTTACGCGCACCTCAAGTGCGCCCTGCCCGTTGATCGTCCCGGCAAACACCTTCGCACCGGGTCGTTTCTCAACCGGCATCGACTCGCCGGTGATCGACGCTTCGTTCAGCGCCGACTCGCCGCGCACAACCACGCCATCAGCGGGGACCTGCGCACCGGGGCGCACCAGCACAATCTCGCCGACCTGCACCTCCTCGACCGGCACGCGAACGAGAGTTCCATCGCGGTACACCTCCGCTTCTTTCGGCGTCATATCGAGCAGTGCACGGATGGAAGCGTGGGTGCGCCCCATCGCATATGTTTCGAGCGTACCAGAGAGCGAAAACAGGAACATCAGAATAGCGCCCTCGCGGGGTTGCCCGACAATCGCGGCGCCAACCGCTGCAACAATCATCAAAAAGTTGACATCGAACTGACGCTTGCGCAGCGTTTCCCAGGCCTCCTGGATGCTGTAGAACCCGCCGCTGGCATACGCAACGGCATACGACAGCCAGGCGACCCATCGTGGCAGCGTCGTGAAATCCTCGACGACCCAGCCGACAATGACCATCACCAGGGTCAGCGTGGTCAGGCGGATCATCCAGGGCAACGCCGCCAGTTCCGCCTCTTCCGGCGTCAACGGGCGGGTTTCGGCGGGCAGCATGCGCAGCGTCGCACCGGCGCTGCGGGCGAGCGCCTCGATATCTGCTACATTGACGCGACCGCCGTCATACCGCAAGGTCAACACACGTTCCTGCTCGTCGTAATGAACGGCAAGCACCCCAGGGCGGGTGCGAAGTTGGGTGATGAGTTCTTGGGTTGACATCTATGCATCCCCCTCCTGTTGAAGGACACGACGATCTTCAGGGTCCAGGCGCGCCAGCAGGTCATCTCCCAGGCGCGCAAAAATCCGTTGAGCGAACAGTTCCATCCAGACGAACTGATGGGCAAGCGAGACCATATTCGGGTTGGTCGTGACCGTTGCCGACGTCGTGGCATGACCGCTGGCAATCAGGCACTCACGGTCATCCGCCACGATAATCAGCGTTTCTTCCATCTGATGCAGCGTGGTTTCGAGGTGCGGATGCCGCACCACCTGACCGAGATCAAAAGCCGCGTTTCCGGTCAGGATGACGCCAAGTCGCACCCCGCGCGCGTGCGCGTCGGTCAGCGCCGCACGCAGTTCAGTAACGTCGTCGTCGGTCAGCACCAGCATCAGTTCCACCTGCGCGCGTTCGATCATTTCGCGAGCATAGTGCAACGCCTCCCGGCGACCGCTAAAATTCCACAGCCTGCCTTCGTCGCGCGGGCGGTAGAGCGGCACCAGGCTGGCGCGCAGTTCGGCGACGCGCTGACGCAGCCCCTGCTCATACCGGTCGAGCAGCATATCGGGCGACACCGGGCGATAGAGTGTGGCTTTCTCATCGAAACTCTTCAGCACCGCGCCGCGCGCCTCGAGGCGTCCCAGCGCCTCATAGACCATCGAACGCGGCACGCCGGCCAGTTTCCCGACCTGATAGCCGGTGACCGGATGTTCGTGGAGCAGCGCCAGGTAGACCTTCGCCTCGTACTCGGTGAAACCAAGCGCCGTCAATTGTTCGATCACGTCCATAGTCGTTTGTTTCCTTACTAGTAGTTAGATTATAAACGACTATTGAGAGATGTCAAGGGGGGAGTTTTAGCAAGGAGGTGTGATTGACGTATCCTTGTTGAGTTGCTATACTTGTACCCCGGTTTTCTGGATAGTCACACATATAGGGAACAATGCCCGTACATCGACGCATACTGATCATCGGCCTCGATTGTGCTGAACCCGAACTGGTGTTCGACAAATGGCGCAACGAACTGTCAACGATAGATAGTCTCATGCGGCAGGGTGTCTACACACGTCTGGAGAGCTGCATTCCGGCTATCACGGTACCCGCCTGGGCCTGTATGATGAGTAGCCATGATCCGGGGCAACTAGGTATCTACGGTTTTCGCAATCGTGCCGATCACAGTTATGCTCGAATGAGCGTAGCAAACTCTCGTTCGATCACTGTTCCGCGTCTGTGGGATATACTCGGCAGGGTGGGGCGCCGTGTTGGTGTGGTTGGCGTTCCTCAGACCTATCCCGTCACATCTGTTAATGGCGACCTGGTCAGTTGTTTTCTGACGCCCAATGCACAAGTGCAGTTTACATATCCGCTATCCCTCAAGCACGATATTGCTCGCTGGATTGAGGGCGAATTCTTGATGGATGTGCCGAATTTTCGGTCTGAAGACAAGGAATCCATCCTCAAGAATATCTATCGAATGACGGATCAGCATTTTACTGTTTGCAGGAGGTTGTTGGAGCGAAAGCGGTACGATTTGTTTATGACGGTTGATATGGGAGTAGATAGAATCCACCATGCCTTTTGGAAACATATGGACCCTCGACATCCCAAGTACATCCCAGAAAGTTCGTTTGCGTATGCTATTCGCGATTATTATCGTTTTGTCGACGAAAAGATTGCAGAACTATTAAGACTGGTTGATGACGATACTATTGTGCTTATTGTCTCTGATCATGGCGCGAAAGCGATGAAAGGTGGTTTTTGTTTGAACGAATGGCTTATTAATGAAGGTTATCTGGTACTGACTGAATATCCCGATACCCCGATGTCACTTGAACAATGTCGCGTAGACTGGTCGCATACACATGCATGGGGTGCAGGTGGATATTATGGTCGTCTTTTCCTCAACATTGCGGGCCGTGATCCAGATGGTATTGTTGCACCGGGCGATGCAGATCGATTGCGTAGTGAAATTACGACAAAACTGGAGTCATTGCTCGATCATAACGGAACGATAATGGGAACACGTGTATTTTGGCCCGAAGCGATCTATCATGAAGTTCGAGGTTTTGCTCCCGATCTTATTATCTATTTTGGTGATCTGAACTGGCGATCAGTAGGAAGCATCGGAGGGAAAACATTATACACTTTTGAGAACGACACTGGTCCTGACGATGCTAATCATGCACAATATGGCATCTTTATCCTCTACGACCCGCGGCAAGCGGGTGGTGGACGTTATATCGACACCATGAGCATTTACGATGTTGCGCCAACCTTGCTTCACCTTCTTGATATGCAGGCGCCATCCAGTATGATAGGAAAGGTGCGGGATCTGTGGGCTTGAGCGTTTCTGTCGTTATTCCCAGTCTCAACTCTCTGATGATCGACCAGGTGCTTGCTGCGCTTCGCACGCAGAATACACCGCCGGATGAGATTCTGGTCGTTGGTCTGGATAGAGCAGGTTTGGTCAAAGAGGACGCTCAGGTACGGTTAATCTCAACTGGCAGGCCGGTCAGCCCTGCACAGGCGAGGAATCTGGGTGCACGCAGCGCACACGGAGATGTCATCTGTTATATCGATGCAGATTGTATTGCTGCTCCTGACTGGACCAGGCAGCTTCTAGCGCACCATGCTCGCGGCGCTGAGATCGTCGGCGGTAGTATTCTGGTTGAGCGCACCCATTACTGGCAGTATTGCGACAATCTCGCTGCATTCGCCCCATTTCTTTCGGTGAGTCCTCCCGGTCCTCGTCCATACCTGCCCAGTCTCAATTTGAGTATTCGCCGTGCATTGTTGATGAAGTTTGGCGGTTTTGACGAACGATTCACGTTTGCTTCCGGCGAGGATACCGACCTGTGCTTTCGGTTGCGACGCGCAGGTTATACACTCTGGTTCGAACCGCAAGCGGTTGTTGTGCATCGTCATATGCGCGCATCTCCTGGTGATTTGTGGCGTCATCTCTATATGTACGGCAAAGTGTATGCTGAGATCTATCCCCACTACCCGGATCTTCTTGGTGTCTGGCGACGAATGCGTGCGAGCATCGCCTTTCCAGGCGCACTGCGTTTGCTTGGTCCAGCGCTTGCTGCCTTTGATTGTGTCGAACGTCTGATCCGCTGGCCCTATCTATGGCGCTATCTGGATGCTACTCCTGCACTGTTGCTGGCATCGCTCGCGTGGTACCATGGCGCGGCAACAACTCTTCAGATGCAGCAGCATACAAACGTGGTCGGCAAGGTATGAAGGATGTATGGACGATCTTTACACCGAATCAGGCGCTACAATTTCTTGATCAGGTGCGCATCATAGAAGACGGCGTCGATCAGGAGATTCGCAGTTCTGCACCCCGGGAATTATCCCATTATCGTCTCATCCATACGCGAACATGGTTGCGTGCGCTTCATGTCATTCGGCGAGTGTTTCCGGTGATCGATCGCCCGTTGCGTGTTCTCGAGCTTGGCGCATCTCCTTATTTTTTTACGGCTCTGCTGGCTCATCATATTCCATGCGAGATTGTTGCCTCGACACTCCCGGCGTTGACCTGGCCCGGTGAACCACTGGATATCCGTCCGTACCCTGTGGTTCTGGCGTATGGTCGTGATCAGCAGCGCTTTCATTTTCAAACGTGGACGTTCAATATCGAAAAAGACCCATTTCCCTTTGCCAGTGCTTCGTTCGATCTTGTCTTGTGCATGGAAGTGATGGAACATCTCACATACTGTCCATCGCACACTCTTGCTGAAGCGCACCGTGTTTTGCGTCCTGGTGGGAAAATATTGATAACAGTGCCAAACTACCTGCGATCTCAGCGAATCCTTCAGGTTGCACTCGGCCGACCCGACGATTTTCCCTATGTAGGTACCGGTATACAAGGGCGTCATCAACGTGAATTGACGTATGATGAAATGAAGATATTACTGGAGGCTTGTAACTATCGTATTGATTATCTTGATGTTGAAATTGTCTGGCCATGGGAACCCGCTATGACGCTGCCGGGCAGAGTGCTGGCAGCCTTGTTGCACGGATTTTTACGTCTGCCAATAGCATATGCCCGCAAGCGCCGCGAGTTGATCATTGCTTTGGCAACACCGATCGGTGAACCACGGTTGGGATACCCGTCCCAACTTTACGATGATCCGACGGCGTTTCCACAGCGCCTGCCAGTTTGAGGGAGGAAGCTTTTGCCAGCACCGGACAACATTCTGGCGCGATATGCTGCAATGTATCGGTTAATTCACGATAGCGCGCTTACCTTCTTACAGGCGTGGGAACGAACGCAGAGTCCACTCAGGGTTTTGGAAATTGGCGCAGAGCCATATGTGTTCACAGCCCGTCTCCTTGAAACATTCGATTGGGATGTCCACTGTGTGAGCGTGCCGCCATACATCTGGCCCGGTGAAATGCCCTCCCCTCAGTATGTTTGTGTGGATCTTCAGATACACGAACGGAAGCGCCGGGTTCCGGTGACGCTCCTCAATGTTGAGCGGGATTCGTTGCCCTATGCGAATGGTTATTTCGATGCTGCGCTGTGCATGGATGTTGTGCAGTATCTTGGTTACCACCCAACCAGGATGTTCTATGAGCTGCGTCGAGTGTTGCGCCCCGATGGTCTTCTGTTGCTCACGATGCCGAACGGGTTGAGCTTGCGTCGCTTACTCTGGTTGATAGGGGGGATTGTCGATGCCGATCCATTTACTGCTCGTGGAGTATATGCTCGTCGTCAACGCAGTATTGCGCCTCAGGAAATTGATGCACTGATCTCGGGATGTGGCTTTCGGATCAAGCGCTTTGAGTTTCTCAACCTGGCATCGTTGCCGGACTCACCCCTGCCGCGATTGCTGGCAATTGCGGCGCAGGTGATCACGAGCGTTGCGTTACCGCCGTTGTACAGGCGGCGAGATTATATTGTGCTGCTTGCTACCGCCTCGCGCCCACTTCAGGCAGCCTATCCCGATGGTATGTATCATCAAGTGCGCCTGTATCCGCCGTTGACCTGAGCAGCGCAGGATGAGTCGACCATACGAAAGGCGTTAGTGACAAAACGTCGGACACTTTGAGCACATAGCCCTGAGAGGGTATGTTTACATAAAGAAACGCTTGTTATGACACACTGGGCGCTACAGGCCGCACGCAATACCATACTGATCGTACTTGCTGAAGTACTGGCGCGGATCGCCAACAGTATTCTCTTTGTGCTCCTTACCTGGCGCCTCGGTGAAATCGAAGCGAGTCGATATACATTAGGATTTACATTTGCCCTTTTCCTGATCCAGTTCTCTCTGGGTGGGATAGATCAACTACTGACCCGTGAAGTGACAAAGGCGCCGGAGCGCAGCGATGTCTTTTTAGGAACATTTCTCCTGGTAAGATTTCTTAGTTCGGCCTTGCTCTATATTGTATTTATTTTATGGATTATTGGTCCATTTGGTTATGATCGAGCGACAAATCAGATTGTTTTGATTGTTGGGGCTACTTTTGTTCCTGATAGCTTGACAGTCTTGTTTCAGGCGTTTTTAGTCGCAAAAAATCGAGTTGCATATGTTACGTTGTTTGGTGCGATTACCGGTATAACTAAGCTTGTTCTGGGGTTTTTGGTGGTGATTTCAGGTGGAAGCGCTCTGTTTGTCGCATTTATTATTCTGATAACGAGTATCTTTTCTTTGATACTCCATTCGCTTTTAGTCATTCGTCGATTTACCAGGTTATCAATAAGTTTTGAGCGCGACTTTATTTTCGTAAATGCCCGATCAGAGTTGCCTTTACTGATTATCGCAATATTGACAACTCTAGAGGGTACTATTGATGCTATTATGCTATCACGTCGATTCGGTCCGCTGGAAGTAGGTGTCTATGCGGCTTCTGCTCTTTTCTTGAATGCTCTGATGATTGTTCCAACTGCATTTCGTCAGATTGTTCTTCCCTTAATAACGACGCAATATATTAATCAGAAAGAGAAAGCCTTTGATATCTACAGACAATCGGTAAGAACGCTATTAATAATAACTTTGCTCTTAAGTGCGTCACTGACTATAAATGCTGATAAAATTGTTCCAATCATCTATAGTGATTATTTCTCGGCTACTATCCCCGTTCTGCAAATTCTTATCTGGTCATTCGTGTTCACAACGCTGCTTGTTCCTGGAGGACGTCTGATACTTGCGGCAGGACAACAGTCAGCTTTCGTTCCTCTGCTTATTGGAAGCCTTAGCCTGAATATTGTACTCAATCTTATACTTCAACCCGCACTTGGCGCGAAGGGCGCCGCAATTGCACGTGTGGCATCTTCTGCCCTGATGCTGGTGCTTTCATTTGTGTACGTGCAACGTGCTATCTATCGCTGGAACGTAGCGCCTGTTCTCATTGGACCTCTCAACGCAATCCTGGTTATGCTTGTGGTTAATGCAGGTTTGCGCTGGGTGGGCATGCACTGGATAGTTGCTCTGATCATTAGCTGGTCGGTTTATGCTGGCGCGCTTGTGACATTGCGTGCCGTAAGTGCGACTGAGCTACGACGTTTACGCGATCTTCTGTTGCAGCGGATTGCGCAACTGACACCTCCCTGATACAATCTCTGGCAATCTCCCGTATGTTCAGAATGGAAAAGCATATGTATCGCATTCTTGTTATTGGACTCGACGCAGCAGGGCTGGATCTGATTGAGCCATGGATAGCTGCGGGGTATCTGCCTCATATTGCGCATATCCTTCGCACCGGTGCGTATGCGCCAATGCGTTCCACTATTCCAGTTATGTCGCCGCCAGCATGGACGTCTCTGATCACTGGCTTGAATCCCGGAAAGCATGGCGTCTACGATTTTGTGCGTCTATTGCCTGGAAGTTATCGGCTATATAGTACCCGGCGCGATCAAACAACATACCGGACCATCTTCGATCATGCCAGTGCTTATGGTCGCTATGTTCTTGCAGTTAATATTCCTATCACCTACCCACCGGCGCCGGTGCGCGGGATCATGATTTCTGGTCTTGGTGCGCCACGTCAGGGGCGTTTCGCGCATCCAGGCGAGTTGGAAAAAGAACTTCACGTATGGGAATATCGCCGCGATATAGATGTTGTCTTTGCTCCTGGTAAAGAGCAGGAATGGATTGCTGATCTTCAGAATGTGACCCGCTCGCAAACCGATGCTATGCTGCGGTTGCTCAAGCGTGAGCCATGGGATCTTGCGATGCTGGTCTATCGAGCAATTGATGAGGTGGAGACGTATTTCTGGCATCATATGGATCCCACCCATCCGCAGCACGATCCTGAGAAGGCGAAGATGTACGGATCGGCAATTCTTAAAGTTCATCGGTTGCTGGACGAAGAGATTGGGCGGCTGCTGGAGGTAGTCGGTGATGATACGATCATTGTGCTTGCATCGGATCATGGCGGCGGTCCAGTGTATAAGGAAGTCTTTCTCAATGTCTGGCTCGAACAACAGGGATGGTTAGTGCGACGGCGCACGCATCCTCTGAATGAGTGGCGTAAGAATGTCATGCGTCGCCTTCACCTGACCAGCGATCATCTGGCGCCGATGCTTGATTTCCCGCTGGCATGGCGGATTCGTAATCTTATACCTCAACGCCTGCAGCATGCGTTGGTGCCCGAATCGTCGGTGACACTGGCAGACGTGGTTGACTGGTCGCGAACGCGAGCCTACAGTTTTGGCAATATTGGTCAGATATATGTCAATCTGCGCGGACGTGAGCCACAAGGCATCGTCGAACCAGGCGCCGAGTATGAACGGTTGCTGGACGAGATAACGGAGGCGCTATATGCGCTCACTGACGAGGGGCAGCCTGTTGTAGACGCCGTATATCGAGGGCGCGATCTCTACACCGGTCCGTATGCTGGTTATGGCCCGGATCTCAACATCATCATGCGCGGCATGACCTATGTGACGCAGTCATGGCGTGAAGCGGCAGGTCATCAGATCTTTAGCATCTCAGGCACGCACTACACGGGTATTCACCGGCCTTTGGGAATGCTGGCGCTCAGTGGACCGCCAATCGCCGCTCTGGGTGCGCAACCCGAAGTGCAGATCGTCGATGTTGCTCCGACATTAATGTGGCTTTCTGGTCTGCCCATCCCTGATGATGTCGATGGTCGCCCTCTCGAGGAGTTTGTGCAGGATCATCGCCTGGGATCACCAACATTCATTCATGTTGAGCAGGTAACCGGTCCACTGGCGCCACGTGCAACGTGGACCGATAGCAGGCAAGAGCAAGAGGTGCTGACACGCTTGCGCGAATTGGGGTATCTCGAATAGTAGGTGGTAATCTAAACAGACATACCAATTAACCCGAAGGGAGTATTGTGCTGACACAGAGAAGATGTATCTTAATACCCAAATCGATGGTGCCGTTCCATACAACCAAGGAGTAGATCGCATGATCAAACAGTTCTTTCGTATCGCCACGGCTCTCGCACTCCTGCTAAGCATCACTGCGGTTGTAAGTGCGCAGAGCCAGTTGCCGGGCAGTGGTTGGTTCACGACGACCACGATCCAGAATGTGGATACCGGTACTGCAAGCGTAACACTACAAGTCTATTCGGGTCAGGGTCAGTCTCCTCAAACCTCATCGGCAACGGTGAGCATCCCGTCTGGAGGGAACAAGGTTTTCATTCCTGGCAGTGGTCAGACGGGTGCAGGTACGCAAACAGTGTTCGACGTAAGCCCTCAACTGTCTGGTCCTTTTAGTGGGTCTGCGGTCGTTCTTGCCGATAAGCAGGTCGTCGCAATTGGGCAGTTGGGGAACAATGTACCGCAGGGATTTCCTTCATTGGGAACTGCTGGCGGGTATGCAAACGCTTTCTATCGCGGCGCGCTCACGAGCGCAGCTACGATCTCCTACCCGGTTGTCAAAAACAATTGGGCGGGTAAGACGACTGTGTTCGCTATTCAGGCAGTCGGTGGTAACGTCAACTATACAGCAACGATCACCAGTAACAGTGGCGCCACTCATACGAAGAGCGGCACAATCGACGCTAACCGGTCGCTCATCCTCGGTCCTTCTGATTTCAACCCGCCGATGCCGAGTACAAACTGTGGAACGAATGTCAACACCTCTCCGTGCTTCGGTTCGATTGAGGTGACGGCGACCGGCGGCACGCTCGCTGGTACTGCGATTGAGTACCGTGTCGGTCAGTCGCCAGCGAAAGAAGTTCAGTCGGCGGCGATGTTTACGTCGAATGATGCTGCCCAGACCCTCTTCTGCCCAACCATCAAGGCTTCGTACACGCTGGCTCAGAATCGAACGACCGGTATGACGGTTGCCAACGTGACGAGCAATCCCGTGACGGTCAATGTTGTGTTTACCGTATCTATCGGTCCGGGCGGTGCAGGCACGCAGTACAATTCGAGTGCGACAATCCCTGCCAAGAGTTCAGTCAACTTCTCAAAGTTCGATGGCAATCTTGGTGGAATGCCTGATGGAACGCTTGCTTCAGCAAAGGTGACATCAAGCGCCCCCAACTCGATTATTGCCGTCGTCAATGAATCGAACCCTGGCGGTAATCCTATCAAGTCGACGACGTATACCTGCTTCAGTGAGCAATCTGCAACGCAGAAAGTGGCAGCGCCGCTGGTCAAGAAGAATCTGGGTGGGAGCACCTCTGGTCCAACGGTGCAGAATGTGAATACAAGTGGCTCTTTCCAGGTGAGTGCAACCTATGTCTGTAGCGACAATCAGACCTATACGCCATCTACGACACCATCGTTGATCAGTCCGTCGCTGAGTCCGGGTCAGGCGCACACCTTCTTCAATCCACCGGGCATTCCCGACGGTGTGCTCTGTGCTGTGACGCTCGATGCCGGCTCTGGCAATAAGATCATCGCCGTCGTTCAGGAAACGTCGGACTTTGCCGGGTCAAGCCCTGCGAATCTTCTGGATACCAAGAACTACGAAGGCTTTAACCTGCCATAGTAGCCACCGCCTTCTGAATAGCTCTGGCGCAGAGGAGCAATTTGCTCCTCTGCGATTCTTCGTGTACTCTACGTCCATGATCGCCTGCCTGTCGGTATGCTCACGGGGTTCTCGAGTTTGTGGACAGGATTTGAGAGATATATGGAGTGCTATGAAACATTTCTTCGTTGTCATGGTGCTTTGTTTGACAGTTCTGGCATCATGTGGCTCTCAGCCCGCTTCACCTGTGCCATCCCCAACATCCTCCATCCAAACGACACCCAACCCATATCCCTACCCCGCTCCTCCTGCTACGGGGGCCTATCCGCCTGCAGAATTGCGCCAGGGACCTCCATTTACGATTGACGGACCGGTGACTGCTGCTGAGGGGCTGGTCCACGGCAGCGGTCCTGCAGGAGTTCCTATTCGAATTGTTAATATTACCCGTGGCGCCGAGGAAATCGCCACAGTTACGATCGGTGATGATGGTCGATTCAGTGCGACAATCGCAGGCAAAGTTTCATCCGGTGATCGGATTGGTATTATGCTTGGTGATGTTCGGGGGACGCGGTTTAATCGGGAGGATTTTCTGAGTGGACCAGGGTACCAGGATATTCCGTTTATTGGTATCATATTTACCAGTATCCTTGTTGAGTGACCATTACCAACGACAATGCAATCTTCTGATGCAGAGTTCGACGCTCTTGGACGTAGCCTACCTTCAGGCGCTCATCATTACCGGGCGTTTGTCGGTCCGCCAGCAACATATGATGTTGTTGGCGCCCTTCAGTTTAGTTTACTGATTGCTCTTGGGCTTCGTGAACATCATACGCTGCTCGATATTGGCTGTGGCTCCTTGCGTAGCGGCAAACTGTTCATTCCTTACCTGCTTCCTGGAAATTATTTTGGTATTGAGCCAGAGCAATGGCTTATCGAGGAAGGTATTACCAGAGAACTTGGTCATGACCTTATCCGGCTAAAACGTCCAACGTTTAGTAACGACAATTTCTTTACACTCAGCATCTTTGATCGTCAGTTCGATTTCATTCTGGCACAGTCTATTTTCTCACATACCTCAAAGGCGCAAATTCGTCGCTGCCTCGCAGAAGCCATCAAGGTTATGTCCGCCTCGTCACTTTTTGTGGCTAATTATGCGATTGGCGAACAAGATTACGAGGGTGATGATTGGGTGTATCCGGGTGGGGTGACATTTACTCCTCAGTCAATGGAGCAATTTGGTGCTGAATATGGATTGAAAATGATACCAATCTATTGGCCACATCCACACGGTTTGTCCTGGATAGTGTTCGTTCGTCCGGGAAACGAAACGGTAGTAGGATCGCTTGCACAAAATCCAGTCCAATTACAGCAAGCGTTGCTGGTATGCAAGCGCAGATTGGAGGAAATCGAAGAACATCCATACGTAAAAATGGGAATGTGGGTTCGACGAAAATTGCGTCGATTGTTATCTCCATCCGATGGAATATATCCAACACCCCGACAATGACGTGTGAAGTCGGGTTTGTCGAATCAAAAACCTAGAATAGTACTTTGGAGAGAAGACCTGAGTCGGGCTTAGTCATTCGGTACCAGCGGCAGGAATACGCTGTAGAACGCCTGATATGCGTACACGTGATCCACAGCGCCGTTTTGGTCGCTTCCCCCTGTGATGTAGATATAGTTGTTGAGCGCCTGAACGCGTGCATCGCGCAAACGGGGGGCAATAGGAAGGAGGAGGGGCTCCCATGCGTCCAGATTGACGTTGTATATCAGGGCGGAACTTTCGATGTCCGATCCTCCCACGACAAAGATGAAACCGCTCGCGGTAACTGCTGCCAGATGGCGGCGCGCCTCCGGCAATGGTGATCGGGTGGACCAGGGATCACTTTGCTGGACATCGTCTGATGCCGTGTAGATTTCGTTGAGTGTTAGCGGTCCACTCTCGTCTTCGCCACCGATGATGTAAATGCGATCCTCAACGGTTGCTGCACTTGCAAATGCGCGAGGTTTTGTCAGAGGCGTCCGTTCTGTCCAGGTATCATTATCGGGATTGTACTGCCATACGTCTGCACGGTATGACTGACCATCCCATCCGCCAAACAGGTAGATCTTCCCTTCGACTGTGGCAAGTGCATAGCCGCTGCGTGGTGCGGGTAACGGCGCCAGTGTGATCCAGCGGTCGCGCCGGGGTTCGTATACATCCAGTTGATTGCTGATTGTGCCAGATGCTGTTCTCCCGCCTGGCACATAGAGCCGATCACCAACAACAACGGCATGGACATCAGTTACAGCCACCGGCTTGCTGCTCAGGCGCACCCAGGTGTTTGTTTGTATATCGAAACGCAAAACTGCATTGCTCACTCCTGCCGGAGTCTCCCCACCGATGGCGTACAGATATTGTCGTCCCTCATAACTGTAGGTAACCAGTGCAAATCCAGCCTGTGGCGATGGTAGAGGCGCGAGTAATCGCCATCGTGATTCGATCGGAGGGGGTGCAATGCCTGATGGTTGGACAATAGATGTTGGTTCAGGACGATTGTTGCGTTCGATTGCGATGAAGGTTGCAAGAATCGCAACAATGATAATGAACCCAACCACTCCTCCTCTGAGGAGCGCACCCGGTAGAGAATGGCGGATGTCCCGCGTTGGTTCTGGACTGGAAAACGATGTGGAAATACCATTCGCTGCAACCGCCTGTTCAGAAGTTGTTTCCTGGGATGTATCGGACTGCGATGCCGGAGGTGATGATGCGACAAGGGAAGGTTCTTTTTCGATGTCAATATCGAGTAATCCATTCCGCACCGCATACATCGTTGCTTCAGTCCGCGATGCGACACCAATCTTGCCGAAGATATTGCGCAAATGCACCTTGACCGTGTTGGCGCTGATGTTGAGTTGGGCGGCGATCTGTTGATTGGTGGCGCCGGTAGCGACCAGACGCAGAATCTCGCGCTCACGTTCGCTCAGTTGTGGCAGGGTGTCATTCGACATATCGTCTGCTTCTGAATACTGCGTCGATGGATTTCTCCTGCCATTATTATAGCCGATGCTTACTGTTCATAGGATGATCGAATCGTTGAACAAGATGCAATATTTCGGTTGCCGGGAGATGAAAGGCGCGCCTTCGTCTCTTTCCTTCGTTGTCGGGTTCATTCACGCAGGTGAAAAATGACGATGCCTTCATGCTCGTACACATGCTCGAACATTGGTGAAGTGCGCAGTGCATCCGCACGAATGGCGCCGGGGCGTTCGCCAGCATATACATAGGTATACCCCCGTTCGCGCATAAAGGCGGCAAGTTCTTCCGCGCTTGCGGATGCGCTGCGGTCGCGCAACCACAATGTGTCGCGCTTGATGGCGGCGACATCCGCTGGTGCACCGTAGTTGTAGATGACCGGCGGCGTGCTGACCTGCCGCCCTGCCAGCGGCAAGAGCCACCATCCGCCGTCCGCCCCGCGATCAACGTCGTAGAGCCAGCCGACTGCGCCCGTCACGAAGCGCGCGTCGGGCGGGGTAGCGCGCGCCGCCCACGTGATGGCTTCCAGATCGGCGCGCCCGGCAAGCACAGTGTCCGGGCGGACAATGGTGCGCCACTGATTCACGCCCCACAGCATGACGCCTGCCGCAAGCGCAACGGCGCCCAGATGCCAGGCGAACCTGCGCCAACCGCCACGCGGCGCGCGTGCGTCGATGGCTGCCGCCCCGCCTGCTATCAGCATCGCCAACGGAGCGAACATTGTGATGGTCAACATTTCGTTGGTGATAAACGAGAGGTACGGTAGCCCGACGACGACCGGGTTCGCCAGGAGAACTGCGGTTGCACACCAGATGATCAGCCATATGGCAGCGCGTTGTCGCTGCCAGAGCGTCAGCAGCGCACCAATACCGCCGAGTGCCAGCAGGATTTGATTCGTCCCTGCCCGGAGCAACTCCAGCGGTAATGCGTTATACCCGGCATTGCCAGCGATGTGCATAGCGGAACTTCCAGTCCCCGGCAATGCGCGACTCGCCAGCAGAACGATCCAGGGCGCGGTGATCGTCAGCGCCCCGGCAAGCGCCACTCCCATCCAGATGGCAGTGCGTCGCCAGAACGATCCGTGTGTCGTAGTGAGAAGCAATGCGGCGCATGCCGCCAGCGTCAGCGCAAAGACCACAAAGTGGACCAGACTGAGTCCTGCGAGCAGGACCGCCAGCAGCGCCGCTGATGCCAGTCCAGGGTTGCGTCGCACCGTATCCAGGGCAATGAGCGCGGCAGGCAGCATGAGCATGCCGGTCAGCAGGGTGTATCGTCCCCAACTGACGTAGTATGCTGGCATCACTGACGCCAGACCAACCACTAGACCTGCCGCAGCGCCAGCGATGGGGCGCCGCCAGAGGCGTACTGCCAGCGCAGCATATGCCGGAACCATCAACGCACTCATCGTCTGACCGCTCCAGAGCATCAGTGCTGGCAGTTTCTCCGGTCTATCCATGCCCGCCATCTGTGCCAGCGTTGCCATGGTGACGTGATACCCCCAGTGGTACGTCAACTCGTCGACCGGCAGGTATGGACGGAGAGAAAGAGGCGCTGCGCCGTGCTCGATGCTCACACGGATCAACAATGCATGGTGAACGGAGTCGACCCAGGCAGGCAGTGCCAGATCACGGATCTGCTCGAAGCGGAGCCAGAAGGTCAGCGCCGTACCACCGGCGATGACCAGATGCCAGATCACGCTGTCGCGTTTCCAGGATGGAACGGTCACAGACACACGATGGTGCAAAAGGATTACCGTAAGCAGGCAGATGAAAAGAAATGCACGAATGTGAGAAGCTTCGATGACGATCCCCAACCACGCGCCCCACAGGTACAGGACTGGTACCAGGCTCAGACTCAGCCCGACTGCCAGCGTCAATCGTTCGAGCGCCGAGATACCAATGATTGGTGCAATCTGCAACAGCAGCGCCAGCCCGGAAAGAATCAGCGTAGTGAAAGTGATAAACACGACTCCAGTCATGGGTTCCATGGCATTGCCTGTATCATATCACGAAGGGACAGAAAATAATCGCTGCGACGGTGTTTTGTCTATCTGCGTCCTTCGTGATATAATCCACGCGCTACCCTCTGAGCATATCGCAATTGCAGTCACGGCGTCCAGGAAAGACGCTTGATCGTTGTGAGCAACAGAGGCATAGCAACAGAGAACCATCACACTCATCTACCTTCCGGGTAGTACTGATATAAAGGAACTCCATCCGAATTACCATCGAAATGACGTTTTTAACGCATTCGACCCCTATCGTGTCAACGTTTCTGCATGGATATGGGCGATGACACCATCATTCGTGATTTCTGTTTTGAAAGGGGAAGGTTTCGAGGTTACTTATCAAGATTTTGTTGAAGAGGTTCTACCCAATAAAAACTGGATATGGTGGGGTTGTGTCGCGGAAAGACGACTAGAAAATCATCAACACTGGAGTAAAGTTGATTACCGTCAGGTCTTCGGCATCAAGGAAAGTCTATTTACTGGATCATGGTCTTTTGGCGATGATAATGGCTTTCATCGTGTCAGGAATGCAATCACTCGTATCGCTCGTTTTGTGAGTAAAAGGAAGTCTTGAACATAATCTCGCCTTTTGTCCTCTTCGATTTATCCCCTCGTATGACGCCCTCTCGACTGCCGCGGTTCGGACTGCCGCGGCTCAGACTGGCGCGGCTCAGATTGACGCGGCTCGGACTGGCGCGGCTCGGATTGACGCGGTTCGGATTTGCGCCGTTCTTCTTCGATCGCGCGGGCGATGAGCCGCTCAAAAAATCCATCGCGCTTTTCTACTTCTCTGATCGGCGCCTCTGCCGCTTCCGTCGATGATTGCTGCGGCGCAGCAAGGGTGATGATGTGCTGCTGAACCAGGCTGGCAATACCGACGCACACGTCGATCGGGGCAATCGAGAGATCATGGGCAATGTCGAGGATGGTTCGTCTCCCGTCGATTGCCGCCAGAAGCGGGCGAGTCTCTTCACC